>DATJNS010000188.1:0-11160 GCA_035507915.1 Candidatus Sulfotelmatobacter sp.
CCGCCGCGCCGATCACCGGCGTCTGCTCCATGGCGACGCGCCACGTGCTGGCGGAGCTGGCGCTCGCCTACGAGCAGCGAACCGGACAACCCGTCACGGTGACGTCGGTCGGCGGCGTCGAGGCGCTGCGCCGGGTGCAGAACCGCGAGCCCTTCGACTTCGTCGCGCTCGCGGCCGACGCGATCGGCCGGCTGGCGGCGGACGGCCACGTCGATCCGGGCAGTCGGATCGATGTGGCGCGCTCTGGCGTGGCGGTCGCCGTCAAGGCCGGCGCGCCGCATCCCGACCTCACCAGCGGCGAGACGGTTCGACAAGCCGTGCTGTCGGCGCGCAAGGTCGGCTATTCGACCGGCCCGAGCGGCGTGTATCTGGTCCGGCTGTTCGAGCGCTGGGGCATCGCCGAGACCATTGCGCCGCGCATCGTGCAAGCGCCGCCCGGGGTTCCGGTCGGCACCCTGGTCGCGCGCGGCGAGGTCGAGCTCGGCTTCCAGCAATTCAGCGAACTGGTGGGATTGCCGGGCATCGACGTCGTCGGCCCGCTGCCCGAAGACATCCAGGTCATCACCGTGTTTTCGGCGGCGACGTGCAGCGCGTCGACCCGTCCCGACGACGTCAAGGCATTCTTCGCGTTCCTGACGCGGCCCGAGTGGGACGCCGCGAAGCGCCGCCACGGCCTCGAGCCGCCCTGATCGGCGCGCGCCGGCGTCGCGGCAGTCGGCCGCATCGGAACGACCCGAAAGCACTGGAACGCCGCACCGCTCGCGTCATATCTTCCATTTGTCGCAATTTCGGCCGCTTCGAGCCGACGCGCGCATCGCGTGCTACCGTCGTCCTGGCGCCGAACGTCGCCTGCCCGCTGCGTTCAAGGCCGAGAGCTGTTGAGGGGGATTTATGGCGACGAATGTCGGCGCGCGCCTCGTTTCATGCCTGTTGGCCTTCGCTCTGGGCACGCTGCTGTTGCCGTGTGCCGGCCAAGCCGCTCCCAAGCAGGGTGGCACGCTGATCATGGCGATGGACACCGAGCCGCCGACGCTCGCGGCCTACACCAGCACCGCCCAGCCCGTCGGTGAAATCAGCGCCAAAGTGTACGATGGGCTGCTCGACTACACGCCCGACCTCAAGCCGATTCCCAGTCTCGCCAAGTCGTGGACGGTGAGCCCGGACGGCAAGACCGTCACCTTCATCCTGCGCGACGGCGTGAAGTGGCACGACGGCCAACCGTTCACCAGTGCCGACGTCCAGTACACGTTCATGGAGGTGTTGAAGAAGCTCCATCCGCGCGGCATCAACACGTTCCGCGATCTCGAGGCCATCGACATCCCGGATGATCACACTGCGGTGTTCAAATTGGCCCATCCGGCGCCCTACATGATGATGGCGCTGTCGAGCTATGAATCGCCGATCATCCCCAAGCACCTGTTCGCGGGAACCGACATCGCCACCAATCCCTACGCCAACAAGCCGGTGGGCACCGGTCCGTTCAAGTTCGTGGAATGGGAGAAGGGCCAATACATCAGACTCGACCGCAACCCCGACTATTGGAAACACGGACTTCCCTACCTCGACCATATCGTGGCGCGCATCATCTCCGACGCCGGGACGCGCAGCGCAGCGATGGAAGCGGGCGAAGTCAACTACGCGGCGTTCAACGCCATCCCCAACGTCGATCTCGCCCGGCTGAAGAAGCTTCCCAACATCGCCGTCACGACAGACGGCTACAAGATGCAGTCGCCGATCCTGCAGCTCGACTTCAACACGCAGCACAAGCCGTTCGACGACGTCAGGGTCCGACAGGCCATCGCCTATTCGATCGACCGCAAGTTCATCGCGGACAAGATCTGGTTCGGCTATGCCCGGGTGGCCACCGGACCCATCAACTCCAACTTCAAGTCCAACGGCTTCTACACGACCGACGGTGTCAAGAACTACAACGTCCCCGACGGGGTTGCGATCGCCAACAAGATGCTCGATGAGGCGGGCTACAAGCGCGGCGCCGATGGCAACCGCTTCCAGGCCATCATCGAGGTCGGCCCGGGAGGTCCCGACTACCAGCGCTACGCCGAGTACCTGCAGCAGGCATTGGGCAAGATCGGCATCAAGATCACGCTGCGCAACGAGGACTGGCCGACCTGGCTGAGACGCCTCTACACCAACTATGACTTCGATATGTCGGTCCTGTCGATCCAAACGCTTGCCGATCCCGTGATCGGCATCGATCGGCTCTATTCCTCCTGGTCGATCAAGGCCGGCACGATTTTCGTCAATGAAACGCATTGGAGCTCGCCCAAGACCGACGAATTGATGAAGGCGGCCGCGATCGAGACCGATCCCGGGAAGCGGGCGGAGATCTACCACCAATTGCAGCGCGAGCTATCGGAGCAGGTTCCCCTGGTCTGGGTCGACGAACTCGAATTCGTCACGGTTTACGACAAGAAGTTCCACGACTTGCTGGTGAGCGCCCTGGGCGCCTATTCCTCGTTCGACCGGGTCTGGATGGACCAATAGGCGGGAGCGTCTGCTCGACCTCGAGGTGAAGGCGCCGCGTGGACTCCGCCAACTCGCGAACCGCTTACGCCGCGAGGCGCCTCCTCCAGGGGACCCTCATCATCGTCGGCATCGTGGTGGCGAACTTCCTGCTGCTGCACCTCGCCCCGGGTGACGCAGTGGACGTGCTGGCGGGCGAATCGGGCTCGGCGACACCGGAATACCTGGCTCACTTGCGCCAGGTATTCGGTCTGGATCAGCCGCTCTACCTGCAGCTCCTGCTCTACACGAAGAACATCCTGTCGCTCGATCTCGGCTATTCGTTCCGGCACGGCGCGCCGGTGCTGAACCTCATCCTGACGCGGCTCGGTCCCACGCTCCTCCTCATGGGCACCACGATCGTGCTCTCGCTCACGTTCGGCATGTTGCTGGGGCTTCTCGCGGCCATGCGTCCCAACAGTTGGCGCGACAACCTGATCTCGGTGATCGCGCTCGTCTCCTACGCCACGCCGCTCTTTTGGGTCGGCCTGATGCTGATCTTGGTTTTCGCGCTGAAGCTCGGCTGGCTACCGACGAGCGGCATGGCGAACGTGGCGGCGTTTTACACCGGCTGGGCCGCGGTGGCCGACGTCGCGCGCCACCTCATTCTTCCCGCCACCACGCTCTCGCTCTTCTACCTGGCGCTCTACATGCGACTGATGCGATCGGCGGTCCTCGAGCAGGTCGGCAAGGATTACGTCACGACTGCCCGCGCCAAGGGATTGACCGAGCGGCGCATCATGTTTGGCCACATCCTGCGCAATGCCTGCCTGCCGGTGGTCACCATCGCCGGCGTCCAGATCGGCAATTTGATCGGCGGTTCCGTAATCGTCGAGTCGGTGTTCGCTTGGCCGGGCTTCGGCCAGCTCGCCTACGAGGCGCTGTTCACGCGCGATCTCAATCTCCTGATGGGAATCTTCTTCATCTCGGCCTGCCTGGTCGTCGGCGTCAACATCCTGATCGACTTGCTCTACACCGTCCTTGATCCGAGGATCGCGGTGCGATGAGAGCGTTCTTTCAGCGCTTCGCTCGCCATCGGGGCGCCCTGTTGGGGCTGGTGATCCTGACGGCGGTCCTGTTGATGGCGCTGGCGGGTCCTTTCATCTATCCCAGGAATGCCTTCGAGCTGGTCGGGCAGCCGTTCCGCGAACCGTTCGGCAAGTACCTGCTGGGCACCGACAGCCTCGGGCGCGACGTCGCCGCGGGAATCGTGGAAGGCGCGCGCACGTCGTTGATGATCGGAGCGCTCGCGGCGGTCGCGGCGACGATGCTCGGAACCCTGATTGGCGGTTTCGCGGGTTACTTCGGCGGCCTGCTGGACGATGTTCTGATGCGCACGACGGAGTTTTTCCAGACCATCCCATCGTTCATCTTCGCGATCCTGCTGGTCGCTCTGATGCAGCCCTCGGTGCAAAGCGTGGTCATCGCCATCTCCGTGGTCTCCTGGCCGCCGATGGCGCGACTCGTTCGCGGCGAGTTCTTGGCGCTGCGCAATCGCGAATTCGTGCAGGCCTGCGTCGGCATGGGCATGACCGACATACGTGTGATCTTCCTGCACGTCCTGCCCAACTGCATGTCGTCGATCATCGTGACCGGCTCGCTGCTGGTCGCCACCGCCATCCTGACCGAGTCCGGATTGTCCTTTCTCGGCCTCGGCGATCCGAACGTCATGAGCTGGGGCTACATGGTCGGAGCCAGCCGCGACTTCCTGCGTCACGCGTGGTGGCTGTGTGCCATACCCGGCATCGCGATCATGCTCACGGTGCTCAGCATCAATCTGGTCGGCGACGGACTCAACGACGCCCTCAATCCCGGCTTGCGCCGCACGTGACTACCTTGGCCGAGACCGTTCTCGACATACGCAATCTGACGGTCGATCTGCCGGCCTGGGCGGATCGACCGCAGGCGATCTCGGACTTCTCGCTGTCGCTCCGGCACGACGAAGTCCTCTGCGTGGTCGGCGAATCCGGCTCGGGCAAGTCGGTGATGTCGCGCGCCGTCATGGGCCTCTTGCCCGCGCCGCACGTGCGCGCGAGCGCGGGCACGATCCTGCTCGAGGGCGAAGATTTGCTGAAGGCCTCGATGCCGCGCCTGCGCGACATCCGATCCCGACGCATCTCGATGATCTTCCAGGAGCCGATGGCTGCGCTCAACCCGGTGATGACCATCGGAAAGCAGATCGAAGAAGTCATCAAAGTCCACACCGGCCTGCCCAGGGTCGAGCGCATGCGCCGGATCCGCGACACCCTCGCCGCCGTCAGCCTGCCCGACCCCGATAAGATCCTGCGCGCCTTTCCCCATCAGCTTTCGGGCGGTCAGCGCCAGCGCGCGATGATCGCGATGGCGCTGATTCTCGAGCCCTCGGTACTGATCGCCGACGAGCCGACCACCGCGCTGGATGTCACGACCCAGGCCCAGATCCTGGCGCTGATCAAAGAGACGCAGGCCAAGCGCCACATGGGCGTTCTGTTCATCACCCACGATTTCGGCGTGGTCGCCGAAATCGCCGACCGCGTGGCGGTGATGCAGCGCGGCAGGCTGGTGGAATTTGGCGACAGGGATCGGGTCCTCAACGACCCGCAAGACCCCTACACGCGCTCGCTGATCGCCGCGGTGCCGCGCCTGATCCCCAAGGCCGGACGATCGGCCGAAAATGCCTCTCCGGTCCTGGCCGTCGTCGGCCTGGACAAGGTCTTTCGCAGCGGCGGCGGATTGTTCGGCCGCGGCGGCCGCATCGTGCACGCTGCCAAAGCCGTGAATCTCGAGATCCGACGCGGCGAGACACTCGGCATCGTCGGCGAGTCGGGATCGGGTAAGTCGACCGTGGCGCGCTGCATCACGCGCCTGATCGATGCCGACAAGGGGAAGATCGTGCTCGACGACGTCGATCTGCAGGGGCTCACGCGCAAGGCGCTGCGGCCTTATCGCGAACGGATCCAGATGGTGTTCCAGGATCCATATGGCTCGCTCGATCCGCGCTGCACGGTCGGCAGTCTGGTCTCGGAGGGTCCGATCGTCCACGGCTTGGGGCGCGCCGAAGCGCTCGCCCGGGCTCACGAGCTGCTCGAGCTCGTGGGCCTCGATCGCCGCGTCGCCGATCGCTATCCACACGAATTTTCGGGCGGCCAGCGGCAGCGGATCGGCATTGCTCGCGCGCTCGCCTTGCGTCCCGGAGTACTGGTGGCCGACGAGCCCGTGTCAGCGCTCGATGTCTCGGTGCAGGCGCAGGTCCTGCAGCTTCTGTCGAGCATCCGCGACCGTTTCAATTTGGCCATGCTGTTCATCACCCACGATCTGCGGGTCGCCGCCCAAGTCTGCGACCGGATCGCGGTGATGCGGCTGGGCGAGATCGTCGAGCACGGTTCGACGGCAAGCGTCTTTGCCGCGCCGCGTCATCCCTATACCCGCGAACTCCTGAGCGCCGTGCCCGGCCGTTCCTGGGAAGCGCGGCGGGCGCCGCCGTGACGGGTTATGCCGGGAAGGACAGGAAACATTTGTCGGAGGCCAGGATGTAGGTCTCCATGTAGTCCTGGATCACCGGCTTGCGATCGAGCGCCTCCATCGCACCGATCAGCGCCATCCAGTTCAGCATCTCGTGCTGGCCGGAATATTCCATCTCCGCGAGCGAGCGTTTGCGCCAGGTGGCGTAATCGGCTTTCGCCACCGCGTCGAACAGGATGCGGTCGCCCTCGTGGTCGGGCCACAGATAGCCGTGCTTCGGCGACAGGAAGCAATGCGACCAGGACGACGAGGCGACCAGCGCCACCCGGTAGGGCGAGGCGGCCAGCACCTCCGCCACGGCGGCACCGACGTCCATGCAGCGCCACGGCTGCGGCGACGGCGGATCGCCCGCCTCGGTCTCCGGTCGCGGCGGCACGAACAAATGGCCGAGGCCGCCGTGTGAATGGATCAGGTTGCGGCCGTAGCAATTGATCGCGAACGGCACCACCGGGTAGCGAAATCCCGTCCGGTCCCAATCGAGATAGAGGAACGTGTTGGTGAAGGCATGCCCCATCGGGTGGTGCAGCGGCTTATAGGCATAAGCGAGGTCGATGCCGCGTTCGATCAGCCCGGTGGCCAGGTATTTCGCCGCCTCGCGATGGCCCCGCAGATGCAGCCGCCAATCGCCCGGCTCGTCCCAGCGGTTCGGCCTGCCGCTGCCGCCGTTGTGCCAGGGCTGCAGGTCGAATTCGGCGTCGTAACCGAGAACGCAGAACGCCGGGACGATGTCCTCCTTGAAGTTCTCGTACTGGTCGTCGCCCCAGACCAGCACGAAATCCGGGTCGAAATCGTCGAGGACTTTGCGCAAGGCGCGAAAATCGTCGCCGAAGCGCTCACCGCAGCGCTGGGCCGCCGACAGCCCGTCGTCATTGCCGAGCTCGGCCAGGAGCTCGGCCGGCCAGTTGGCGGGGTCCTTCACCGCGGGATCGACGTTGGGCGCGCTGAGCACCCGCTTGAACACGCCCGTCAAGCCCGGGTTCTTGCCGCACAAGGTCGGCCAATGCGTGCACCCCAGCCCCAAGATTTCCGCCATCTCGGTTCCTCTCCATAGCGGTTGCGTGAGCGTGCGGTCGCCACCCGCGTCATCTCTGACGCGCTTGTCCGGAGGGCACAAGACCCGCGTCGACCCTGTCGCGATCATGGACCGGCGCGCACGGCACCGGTCCGCGATCGAGGCCCCTCGTCGTGAGGGACCAGGCTCAACCTGTGCCGAACGTCACCTCGGAAGGCCGGAATTCTTGGTCTCGCGGCCGATCAGCACCGCGATGATGCTAAAGATCGCGAGACAGCTGAAGACCCCCGTCACCCGGTTGAAGCTGCCGAACGTGCTGACCAGAAGCCCGGCGACCAGCGGCCCGAAGCTCGTGATGACGCGCGCGCTGCCGGTGGTGAAGCCGACCGCGGTCGCCCGCACCTGCGTCGGGAACAGCTCGGGCAGGTAGACCGCGAAGCCCGAGAACGTGCCGAACACGAAGAAACCGAAGATCGGCAGCACGACCGGATACCAGGGTTGGTACGCGGTCAGGTAGATGTACAGGATGACGCCGGCCACCATCGTGCCGAGACTGTAGAGGCCGATCGTGGCGCGCCGGCCGATCGCATCGGCCACGAAGCCGAAAACGATGTAGCCGCAGATGCCGCCGAGGCTCCAGATCATGATGCCGTGGCTGACGAACGGTACCGCGTCGGCACCGCTGATGCCGTTCTTCTGCACCATCAAGGACAGGATCGTCGGCAACCAGATGTTGGTGGTCCAGATCGCCAGCAGCGAGCCGAGACCGAACAGCACGCCGACCAGCGTGCTGTGGCGGTTCTGGGGCGTGAACAGCTGCATCGGCACGAACCGGCGGAAATGGTGATCGTCGTCGGCAACCCGCTGCCCGGCGGCCAACGCGTGACGCCGCGCCTGCACCGCGTTGAAATGGTCGGGCTCCATGACCCGGCGGCGCACCAGCATCAAGATCAGCGCCGGCGCGACGCCGAGGAAGAACACATAGCGCCAGCCGAAACCGCCGACCAGGCCGTAAGCCCAGGCGCCGATGAAGGTGCCGAGCGCGCCGCCCGTCATCATGACACCGGCGATCTTGGCGCGATGCGTCTCGCCCAAGGTCTCGGCCAGGAGCGGGATGCCGACCATCAGCTCGGCGCCGGTGCCGAGCCCGGCGATGAAGCGGTAGGTCGCGAAATCCCAAATCCCGTGCGACACGCCTTGCAGCGCGGTGAAGACGCTGTAGAGCGCGATCGAGCACATCAGCGCCCGCACCCGACCGATGTAATCGGCGATGATGCCGAAGAAGAACCCGCCGAAGGCCCAGCCGAGCAGTCCGGTCATCGCCAGGAGACCGCCGGTCTTGCCGAGCAAGGCCAGCTGACCGGGTTCGAGATTGCCCGCCGCCGGGAAGCCGAGGAGCTCGGTCAGCGCGGGTCGCAGGACCAGGGAGAACAGCCCGAAATCGGCCGCGTCGAGCGTCCAGCCGAGCCACACGACGAGAAACACCAGCCATTGATATCGGGAAACCGCGCGAAACCCGGTTCCCCGCACGACCGCGCTGCCGTCCACCATCTCTATCCTCCCCGAATTTTAAAGCGTGTTGCTACCTCCGGCTGATTGGCCGTGCGACGTCATGGGCCGATCGGCGGGCGCTCGAATGCCCGCCCCGCATAGGCTCGTATACGGGTGCCTCGGAATTGCCGGCCCGACGTCCAGGACGTGCGGCCGGTTAGGCTGCCGTCAGGCCAGCCCTTGATGCTTCGTCGGGTCGTTCCACCACGGAATGGGCATCGCGCCCGGCTGGGCCGTTGTCATGGTTTGCTCTCCCGTTCGTATTTGTTTTTGTTTTGCTTTGTCACGGCAGCCCGCCGGGAGCCGTGCGCCCGCATCATAACAAAGGACGCCCCTCTGGTGATGGATGATTTTGCCGCACGGCAATGCCCCATGGTCTTGCTCCATAGCAATGCGGCACGAGTGCTGTCGTATCGACGCGGGCGCCACCTCGCCACCGTTCGGGGTGCGTCGCACGGCCGAGCTAGGCGATCTCGGCATCCTCCATGCGGAGCAGATCGAACGGATCGGTGAAGCCGTCGAGAGACCTGATCCGGGCCATCCACTGGGCGACATGCGGCCAGTGGTTCAGGTCGAACGCGCACAGCTGCGCAAATGCGACGTCGGCGCCGCAACACAGGTCGGCCACAGTGGGCTCCGATGCGCAGAGATAGGGCGCGCCGACGAGGTGAGCGTCGAGCCGCGACAGAGCCGCGTCGGCGCGGCAGCGGTGGTCGGCGGCGATGGCCGGCTCGATGTTCAACGGCAGCAATTTGCGCCGGTCCAGGAGCACGCTGTAGCACCCATAGATCGGCGGGTACAAGGTGTCGGCGTCCCAATACAGCCATTCGCGGACGGCTTGGCGGCTCTCGGCGTCGGGGCCCTGGAACCGGCCAAGGACATCAGCCAGGTGTTCGACGATGGCGCCCGACTGGCAATGGACGCGCGCGCCATCGACGAGGACCGGCACCTGGCCCCAGCGCGACAGGGCGCCGAATTCCGGCGTCTTGTGCATGCCCTTCTGGAAGCTGACGTAGCGGAATGAAAACGGCACGCCGGACAGCCGAAGCATCAACGCGACCTTGTAGGTCGGGAGCGAGTGGGGACTGCCGTAAAGCGTGAAGCGCGTCATCGCGACCTCCCCGTCGGGTCCTCCAACGGACGCTCCCGCCAGATCGAGGCAAACCGGACGGCGAGACAAGCCGCGACTCGCGCCGCCAGAATTCGCCCTCGGCGAAGGCTCGATCGACCTGGGACAAGCCGGTCATTCCCAGCTGTCGAGCTTGATCTCGTTCGGCCAGGGAGCGCCGGTGCCGGTTTCGAGCAGCGCCTTCAGGCCGAGCAGGAACACCGCCCACTTGGTGCTGCAATGATGCATGAAGTCCACCGGCTCCTGCCAACCCTGGTGCTTGAAGAAGACGAGGGTCCAGTCGCCGTCCTGCCGGATCTCGAAGCCGATCGTCGTGCCCAGCCATTCCCCAGGCCCGTCGATCACCTGCCAGCGCACGCGCTTGCCGGGCTCGAGCTCGAGAACCCTCATGTCGAAGCCGCCGGTGCCGAAGCGGAATTGCAGCACGCCGCCGACCTTGCCGTCGCCGCGCGTGTCGCCGGTCCACCAGCCGGCCAGACCGTCGACCGTGGTCAGTGCGCGATAAACCGCGTCCGGCGACGCCGACTTGATTCCGACCTTGTGCAGAATGTCCACCATGGGCGTGTGCTCCTGATTGACTGTCTCGCGATGGAGAGTGGTGCCGCGCAACGCACGACGAGAGTGACAAGGGTGGCGTGAGGCCGTCAGGAGCGGCACGCATCGGGTCGCCGGCCGGCGAGCAGCCGCAGCCACGGCGCGCCATGGAAGGCGCTCATCAGCCCGTACATCACGACCATGCCGCCCGGCGGCGACGCGCCATGCGCGGCAGCGCACAACGCATCCAGCGGGCCGCCGCCCAGAACGCCCGTCAGCAGCGCCATCAGGGCGAAGGTCGGCGCGGCGGCGAGACACAGGACGTCGGCGGCGCCGCGGACGCCCCCAGGGATCTGGACCGCCATCGTCGGGGCTGGCCCGCGCGCCACGTCGATGCCGATCATCGCCGGCACGGCTCAGCGTCCGCCGGTTCCCAGGTCGTCGGAATGCCCGGCCTTGACGCGCGGCCACTGGACGATGGGACGTCCCGCGATCCGGTAGCTGTGCTCGCCGTTCGCCCGCTGGGGCCAGCCGGCCGGCGAGTCCTCCCAGCGCTCCTGCCGCCCGTAGACGGTCAGGTCGAGCAGCCGATAGCTGTTGTCCATCGCCTCGACGCCGCGCCGCGTCGTCCAGTAGGTCTCGAAGACGTCGGAACCGCGCCGCAGGTAGCAGACGATGTGCATCATGCCGACCCGGCGGCCGACCAGGAGGGTCTCGAGCGACTCCCGGGGCGCCGCATACCACGGCATCGCCCAGCCCATGAAGTCGCGGTAGCGCGCGCTCTCGTCGTACGGGCCCTGGCAGACCGTCGCGTAGGTGACGTCGCGCGAGTGAATGAAGGACAGCTCGCGGACCTGCGAGGTATAGAAGCTGCAGCCCTCGCACTGCTCCGGCGCCGGGCGGCCGGCGT
>DATJNS010000189.1:0-24097 GCA_035507915.1 Candidatus Sulfotelmatobacter sp.
CGCCAAGCGCGGCCTGGCGATCAGTCTGGCGCTCAACGGCGCCAGCGTCGCCGGCATCGTGATCACCCCGGCGATGATCTGGCTGACCGGCCGGTTCGGCTTCGCGGCCGGCCTGTGGATCCTGATCGCGGCGATGTGGGCATGCCTGTGGCCGCCCGTCCTCCTGACGCTGCGCCGGCCGGGGGCGCTCGGCGTGGCGGCGGGCGGCGTCGCGCTGCCGACACCCACGGGCAATCCATCGGCCGTGCCGCCGATCGCGCGGGCGGCGCTGCTGCGCGACCGCGCGATCCAGTCGGTCGCGGTGGCGTTCGGCCTCGGCTTGAGCGCCCAGGTCGGCTTTCTGATGCATCAGGTCAACTTTCTGACCGGCCGGCTCGGCATCGCGGCCGCCGGCGTCGGCGTCGCGCTCACCACCACCGTCGCGGTGGCGTCGCGTGTCGGCACCGGCCTGGTGGTCGACCGGCTCGACCCGCGCCGCGTCGCGGCGGCGAATTTCCTGGTCCAGATCGCCGCCCTGGCGGTGCTCTCGTCGTCCGCGTCGCCGACGGCGATCTATGTCGGCTGTGCGCTGTTCGGCATCAGCGTCGGCAACATGATCACGTTGCCCAACCTGATCGTGCAACGCGAGTTCCCGTCGGCGCAGTTCGCGCGCGCGATCAGCCTGGTGTTCGCGATCGATCAGGTCGTGCTGGCGTTCGGCCCTGGCGTGCTCGGCATCGTGCGCGACTGGTCGGGCGACTACACGGCGGCGCTGGCGGTCTGCATCGCCCTCGACGTCGCGGCGTTTGCCGCGGTGCTGGTGCGCCGGCGTGCGAACGCCGTACCCTGATGCCGATGGTCGTGCTGCGACGATGGCGGACGCGTCTGGAAGACGGCTGGGCCGCGCTGCCGGTGATCGGCGGGCCGCGCCTCGCGCCGCCGTCGCGCGACCGCGCGGCGGCCGAGCTCGCGGTGTGCAGCTGGCTCGACGCGTGCGAGCAGGCCGCCGGATACGACGCCGTGATCTCGATCGAGAGCCCGGATGCGACCGACGACAACGGCCGGCTGCGCCGCCTCGGCGCCCCGGGCGAGCCCGCCCATCACGTGCTGTGCTTCCACGACATCGAGGACCCGCACCAGCCGGCGCCGCCGCGCCGCCGTCACGTGCGCGACGGGCTCGTGTTCGCGCGCCGGCACGCCGGCCGGCGGCTGCTGATCCACTGCCACGCCGGCGTGTCGCGCTCGACCGCGCTCGCCTACGCGGTCCTGATCGATCAGCACGGCGCCGTGGGCGAAGAGGCGCGCATGCTCGAGCGGCTGCTGGCGCTGCGGCCGCAGGCCTGCCCGAACCGGCTGGTGATCCGTTACGCCGACCAGTTGCTCGGCTGCGCCGGGCGCATGATCCGCGCGGTCGACGACCACCCGACCATCCAGGCGACCCGCCGCCGCAATTTCGGGCCCCCGGGCGCGGAGTGACGGCCGCCGTTTTCTCGATCGTCATGCTCGGGCTCGTCCCGCATCCACGTCTTTCTGCTCGCGCGTCTGCCGCCCACCAACCCAGCCGCGCGAGCAGGGTTGGCGTGGCGGCTGCTCGCGCGTCTGAAACAAAGGCGTGGATCCTCGGCACGCGGCCGAGGATGACGGCGCAAGGAGGTGGCGACGGTCAGCGGTGCGCCGATGGGGCGTCGGCCAGCGCAGCAGGCGGAATGCAGGCCCTCTCCGGCGCAAGGGTCCCCCGTCCATGTCTCGATCGATGCCGCATGCGAGATCATGCCGATGGTGTCGCCGATCTTTCGTGACATGAGCAGGGGGTGCTCATGTCACTGGACCGCTCACATCAGGAACACGCCCTTGCCCGAGGTCTGCTTGTCGAACAGCGTGTAGGCCTCGACCGCCTGCCCGAGCTTCCAGCGGTGGGTGAACAGGTGGTCGACGGCGATCTTGCGGTCGGCGACGAACGCCGCGCAGTCGGCCTGGCCGACCGTCGAGAAGGTCCAGGACGCGACGATGGTGAGCTGCTTGCGGATCATGTCCGGGCTGACGTCGATCGTGACGTCGCCGCCTTCGCCGACGAAGCACACGGTACCCCAGGTGCGCGCGCTGCGCACCGCGGCGATGCGGCCCGCGGCGGTCCCCGAGGTGTCGAGCGTCAGGTCGGCGCCGCGGCCGTGGGTCAGCTCCTTGACCGCGGCGATCGGGTCGTTCGAGCCCGGGTCGACCGTGGCGTCGGCGCCGAACGCCTTGGCGCGCTCGAGCCGCTCGGCGCCGATGTCGAGCGCGATCACGCGCGCGCCCATCGCCGCGGCGAGCTGGGTCGCCGACAGGCCGACCGGTCCCTGGCCGACGATCGCGATGGTGTCGCGGCCCGACAGGTTGATGCGGCGCAGCGCGCCATAGGCCGTGCCGGTGCCGCACGAAATCGCGGCGCCGGTCTCGAACGACAGGCTGTCGGGCAGCGGCACCAAGGTGCTCGCCGGTACCTTCATGTAGGGCGCGTGCGCGCCGTGGCCGGTGGCGCCGTAGACCGTGATGCCGCCGGCGCAGAGCTGCGACCAGCCGACCCGGCAGTGCTCGCAGGTGCCGCAGCCGATGTAGTGATGGACCATGACGCGGTCGCCGACGCGCGCCTGCTTGTCCGGCACTTCGGGACCGACCGCGGCGACCACGCCGCACGGCTCGTGCCCGGCGATCACCGGCCCGGCGAGCTTGCCGAGCCCGAGCGCCGCCGGTCCGTCCTTGGCGCGATAGAACTTGAGATCGCTGCCGCACATGCCCGACGCCTTGATGGCGAGCACGACCTCGCCGGGGCCCGGGGTCGGATCGGGGAACTCCATCATCTCGATCTTGCGATCGCCGACGAACACGACACCGCGCATCGCTGCCTCCCTGAGCCTCGCCGCGGACCGCACGGTCCGCGGCACCTCAGTGTCGCGCGCCCGCCGCGGCGCCGCAACCGGCGCCCGAGACGTCCCGAATTCAACGGTTTTCCAGAGGCTTAGGGCCCGATGCTGCAGGTTGGCGCGCCGCCCGGTCGAAGGCCGCGATTGGCAGACTCGCGCCGTTGATTTATTGTTAAACCAATCGGGGTGGAATGGATCGATGTTCCGAAGTCTTCTAGGCGCTTGCGCGGCGACCTTGCTGCTCTTGTCGAGCGGCATGGCCTATGCACAGAGCGCGTCCGATGAGCGCGCGCTGCAGAACCAGCTGGCCGACCGCGACGAGTACCGGGCGAAGCTCCTGCTCGAGCTGTCGTTCCGCCAGTCCAAGCTCGCCGCGCAGAAGGACAAGCTCGCGCAGCAGGAGAAGCTGCTTGCGGACATGCGGGCCAAGCTCGACACGCCGGTCAGCGAGGACGAGGAGGACGCGGCGGCCGCGTCCGCCCAAGGTCCGGGCAACATCCCGGCCAAATCGGTCACCGGCGCGAAGCTCAAGCCCGATACCGTGCAGGCGAAGCGGGCCAAGGATTTCGACGCGCAGATCTACAAGACCATGGTGGCGCGCTACGATGTCACCGCGACCCAGAAGGACATCGACGAACTTCGGGCGTTGCTCGCGCGGCATCCCTGACCCTCGCGATCGCGCGCTGTCCCCGCCATGGCGCGCATCCCGGCACCCGGAACGGCGGCGCCCGCGGTGGCGTTCTGGATGGTGCAGGTCGGAGGGCGCGTGATGAGGCGCTGGCGCATCGGGGCGGCGATCGTCGCGGCAAGCTGCGCGCTGCCCTTGGGCGCGGGCGCTGCCGAGCCCCACCGGCCGCCGACCCCGGGCTTCGCGGATCTGGTCGAGCGGCTGATGCCGGCGGTCGTCAACATCGCGACCGTGCACGAGGCCAGCGCGCCCACGCTCGACCGCGCGCTCGCGCTGCCGCCCGGCCTGTCGCTGGATGACCTGTTCCGCGATCTGCTCGAGCGTCAGCGCAAGCGCGCCGCCGAGTCGCCGCCGGTGCGCCGCGAGATGCTGTCGCTCGGCTCCGGCTTCGTCATCGATCCCGCCGGCTGGATCGTCACCAACCAGCACGTGGTCGCCGGCGGCAGCCGCATCCGCGTCACGCTGAGCGACGGCAGCATGCTTGCCGGCCGGCTGGTCGGGCAGGACGCGCGCATGGACCTCGCGCTCGTCAAGGTCGAGCCGCGCCGTCCGCTGCGTGCGGTGGCCTGGGGCTCCTCGGACGGCGTGCGTCCGGGCGACTGGGTGATGACCATCGGCAACCCGTTCGGCCTGGTCAACAGCGTGGCGGCCGGCATCGTCTCGGGGCGCGACCGCGACCTGCACAGCGGGCCCGAGGACGATTACATCCAGACCGACGCCGCGATGAACACCGGCAGCTCGGGCGGCCCGATGTTCGACATGAGCGGCCGCGTGATCGGCATCGACACCGCGATCTACACCCAGACCGGCGGCAGCGTCGGCGTCGGCTTCGCGATCCCGTCGAGCCTGGCGCAGCCGGTGGTCGAGCAGCTCAAGCGCTACGGCAAGGTCACGCGCGGCTTCATCGGCGTGTCGCTCCAGTCGGTGACCGGCGAGATCGCCCAGCTGGTGTCGCTCGATCGGCCGCGCGGCGCGCTGATCACCCGGGTGCTGCCCGGCGGTCCCGCGGCGGCGGCGCAGCTCATGCGCGGCGACGTCATCGTCTCGGTCGGCGGCACGCCGATCGACACCGTGCACCGCCTGCAGCACCTGATCGAGGGATTGCCGATCGACCAGCCGGTCGAGCTCGTGGTGTGGCGCGACCGGCATGAGCTGCCGCTCGCGGTCCGCATCGGCGCGCTGCCCGACGAGCACGTCGCCAAGGCCGACGACGCAGCGCCGGCCGTGCCGAGCGAGACCGCCGCGCCGACGAGCGGAACGGCCGCGCCGCGCGCGCCGGCGAACGCCTCCGAGCGGCTCGGGCTGGTGCTCGGGCCGATCACCCAGGAGGCGCGTCAGGCCGAGGGGTTGCGCGAGCCGGGCGTCGCGGTCACCGACGTCGTGCCGTCGAGCCCGGCAGACGACGCCGGGCTGAGCGCGGGCGACCTCATCCTGGCGCTCGACGGCAGCGTGGTCGCCACGCCGGAGGACGCGACGCGCCGGCTGCAGCAGGCTGCCGGCACGCGCAAGCCGGTCCTGATGCTGGTCGAGCGCGACGGCGAGCGGCGCTTCGTGGCGGTGCGGACGAGCGCGAGCTGAGCCCGTGCCGGCCGGGACGGCTCCCGGGCTACTCCAGGTCGACCTTGCCGACGTTGCGCACCACGCCGTGCTCGTCGAACTGCACCGTCACGGTGCGCGCCCGGGTGCTGCCGGCGCCCGCGACGCCCTGGTAGATCCAGATCTCGTGACCGGCCTGATAGTTGATGACCGGCTTGGCGCTGATCAGGCTGCGCACCTGATCCATGGTGGTCGTGCCGCGCTGGATCTGGCCGACCAGCTGGTCGTCGAGCACGAGCGCGGACGTCGGGGCGGGGGCCGCGGGCGGGGTGGCGGCGGTGTGGCTGCACGCCACGACCGCGAGCGCGCAGGCGGCGAGGGCGGCCGCTCCGATCCAGTGCCTCATCGCGCGCATGGTTGCCTCCCCTTCGACCGGACCCGTCGGCGACGCAAATTTAGCATGAATGTCCGAGGGATGCGCTAGCCGGGCGCGATCCGACCGCGATCCGGCCGCGGGTCAGCGGCTGAGCGCCTTCATGGCGCGGTCGAGGCCCTCGATGGTGAGCGGGAACATGCGGCCGCCCATGATCGATTTGAGCAGGGTCAGCGACGGCGTGTAGTCCCAGAACGGCTCGGCCTTGGGGTTGAGCCACGCCGCCTTGGGATAGGCGGCGAGCATGCGGCCCATCCAGACCTTGCCCGACTCCTCGTTCCAGTGCTCGACCGAGGCGCCCGGCTCGGTGATCTCGTAGGGGCTCATGGTGGCATCGCCGACGAAGATCAGCTTGTAGTCGGACGCGTAGGTGTTGAGCACCTGCTGGGTCGGGATCGAGGTCGCGTTGCGGCGGCGGTTGTCGCGCCACAGGCGCTCGTACAGGCAGTTGTGGAAATAGAACATCTCGAGGTGCTTGAAGGCGTAGCGCGCCGCCGTGAAGAGCTCCTCGGTGGTGCGGATGAAATCGTCCATCGAGCCGCCGATGTCGAACAGCAGCAGCACCTTCACGGTGTTGCGGCGCTCGGGCACGAGCTTGAGGTCGAGCGTGCCGGCGTTGTTGGCGGTCGCGCGGATGGTGTCGGGCAGATCGAGCTCGGTCGCCGCGCCTTCGCGGGCGAACTGGCGCAGCCGGCGCAGCGCCACCTTGATGTTGCGCGTGCCGAGCTCGACGTCGCCGTCGAGATTGCGGAAGTCGCGCTTGTCCCACACCTTGACGGCGCGGCGGTGGCGCGACTCGTGCTGGCCGATGCGCACGCCCGCCGGGTTGTAGCCGTAGGCGCCGAACGGCGAGGTGCCGCCGGTGCCGATCCATTTCGAGCCGCCCTGGTGGCGGCCGCGCTGCTCCTCGAGACGCTTCTTCAGCGTCTCCATCAGCTCCTGCCAGTCCATCGCCTTGAGCTTGGCCATCTCTTCGGGGGTCAGGTACTTCTCGGCCAGCTTGCGCAGCCACTCCTCGGGGATCTCGGCGGCGATCTCGTCCTCGCCCTCGGGCTTCTCCAGGCCCTTGAACACGGTGCCGAACACGACGTCGAAGCGGTCGAGGTGGCGCTCGTCCTTCACCAGCACGGCGCGCGACAGGTAGTAGAAATCCTCGACGTCGAACGGCGCCACGTTGGCCTTCATGGCCTCGAGCAGCGCCAGGTATTCCTTGATCGAGGTCGGGACGCCGGCCGCGCGCAGCTCGAGGAAGAAGGTCGTGAACATGGCTTCAGGCCTCGTCCACGTTCCGATCGGGTCGTCCCACACCTGGTCCGTCATTGCGAGGAGCGTGGCGACGAAGCAATCCAGAGGGCGCCAACGCGACTCTGGATTGCCTCGCTTCGCTCGCAATGACGACAAAGGGCGTGAGTCGGATCGACCGGAACATGGCCGCTACCCGCGGCCCTCGCGGCGCGCGAGGAAGGCGAGGCGCTCGAACAGGTGGATGTCCTGCTCGTTCTTGAGCAGCGCGCCATGCAGCGGCGGCACGACGACCTTGGGGTCGCGCGAGCGCAGCGCCTCGGGCGGCATCTCGTCGACCATCAGGAGCTTGAGCCAGTCGAGCAGCTCCGACGTGCCGGGCTTCTTCTTCAGGCCCGGCACCTCGCGGATCTCGTAGAACACCGCGAGCGCCTCGCGCAGCAGGTCGCGCCGGATGTTCGGATAGTGCACGTCGACGATCTTGGTCATCGTCTCGGCGTCGGGGAAGCGGATGTAGTGGAAGAAGCAGCGGCGCAGGAAGGCGTCGGGCAGCTCCTTCTCGTTGTTCGACGTGATCACGACGATCGGCCGGTGCCGGGCGGCCACGGTCTCGCGCGTCTCGTAGACGTGGAACTCCATGCGGTCGAGCTCGAGCAGCAGGTCGTTGGGGAACTCGATGTCGGCCTTGTCGATCTCGTCGATCAGCAGCACGACGGGCTCGTCCGACGTGAAGGCGTCCCACAGCTTGCCGCGGATGATGTAGTTGGCGATCTCGTGGACGCGGGCGTCGCCGAGCTGGCTGTCGCGCAGGCGCGACACCGCGTCGTACTCGTAGAGGCCCTGCTGCGCCTTGGTGGTCGACTTGATGTGCCACGGGATCAGGCGCAGGCCGAGCGAGCCGGCGATTTCCTGGGCCAGCACGGTCTTGCCGGTGCCGGGCTCGCCCTTGATCAGGATCGGGCGCGCGAGCGTGACCGCCGCGTTGACCGCGACGATCAGGTCGCGGGTCGCGACGTAGGTATCCGTGCCTTCGAACTTGCCGACCATGCCTGCTCCCGAGGTTATGCGCCGGAGATAGTGTCGGGAGCGCGCGGCGAGATCAAGCGGGCGGGCCAAGCGCCGCACGCAGCGCCGCACCGCAATCCTGGACGGCGCGCGCGGCGGTCTTGATCAGGCGGCCGTAGCGGATGAAGCCATGCTGCACGCCCTCGTAGGTCTCGAGCTGGTGTGGCACGCCGGCGGCGGCCAGGCGCTGGGCGAGGTGATGGTTGTCGTCGAGCAGCGGATCGAGCGTGCTGATCAGCAGGTGCGCGGGCGGCAGGCCGCGGAGGTCGGCGAGCAGCGGCGCCGCGCGCCAGTCGCCGCGCTGGTCCGGGGTGGCGAGGTAGGTCTCCCACAGCCAGGCGATGCCGGCTTGCGACAGGCCGTAGGCGCCGGTGCCGAGTTGGCGCCACGACGCGCTGTCGCCGTCGGTCGAGTAGACGCCGTAGACCAGCATGAGGAACCGCAAGGCGGTTTCGCCGGCGTCGCGCAGCGCCAGCGCGGCGCCGAGCGCGAGATTGGCGCCGGCCGAGTCGCCGCCGGCGGCGAGCCGCGTCGGGTCGATGCCGAGCGCCGCGCCGTCGCGCGCGACGTGACGCACGACCGCCAGCATGTCGTCGAAGCCGGCCGGGAACTTGTGCTCGGGCGCCAGGCGATAGTCGACCGACATCGCGGCGACGCCGCTCGCGCGCACCAGCGCGCGCAGCATGCCGTCCCAGCCGCGCGCCCGGCCGATGATGAAGCTGCCGCCGTGGGCGTAGACGAGCAGGGCCGGCGGTGCTGCGCCGGTCGCCTGATCCGGCAGATAGAGCCGGCACGGGATCGGGCCGCCCGGTCCCGGCGCCACGACGTCGCGCTCGCGCGCGAGCGGCACCGAGCCCTCGTTGAGGAAGGCGCTGGCGCGCAGCTGCGTCGCGCGCATCACGTCGATCGACGCGCCCGGCGGCGCGACCAGGTCGCGGCGCTTGAGCTCGGCGCCGGCCGCGATCGTCTCGGGATCGACCCAGGGTTCGCTCATGAGGCTACTCCGGCACGATCGGCTTGATCGCGCGCAGGCGCGGCAGCACCTCGGTCGAGAACAGCCGGATGCCGGTCTCGGCCTCCTGATGGGTCATCGGGCCGGAGCGGCCGACCATCGCGAGGTGGCCGAAGCCGCCGACCTGGTCGTAGAATTCCATGATCTGGCGGTAGACCGTGTCGGGATTGCCGCAGAACAGGATGCCTTCCTTCATCGCGCGCTCGGGCGTGATGCCGATCAGCGAGGCGGCGTTGGCCGACGCCGTGGCGACGCCCTTCTCCGGGTTCGCCGGCATGCCGGGCGCGACCCCAGTGGGCGTGGGGGGCTTGGTTCGATAGACCTGGTGCGCGAACGGCGGCGGCACGGTGCCGGGCAGGAAGCGCGAATATTGCGGCGCCGACCGCAGACTCGTGTTGAGGAACCACAGCAGCTTCTCGCCGACGCGCAGGCCCTCGGCGTCGGTGTCGCCGACATAGACCAGCGCCGCGTAGGCGAAGTGGTCGGTCGTGACCTTGGGCAGGCCGGCCTCGGCGCGCGCCTTGCGGTAGGATGCCCAGGCCTTGCGCGTGCCCTCGGCGCCGCGCAGCACCAGCACGTTGATCATGCCGCGCCTGCCGACCTCGGCCGCGGTCGACGGATCGCCGGTCGCCGCCCATAGGCGCGGCAGTTTCTGCCACGGCCGCGGCCAGATGTTGACGTGGCGATGGGTGAAGTGCTTGCCCTCCCAGCGGAACGGTCCGTCGTGATGGGTCAGCGCCTTGGTGATCAGGTCGATCGCCTCCCAGTAGCGCTCGACGTTGACCACCGGGTTGGCGTTGTTCGACGCCATCTCGGTGCCGCCCGACTTGACGAAGCCGATCTCGAGCCGGCCGCGCGAGATGATGTCGGCGGTGGCGTACTCCTCGGCGATGCGCACCGGATCCTTGCGCAGGGATACGAGAGTCCCGAGGCTGAGGATGCGGACCTTCTTGGTCTGGCGCGCCAGGATGCTGACGATCATCGGGTTGGCGCCGAACAGCGAGTTGATGCCGGCGTGATGCTCGACCGCGACGACGTTGAGGCCGTGCTCGTCGCACAGCATGAACTCGTCGAGCACCTCCTCGAACAGGTCGGCGGCGACCTTGGGGTCGCAGTGCTTGTTGGGCAGGCTCGCGCGCACCGAGTCGTGGGCGTCGAGCACCTCCTGGGGCACGTAGGGGTAGGGGTTCTCGCACTGGTACCAGGCGTCCATGTCAGCGCTCCAGGAAGCCGACCACGCGGTCGGCGAACGCGTCGGGTTGCTCGAGATGCGGCGCGTGCGCGGCGCGCGCGATCGTCTCGAAGCGCGCGCCCGGGATCAGGTCGGCGTAGGCGCGGCCGTAGGCCGGCGTGACGATGCCGTCCTGCTCGCCCCACAGCACCAGGGTCGGCACCGCGATGCGCTTGAGCCAGCGCTTGAGCTGCGGATTGTACATGTAGGGGTTCCAGCCGTAGAGGCAGAGCGCCTCCCAGCTGCGCGCGTGCGCGGCGATCTCGTCGTCCGACAGGGCGTCGAAGTCGGGCGCGTTGGCCGGGTCGTGCCAGGCGAGCTTGCGCACCGCGTCGGGCCGCGTGTTGAACACGTCGACGATGTCGGCGGTCTCGCGGTCGCTGACCTTGATGCCGAAGGCGTCGATCAGGATCAGCTTGGCGAGGCGGTGGCTCGCCTTGATCGCGAGCTCGGCGGCGAGCCAGCCGCCGAACGAATGCCCGGCCAGCACGATCTTGCGGTCGCCGTGCGCGGCGGCGACCTGGTCGAGCAGGTCGAGATGGAGATGCACGAGGTCGTAGACCGTGTCGATGTCGGCCGGCCGCGGCGAGCGGCCGAAGCCCGGGCTCGACGGCGCGATCACGCTGGCGTGCCGGGCCAGCCGGTCGAGGAACGCGGCCTGCGGCGGCACCGTCTGCATGCCGTGCAGGAATACGAGCGGCGGCCCGGAGCCGCGCCGCACCACCTCGAGCTCGATGCCGCTCACCGTCATGCGCTCGCCGCCGCTCATGGTCTACCAACGCCCATCGAATGCCTCTGCAGTGGCGCAACAAGAAACCGTCATGCCCGCGAAAGCGGGCATCCAGGGGATGCGAGCAGCGTCAGAGCTGGCGACTCCTGGATCCCCGCGTTCGCGGGGATGACGGTGACAGACTGTGCGTGCGTTACGTTATGCTCCTCATCCTCAATGCGGCAGCTCGTCGTCGCGGGTCTCGCGGCCGATCATCACCGCGATGATGCTGACCACCGCGAAGCAGGTCATGATCGCGGTCGCGTTGTTGAAGCCGCCGAACGTCTTCACCATCAGGCCGGCGACCAGCGGGCCGGTGCTCGTGATGATCCGGCCGGTGCCGTTGCAGAACGACACCGCGGTCGCCCGCACGTGGGTCGGGAACAGCTCGGGCAGGTAGATCGCGTGCCCGGAGAACACGCCGAACACGAAGAAGCCGAACACCACGAGCATCTCGGGGTAGTAGTCGTAGGTGCCGAGGCCGAGATAGAGCACCAGCCCGCTCACCACGGTGCCGAGATTGTAGAACGCGATGGTCGGGCGCCGGCCGAACGTGTCGGCCAGGAAGCCGAACGCGGCGTAGCCCAGGATGCCGCCGATGCCCCACAACGTCATGCCGTCGCCGACCGCGCGGGTGGCGGCGTCGCCGGTTACGCCCTGCTTCTGCAGCATCAGGGTCTGGATGGTCGGCAGCCAGATCTGGCTGGTCCAGATCGCCAGCAGGGTGCCGATGCAGAACAGGAGGCCGACGCAGGTCGCGAAGATGTTCTGCCGGCTGAACAGCTGGACCGGCACGAAGCGCATGAACTCGCGGTCGTGCGCGGCGGCCGAGACGCCGGCCTGCTTGACCGCGCTGCGGCGCGCGCGCACCGCCGCGAAGTGCGGCGGCTCGACCATGTCGCGGCGCAGCAGGAAGAGCAGCAGCGCCGGTACGATGCCGCAGAAGAACACGTACCGCCAGCCGTACGGCCCGACGAACTTGAACACCTGGCCGCCGATCAGCGAGCCGAACGCGCCGCCCGTCATCATGACGCCGGCGACCTTGGCGCGCTGCAGCCCGGCGAACGCCTCGGCGACCAGCGCGATGCCGACGACGATCTCGGCGCCGGTGCCGAGCCCGGCGATGAAGCGGAAGATGCCGAGCTGGAGCGGCGTGTTGGCGAAACCCTGGCAGGCGGTGAACACGCTGTAGACCAGGATGGCGATCACCAGCGCGCGCACGCGGCCGAGATAGTCGGCGACGATGCCGAACAGGAAGCCGCCGAACGCCCAGCCGAGCAGACCGGTCATCGCCAGGTAGCCGCCGGCCGCGCCGATCTCGGCGTTGGTCGGCGAGCCGCCGAGGAGCTCGGTGAGCGCCGGCCGCAGCACCAGCGCGAACAGGTTGAAGTCCGTCGAATCGAGCGCCCAACCGAGCCAGACCACCAGAAACACCATCCATTGGTAGTGGCTGATCTCCGAAACCCAGCCGAACCGGCCGGTTCGCGCGCCGCTTGCCGTGTCTGCCATCGGCTCCTCCCCTGGAGCAATTGGTCGAATTTGTTTTGTCCACGCCGTTCCGGCGCGGTGCCGGCATTGTACCGGATCGGCTTGCTTTTCGGCAGATAAACAAGCGCGCGGGGTGCCCGCGCTCAGATGCCCAGGTAGCTCGCCTTGACCTCGGCGTTGGCCCACAGTTCGTCGGGCCGGGCGGAATGGACGATCTGGCCCTTGCTCAGCACGTGCACGTAGTCGACCAGCTTGATGGCGAGCGAGGCGTTCTGCTCGACCAAGAGGATCGACAGGCCTTCCTGCTTGAGCTTGCCGATCGCCTCCCACACGCCCTGGATGATGATCGGCGCCAGGCCCTCGGACGGCTCGTCCATGATCAGGCAGTCGGGGTTGGTCATCAGCGCGCGCCCGATCGCCAGCATCTGCTGCTCGCCGCCCGACAGCGTCCTGGAGCGTTGGCCGCGCCGCTCCTTCAGGCGCGGGAACAGCGCGTAGACGCGCTCCAGGGTCCAGCCGTGGCGCTCGACGTGGCGCTCGGCGACCGTCAGGTTCTCCTCGACGCTGAGGGTCGGGAAGACGCGGCGTCCCTGGGGCACGATGCCCATGCCGCTGCGCACGGTCTCGAACGACGCGCTGTGCGTGACGTCGACGCCCTTGAACCGGACCTTGCCGCGGCGCGGCGGGTTGAAGCCGACGATCGAGTTGACCAGCGTGGTCTTGCCGACGCCGTTGCGTCCCAAGAGGCCGAGGATCTGGCCCTGCTCGAGGCGCAGCGACAGGCCCTGTAGCACGTAGGCGTCGCCGTAATAGGTGTGGATGTCGTCGACCTCGAGGATCGCCATCGCCTCAGCCGGTCCCCAGGTAGATTTCCTGCACCCGCGCGCTGCTGCGGATCGCCGCGGTCGCGCCGGCCTCGAGCACCTCGCCGAAATGCAGCACGGTGATGCGGTCGGCGACGTCGAACACGACGTCCATGTCGTGCTCGATCAGGAGGATCGCGAGCGCGGGGTCGAGCGCCATCAGGAAGCGCGCCATCTTGGCCGACTCGCCGGACGACAGCCCGGCGGCCGGCTCGTCGAGCAGGAGGATCTTGGGATCGCTGGCGAGGCCGAGCACGATCTCGAGCTGGCGCTGCTCGCCGTGCGACAGCGCGCCGACCTCGGCCGCCCGGCGATCGAGAAAGCCGGCGCGCTCCAAGAGCTCGTGCGCCTTGTCGTAGACCGCGCGGTAGGACGACTGCAGGCGCCACATCACGTATTTCGACGGGCGGAGCCCCTCGATCGCCAACAGCACGTTGTCGAGCACCGTCAGCTTCGGGAACAGGTGGGTGACCTGGAAGGTGCGCGCCATGCCCATGGCGGTGCGCCGGTGCGCCGGCCAGCCCGTGACGTCGCGGCCGAACAGCAGCACCTGCCCGGACGACGACGGGAAGATGCCGGTGATCAGGTTGAAGAGCGTCGTCTTGCCGGCGCCGTTGGGCCCGATGATGGCCTGGCGGTCGCCCGGCATGATGCGCAGGTCGACCCCGCGCACCGCGTGCAGCCCGCCGAAGCGCTTCGACAGGCCGCGCAGCTCGAGCGCCGGCGCCGCGGCGTTCATGCCGCCGCCGGGTTCACATCAAAGCCGTCATGCCCGCGCAAGCGGGCATCCAGAGTCGCGAGCACCGCCGTTCGACTCCTGGATCCCCGCGTTCGCGGGGATGACGACCGGGCGGGGGCATGAACCGGCTCCCGCCTACTCGCAGTTTTTGCAGGGCGGGAAGTCGCGGCTGTAGACCGGCTGCTTCAGGAACTCGGCCTTGCTGTACTGCCCGAACTGGCTGACCGCCGGGTAGGTCTTGATCACCGTGTTCCAGAGCTCGTCCTTGTCGTAGCCGAACATCTTCTTCCGCTCGACCTTCTTGATGTAGATGTTCTGCACCGGGTTGCGCATGTCGTCGAAGCTGACCGGCCCGCGCGGCGCATCGACCTTGAGCGCGCTCATCAGCTTGATGAACTGCTCGTTGCCCGGCCACTTGCCCTTGGTCTCCTTCATGACGTCATCGATCATCAGCGCGGTCGTGTAGTCGCTCTCCGAGAAGTACGACGGCACCTTGCCGTACTTGGCGCGGTAGGCCTTCACGAACGCCTCGTTCTCCGGCGTCTCGATCGCGGCGCTGTACTGCAGCGCCGAGACGTGGCCGAGCACCTCGTCGCCCATGAAGGGCAGGACGAACTCGTCGTAGCTGGTGCCGCCGCCGATCACCGGCAGCTTGTTGCCGGACTCCGCCAGCTGCTTGGGGAACTGCAGCGACATCGGCCCGACCATCAGGGTGAAGATCGCGTCGGCGTCCGGCTTCAAGGTCGGGATGTAGGGGCCGAAGTCCTTGGTGCCGAGCGGCGGCCAGATCTTCTGGATGATCTTGCCGCCGCAGTCCTCGAAGCTCTTCTGGAAGCCGCCGACGACCTCGTAGCCGAAGGCGTAGTCCGCGGCGATCACGTCGATCTTCTTGTAGCCCTGCGCGCACGCCCACTGGCCGAACGGATGGCTGGGCTGCGAGCTCGTCCAGCCGGTGCGGATGAAGTAGGGAAACTTGTCGAGCTGGCGTTGCGTCAGGTCGTCGGCCGCGGCGATCGGCGCGATGTAGACGGTCTTCTCGGCCGTGCTGACCGGCGCCAGCGCGTAGCCGGTCGGTGCCAGGATGCCGCCGATGAACATCTGCACCTTGTCCTGCAGCACCAGCTTCTTGGCCTTGGTGACCGCGGTGTCGGGCTTGCCCTGGGTGTCCTCGACGATGAACTTCACCGTCGCGCCGGAGAGGTTGCCCTTGTGCTCGTCGAGATACATCTGGAAGCCGTTGACCATGTCGGCGCCGGCCTGGGCGAAGATGCCGGTCACCGGCGCGAGGAAGCCGATGCGCAGCTCCTCGGCGCCCGCCGGTGCGGCGCCGGCCGCGACCAATGTCAGACACAGGCCTCCCCAAAGGCTTCCGACGATCGCGCCCGTGCGGGCCAGTCTCGTGCTCGTCATCGTGCCATCCTCCCTTGCCGTCGTCGTCACGCAGGATCGCGTCATGAGGGGACCGATCCCAAAGCCTTGGCGTCGCTGCGCTTGCCGAGCGCCGCGCGGCGCCGCCGGATCAGCGCCGGGATCCCCATCACGCCGTTCGGCAGATAGAGGATCGTCAGCACGTAGACCGCGCCCAGCGCGTACTGCCACCACGGCACCAGCGTGCTGAGATACTCGCGCAGCGCGATCACGATGGCGGCGCCCAGCGCGCCGCCGACCAGCGTGCCGGCGCCGCCGAGCACGACCATAAGGAGGGCGTCGACCGACGTGGTCAAGACGACATTCTCGGGGCTGACGATGCCGGCGGTGTGCGCCCACAGCACGCCCGACAGGCCGCCGAAGCCGCCGGCGATCACGAAGGCGACGTATTTGTGCAGCCAGGTGTTGTAGCCGAGGATCTTCATGCGCAGCTCGCGCTCGCGGATGCCGACCAGGCTGCGGCCGAACGGCGAGCGCACCAGCACGTACATCGAGAGCAGCGCGGCGCAGAAGAAGCCGAGCACCAGATAGAAGAAGGTCACCTCGTCGGCGAGGTCGATGCCGAACTTCGGGCGGCTGCCGAGATCGATGCCGTTGTCGCCGCCGGTCAGCGAGTTCCAGCGATAGGCGAGGCCCCACACGCACTGGCCGAGCGCGAGCGTGATCATGAGGAAATAGACGCCGGTCGCGCGGATCGCGAACAGGCCGAAGAACGCCGCCAGCGCCGCGCCGAGCAGGATGCCGGAGACCACGACCAGCCAGAAGTCCCAGCCGAGCCCGATGTGGTAGCGCGCCGCCAGGATCGCGGTCAGGTAGGCGCCGACCCCGAGATAGGCCGCCTGGCCGAGCGACGCCAGCCCGGTGTAGCCGAGCAGGATGTCGAGGCTCATCGCCAGGATCGAGAACGCCAGCGCGCGCGTGGCGAGCAGGATCACGAACGAGCCGGTCAGCGGCACGACGATCGCGACGAGCGCCAGCACGGCGACCACGATCGCGACCGGGATCTTGTGGCTGGGCATTGCCGCGGCGCTCATGCGCGCCCGCTCACTCACGACCGAACAACCCGGTCGGCTTCACGGCCAGGATCAGGACCATCGGCGCGTAGAGCGTGAAGTACGAGATCTCCGGGAACAGCGCCTTGCCGAAATTGTCGGCGAGCCCGACCAGGAGCGCGCCGATTGCGGCTCCCGTCAGGCTGCCCATGCCGCCGATGATCACGACCGCGAAGGCGAGCGGCAGGATCTCGAAATCGAGCCCCGGATAGACGCCGAGGAAGGCGCCGCCGATCACGCCGCCGAGCGCCGCGAGGAACGCGCCGAGTGCGAAGATCAGCATCGAGATGCGCGCGGTGTCGATGCCGATGCCGCGCGCCATCTGGGCGTCGTCGACGGTGGCGCGCACGGCCGCGCCCATGCGCGTCTTCTCCATGGCGAGCCACAGCGCCAGGCCGATCGCGGCCGCCATGCCGATCATGAACACGCGGTAGAGCGGCAGATGCAGTCCGCCGACCACGACGCTCTGCGTCAAGGCGGCGGGCGGGTTGATGTCCATGTTGTTGCCGCCCCAGATGTCGAGCGCGGCCTGCTGGAACAGGAACGCGAAGCCGACCGTGAGCAGCACCTGGCGCAGCGGATCGAAGCCGAGCGCGCGCAGGAAGACGCGCTCCATCAGCAGGCCGACGACCGCGATCGCCAGCGCGGCGACCGGCAGCGCGAGCGCCCACGAGCCGGTCGTGTTGATCACCGACAGCGCGACGTAGCCGCCGAGCAGGAAATAGGAGCCGTGCGACAGATTGACGATGCGCATGACGCCGAAGATCAGCGACAACCCGCTCGCCACCAGGAACAGGAGCGCGCCGTACGAGATGCCGTTGAAGGCCTGGATCAACCAGAACTGCGCGCCCACCGGTGTCCTCCCCGGGGCGGAGATTAGCTATTGTCACCCGGCGCCGGAAGCCCGCGGGTGACGGCGTCCGCTTGCGCCACGATCGCGCATCGGACGGGCTCTTGCCCCGACCCTTGCCTCACCTCTTGCTCCGACTCTTGCCTTTGCAATCGCGATGCCGAACGCTGGGCGATCCCGCGCGGAGGTGGTTCATGAAGGTCGGCATCTTCCTCACCAGCCAGCACCCGCCGGGCAGCGACATCGTCGCCGGGCTCGAGGGCCAGTACGCGATGACGCGGCTGGCGCGCGACCGCGGCTGGGATGCCGTGGTGACCGGCCAGCACTATCTCAGCGAGGGTGTGCGGCAGGTCCAGCTGATCCCGCTCCTGGGCCGGCTCGCCGCCGAGGCCGGCGAGATGACCGGGGTCGCCGGCATCCTGCTCGCCGGCCTGCACAACCCGGTCGAGGTCGCCGAGTGCATCGCTTCGCTCGATGCGATCTGGCGCGGCAATTTCGTGTTCGGCATCGGCCTCGGCTATCGCGACGTCGAGTTCGACGCCTTCAAGGTGCCGCGCGGCCAGCGCGTGCGCCGCTTCGAGCAATGCATCGAGGTGGTGCGCCGCCTGTGGACCGAGGACAAGGTCACGGTCGACAATGATGTCTGCACCTTGAACGGCGTGACCCTGACGGCGCGGCCGGTGCAAAAGCCGCATCCGCCGATCTGGGTCGCCGCCAACAGCGACGAGGCGGTGCGCCGCGCCGCGCGCATCGGCGACACCTGGTTCATCAACCCGCACGCGACCACCGCGACGATCAAGGGCCAGATGGCGCACTACCGCGCAGAGCTCGCGCGCGTCGGCAAGCCGTTCCCGCGCGAGCTGCCGTTCTTCAAGGAGATCTTCTGCGCCAAGGACCGGGCGAGCGCGCTCGAGATGGCCGCGCCCTACCTGGGCGAGAAGTACAAGACCTATGCGAACTGGGGCCAGGACCAGGTGCTGCCGGGCAAGGACTCGTTCCGCCAGCCGTTCGAGGAATTGCTGCGCGACCGCTTCATCATCGGCAGCCCGGACGACTGCTACGAGCAGCTGCGCCCGTGCTGGGAGCAGGTCGGCTCGAATTTCCTGGTGCTGCGCACCCACTGGAGCGGCATGCCGGTCAGCCACTCGCTGTCGAGCATGCGCCTGATCAGCGACGCCCTGATCCCGGCGCTCAGGAAGCTCACCCCCACCCTAACCCTCCCCCGCAAGGGGGGAGGGGATAGTTGAGCGAGTGGTATCCATCCCACTCCCTCCCCCTTGAGGGGGAGGGTTGGGGTGGGGGGTGTCTCGCCGCGTGCTGAAACTGAGGAGGCCATCATGAAGCTCGGCAAGCTCGGCGTATGGGCGTCGCTCGACGGGTTGAGCGCGGCGGACGCGGCGTCGTTCGCCAAGCGCGTCGAGCAACGCGGCTATGCGGCCTTGTGGACGCCCGAGAGCCGCGGCCGCAACGTGATCGCGAGCGCGGCCTGGCTGCTCGCCAACACCGAGCGCCTGGTCGTCGCGTCGGGCATCGCCAACATCTACGCGCGCGACGCCATGGCGATGGCGAATGGCCAGCGCGGCCTCGCCGAGCAGTCCGGCGGCCGCTTCCTGCTCGGGCTCGGCGTGTCGCACGTGCCGATGGTCGCGACCCTGCGCGGCCATCAGTACGGCGCGCCGGTGCCGACCATGCGGCGCTATCTCGAGGCGATGAAGGCCGCGCCCTACCAGGCGCCGGCGCCGGCCGAGCCGCCGCCGACCGTGCTGGCCGCGCTCGGACCCAAGATGCTCGCGCTCGCCGCGACCGCCGCCGACGGCGCGCATCCCTACAACGTGACGCCCGAGCACACCGCGGAGGCGCGCCGCATCCTCGGGCCGAGCAAGCTCCTGTGCCCCGAGCAGATGGTGCTGCTCGAGACCGACGCCGCGAAGGCGCGCGCCGGCGCGCGTGCCGCGCTGGCGAGCTATCTCGCGCTCGAGAACTACGTCAACAACTGGCGCCGGCTCGGCTTCGGCGATGCGGATTTTTCCGGCGGCGGGTCGGACCGGCTGATCGACGCCACGATCGCGTGGGGCGACGAGACGGCGATCCGCAAGCGCATCCAGGCGCACTGGGACGCCGGCGCCGACCACGTCTGCGTCCAGCCGCTGCCGCCCGACGGCGCGCGGCTCAAGCTCGACGAGCGCATCCTCGATCTGCTGGCGCCGGCGGGTTGAGCGGGTCCGCGCGTCAGCGGGCCGGGCGCACGTAGCCGCGGCCGAGGTCGAGCCGGTCGAGCGCGCGATAGAGCGCGAGCAGCGCGCCGACCGCCAGCGGCGCGACCGGCTTGACGGCGAGCGGCTGCAGCGGCGTCAGCGGCAGAATCAATTCGTGCTCGGGACGGCCGAGCACGCGACGCGCCGCGTCGCGGCCGAGCAGCGTGCCGAATGCGATGCCGCGACCGTTGAGGCCGACCGCCGCGATCACGCCTGGTGCCAACGCGTGCACGTGCGGGTACTGGTCGGCCGTCATGCCGACCCAGCCGGCCGACCAGCCTTCCCACGCGAGCGTGCCGAGCTGCGGATAGACCTGGCGGATGCGTTGCGCCGCCTTGGCGACCGGCGGCGCCGCGCGCATGTCGAACGGCGGGCCGTCGACGCTGACCTGCAGGCGGCCGTCGGCGCGCACCCGGATGCCCGAATAGAGCCGCCGCGTGTCGGTCATCGACTGGCCGCCGGGCAGCACGGTGCGGCGCAGATTGTCGGTCAGAAGCGCGCTGGTCAGCGAGTAGCCGCGCAACGGTATGATCGAGCGGCGCAGCCCCGGCCACAGATCGTCGGTGTAGGCGTCGGTCGCGAGCACGACGTGCTCGGCCTCGACCGCGCCGCGTGCGGTCGTCACGGTCCACCGCGCGTCGGCGCGCGCGATCGCGACGGCGCGGCTGTCCTCGAACAGACGCGCGCCCGCGGCGAGCGCGGCGCGTGCCAGGCCGCGCGCATAGGCGAGCGGGTTGAGCGTGCCGCCGCGCGGCTCGTGGAGCACCGCGGGGTAGTAGCGGCTGCCGGTCAGAAGCTCGGCCGCCGCGTCGGTCTCGAGCGCGACCGGCGCGCCGCGCGCCTGCCAGAAGCGCGCCTGGCGCTCGAGCGCGGCGGCCGCCTTCGGCGTGTGCGCGGCGAACAAGAGGCCTTGCTTGGCGGCGTCGCACGCGATGGCGTGCTTGGCGATCAGCGCGAACACGAGATCGGGTCCGCCGGCCAGCGCGTCGATCAGGCGCTCGCCGCACTCGGGCCCGAAGGTCGCGAGCACGTGGTCGTGGCCGTGCTTGGCGTAGGGTACGACCTGACCGAACGCGCGCCCCGAGCCGCCCCAGCCGACCTCGCGCGCCTCCAGCACGACCGCGCCGACGCCGGCTTCCGCCAGATGCAGCGCCGTCGAGAGACCGGTGTAGCCGCCGCCGACGATGACGACGTCGGCGCGGATGCGCTCGGCGAGCGGCGGCGCCTGCAGCGCGGGCGGCGCGCTCTCGGCGTAGGTTGCCGGCACCGGCGTCGGATCGTCGACGGGCGAGCTCACGTCCCCGCCGTTCCGCCAACCGCGGCTAGACCGCGGCGGCCTTGACGGGCTTGGGCCAGCGCGCCGCGACCTGCGGCAGCACCTGCTCGATCAGGCGGCGCGTCTGGGCGAGCACGGCGGTGTCGCCGCGCGCGACCGGGCGCAGCACGAACTTGGAGACGCCGGCGTCGACGTATTCGGCGATGCGCCGCACGATGTCGTCGGCGTCGCCGACCGCGACGTAGGCGCGGCCGTCGCGGCCGGTGCGCTTCTGATAGGCCGCCAGCACACGATCGAGCGCCGGGTCGTCGGGCTTGCCGAAGAAGAAGGGGAAGCCCGAGCCGTAATGGTCGTCGTCGATCCGGCGGCCGGCCTCGGCGGCGGCGACCTTGATCGCCGCCACCACTTTGGCGGCCTGCTCGGGCGTCTCGGGCCCGGCCTGCCAGCCGGTGCCGAGCCGCGCGGTGCGCCGGATCGCCGCCTCGGACGAGCCGCCGATCCACATCGGCAGGTCGGGTTGCACCGGCTTCGGCATGATCGAGGCGCCGGTCAGCTTGTAGTGCGCGCCGTCGAAGTCGACGGCGTCCTCGCGCCACAGGCGACGGATGATCTCGAGGCCCTCGTCGGTCTTGCGGCCGCGCGCCTTGGTGTCGACGTTGAGGGCCTGCCATTCCGGCGCGATCGGGCTGCCGACGCCGAACGCCGGCAGCAGCCGGCCTTCCGACAGCACGTCGATGGTGGCGCACTGCTTGGCGGCGAGCACGGGATCGCGCAGCGCCAGCGACAGCACGTTCATGCCGAACTTCATGCGGCGCGTGCGGCCGGCCAGCGCGGCGATCGCGGTCATGCACTCGAGATGCGGCTCGCGGCTGACCACGCGGTCGGTCTGCCACAGCGAGTCGGCGCCGCCGGTCTCGCACAGATCGACCCAGCGCCAGTAGCCGGCGGCGGTGTCGAACGGGAACTCCTGCAGGCCGAGGCCGACCGCGACCGTCATGGCAGGCGCCTCACTTCACCAGCGGCGTGTATTTGTCGATCGTGCGCAGAATCTCGTCGCGGCTGAGATCGGGCACGTCGAACAGCACGCGCTGGATGCCGGCGGCGCGGTACGCGTCGAGCGCGGCCTTGTCGGTCGGCGCGCGGAACACCGTGATCTGCAAGGTCTTGGGGTCGCGCTTGACGGCCTCGGCGGCCTTGCGCAGGCGATCGACCGCGCCCTGCGGCGTGAAGCCGGCGATCGGCCGCGGGAACCAGCCGTCGCAGAACTCGACGACGCGCTTCAGCGTGTGCTCGGTCTCGCCGCCGTGCAGGATCGGCGGATGCGGCCGCTGCGCCGGCTTGGGCCAGCTCCACACCTTGTCGAAATTCACGTACTGGCCGTGGAACTCGGCCTCGTCCTCAGTCCACAGCGCCTTCATGGCGAGCACGCGCTCGCGCAGCAGCTTGAAGCGCGTGCCGTACTCGGCGCCGTGGTTCTCCATCTCCTCGCGGTTCCAGCCGCCGCCGATGCCGAACACGAAGCGGCCGCCCGACAGCTGGTCGAGGCTGGCGATCGACTTCGCGGTCACGATCGGGTCGTGCTGCGGCACCAGGCAGATGCCGGTGCCGAGCTTGATCCGCTTGGTCGCGGCCGCGGCGAACGCCAGGCCGACGAAGGGGTCGTGGGTGTGGATGTAGCGCTTGGGCAGCTCGCCGCCGGCCGGGAAGGGCGTCTTGCGGCTGACCGGGATGTGCGTGTGCTCGCAGAAGAACAGCGACTCGAAGCCGCGCTCCTCGAGCGTGCGCGCGAGCTCGGCCGGCTCGATGCCGTAGTGCACCGGAAAATAGAACACGCCGACGTCCATGGTGGGGCTCCTCTCTCACTCGTCATTGCGAGGCGCGCAGCGACGAAGCAATCCAGACCGCCCGCTGGATTGCTTCGCTGCGCTCGCAATGACGAGACACGATCACGCGGGCGACAGGATGTGGATCTTGCGCTCGACCAGCATGTCCTTGACCTTGGCGGCGTAGGTCGCCATGTGGGGCGCCTTCATGTGGGCCTGCAGCGCCTCCCAGCTCTCCCACTTCTCGACGATCACCGCCGTGTTGGCGCCCATCTTGGTCTGCGCCGGATGCTCGACCGCGGCGTCGATCGTCGGGCCGTACTCGATGCAGCCCTTCTCGGCGTGCACGTTCGGCATGTTGGCGTGGAACTCCTTGAGGAAGGCGTCGCGCATGCCCGGCTTCACGGTGATGACGGCGAGTACGTGGATCATCGGTGCATCTCCCTTGCCTGTTTCGTCATAGCACGGATCGGTCGGCGAGGTCGCCCCAGCTGGTCGCGCGCGCGATCCGCACGGCGATCACCGGCAGATCGGCGAGCCGCATGGCGGCGTATTGCGGATAACGCGCGACCAGGAGCGCCTGCGCGGCGTCGTGCTCCGCGCCGTCCGCCAGGATCTCGGCGGCGCCGCGCAGCATGACCCAGCCGAGCCGCGTCCAGTCCTCGTCCCAGCGGTCGACCACGACCGCGACCGCCGGGTTCTCGGCGATGTTGGCGAGACGTTTCAGAGGCCGCGCGTGTTTGAGAGCGCTCGCGCCTTCGGCTGCCGCTGGTTTTGCGCTCGCGCCTTCGGCTGCCGCGCGTTTCGGCTTCTCGTCGATCGTGATGTAGAGCGTGTCGTCGGCGACGGCGTAGCACACCGGCACGACGTGCGGCGCGCCCTGGCGGTCGGCGGTCGCCAGGCGGCCGACGCGCTGGCGCGCCAGGAAGTCGCGTGCGGGTTGGGACAGGATCGCCATGGTGACGCTAGGATGAGAGCACCAACGCCCGCCAAGGGCCAGTCGAAGGGGAGGCAACCCATGCGTGCGGCGATCCTGATGCTCTCGATGCTGGGGCCGCTGGCGCTCGCCGCCGCGCCGGCGCGGGCCGACGACGTGCCCGTGTTCCTGGTCCAATATGTCGAGGTGATCGCGGCGGCGACCAAGAGCACCGCGACGGCGCTGCGCGACGCGGTCGCGGTCGGCCGCAAGGACGACGGCAATGTCGCCTTCGAGGCGTGCGCCGAGGTCGACCGGCCGACGCATCTCGAGCTGGTCTCGCTGTGGCGCGACCAGAAGGCCTCCGACGCCTATGCCGCGTCGGCGCACGCCAAGGCGCTGCGCGACAGGCTGGAGCGCGGCCGCGCCGCGCCGTTCGACGAGCGCACGTTCACCTGGATCGCCGGCAGCCCGGCGGGCGCGCCGCCGCCGTCGGGCCGGGCCGCGCTCCACGTCGTCACCCACGTCGACGTCATCCCGCCGTTCAAGGAT
>DATJNS010000190.1:0-4964 GCA_035507915.1 Candidatus Sulfotelmatobacter sp.
CGCCTGCGACCACATCGTCATGGCCGACGACGGCGCCACTGCGGTGTCGCTGCCCGAGGTGCCGCTGCTCGCCGTGCTGCCGGGCACCGGCGGGCTCACCCGGCTGGTCGACAAGCGCAAGATCCGGCGCGACCGCGCCGATTTGTTCTGCACCACCGAGGAGGGCATCCGCGGCAAGCGCGCGCTCGACTGGCGTCTGGTCGATACGCTGGTGCCGCGCTCGCGGCTCGCCGCGGCGGCGCTCGACCGCGCGCGTACGTTCGCCGAGCGCTCGATCCGCCCGGCCGCGGCGACGGGGATCGCGCTCGCGCCGCTCGCGCGCACGATCGCGGCCGACGCGGCCGCGTATCCGGGCCTGCGCGTCGCGCTCAACCGCGCCCTGCGCGTCGCCGAATTCACCATCGCGGGCCCGGAGGCCGCGCCGCCGGCGGACCTTGCGGCGATCCACGCGGCGGGGGCGGGCTTCTGGCCGCTCGCCCTGGCGCGCGCGCTCGACGACGCGATCCTGCATCTGCGCGCCAACGAGCCCGCGATCGGCACGTGGGTATTCCGCAGCGAGGGCGATCCGGCGCGCGTCGCCGCGATGGACGACTGTCTCGCGCGGCACGCCGACGATTGGCTGGTGCGCGAGACGACCTTGTTTCTCAAGCGCGTGTTGAAGCGCGTCGACGTGACGTCGCGCTCCTTGATCGCGTTGATCGAGCCGGGCAGCTGCTTCGCCGGCACGCTGCTCGAGATCGTGCTCGCCGCGGATCGCGCCTACATGCTGTTGGGGCGACGCGAGAGCGACAACCGGCCGGCCGCCACCGTCCGGCTGACCGCCGCAAACTTCGGCCCCTATCCGATGCCGAACGGTTTGACGCGTCTGGCCAGCCGGTTCCTCGGCGAGCCCGAGCGCCTGGAGGCCGCACGCGTGCTGGTCGGGCAGGACCTCGATGCCGAAGCCGCGCTCGACGCCGGGCTCGTCACCGTGGCGCCCGACGACATCGACTGGGACGACGAGATCCGCCTCGTGCTCGAGGAGCGTGCGAGCTTCTCGCCCGATGCGCTGACCGGCATGGAGGCGAACCTGCGCTTCGCCGGCCCCGAGACGATGGAGAGCAAGATCTTCGCGCGTCTGTCGGCCTGGCAGAACTGGATCTTCCAGCGCCCGAACGCAGTCGGCGAGGCGGGCGCGCTCAAGCGCTACGGCACCGGCCAGCGCGCCGAGTTCGACAGGAAGCGAGTCTAGCGGAGGCAGCCGCCATGGCGGTCGACTACAGCGAGCGCATCCCCAACAACGTCAACCTGTCGGACGACCGCCGGCTGCAGCGCGCGCTCGAGGCGTGGCAGCCGCGCTTCCTCGACTGGTGGCGCGAGCTCGGGCCCGACGGCTTCCAGGCCAAGGACGTCTATCTGCGCACCGCGACCTCGGTCGACGCCGAGGGCTGGGCGACCTACGGCTGGGTCAAGATGCCGGACTATCGCTGGGGCATCTTCCTGGCCGAGCCCGAGGCCGAGCGGACGATCGGCTTCGGCGACTCCTTCGGCGATCCGGCGTGGCAGGACGTGCCGGGCGAGTTCCGCGCGCCGCTGCGCCGCCTGATCGTCACGCAAGGCGATACCGAGCCCGCGTCGGTCGAGCAGCTGCGCCGGCTCGGCCAGACCTGCCCGTCGCTCTACGATCTGCGCAGCTTGTTCCAGGTCAATGTCGAGGAAGGCCGCCACCTGTGGGCGATGGTCTACCTGCTGCACGGCTATTTCGGGCGTGACGGCCGCGAGGAGGCCGAGGCGCTGCTGGCGCGCCGCTCGGGCGACGCCGACAATCCGCGCATCCTCGGCACCTTCAACGAGGCGATCCCCGACTGGCTGTCGTTCTTCTGCTTCAGCTACTTCACCGATCGCGACGGCAAGTATCAGCTCAAGGGCCTTGCCGAGAGCGCGTTCGATCCGCTCGCGCGCACCTGCCGCTTCATGCTGACCGAGGAGGCCTATCACATGTCGGTCGGCCAGCTCGGCGTCGGCCGCATCGTCAAGCGCGCCTGTGAAGTGATGAACGAGCTCGAGACCGACGACCCTGCGAGGGTGCGCGCCGCGGGCGCCATCGATCTGCCGACCATCCAGCGCTACCTCAACTTCTGGTGCTCGTCGTCGGTCGACCTGTTCGGCTCGGAGATCTCGACCAACGCGGCGAGCGCGTTCGCCACCGGGCTCAAGGGCCGGCCCGACGAGGTGCAGTACGAGGACCATGTGTGCCGCGACAGCACCATCGCGCTCGAGCGGCCCGACGGCGCGCGCGTCGTCTCGGAGGACGTGCCGACGCGCAACGCCATGAACGAGATCATGCGCCGCGCCTATCTGACCGAGTGCGAGATCGGCTTCAAGGTGTGGAACCGCATGATCAAGCGCGCCGGCATCGACTTCGTCTTGGCGCTGCCGAGCGGGCGCTTCAACCGCCGCATCGGCTTCTGGCAGGACCAACCGCTGGATCCCGCGGGCAAATTGCTGTCCCAGGCCGAGTGGGATGCGCGCCGCGGCGACTGGCTGCCGAGCGACGCCGACCGCGATTTCGTCCGCGACCTCATGCGGCCGGTCACCGAGCCGGGCAAGATCGCGGGCTGGATCGCGCCGCCCGAGCGCGGCATCAACAATCTCGCGCCGGACTACGAATACGTGCGACTCTAGCGCTTGCCCCGGGAGACGAGTGGGGGAGGGGACCGAATGTCCGGGCTATCGTCGTTCGATCACAGCGTTTCGCCGCCGCGCGCGAGCTTCCCGCGCGAGTACAACGCGGCACACGATCTGATCGAGCGCAATCTCGCCGCCGGGCGCGGCGCCAAGCTCGCCTATATCGACGACGCGGGGCGCTACACCTACGCCGACCTGGCGGCGCGGGTGAACCGCAGCGCCAACGCGCTGCGCAATCTCGGCATTCCGCCCGAGTCGCGCGTCATGCTGTGCCTGCTCGACACCATCGACTACCCGGCGGCGTTCCTGGGCGCGATCAAGGCGGGTCTGGTGCCGATCGCGACCAACACCGGCCTCACCGCCAAGGATTACGAGTTCATCGTCGCCGACAGCGGCGCCCGCGCACTGGTGGTCGCCGAGCCGCTGCTCGCGACCTTCGCGCCGTTTCTCGCGCGCATGCCGGCGCTGCAGCACGTCGTGGTCGTCGGCGCCGACGGCCACGGTCATCGACGTTTTGCAGACCTGGTCGCCGCGTCGTCCGACCGATGCGCGCCCGCGCCGACCACGCCAGACGACATGTGCTTCTGGCTCTACACCTCGGGCTCGACCGGCATGCCCAAGGGTGCCGTGCACCTGCAGACGCACCTGATCTACACTGCCGAGCTCTACGGCCGCGGCGTGCTCGGGCTGACCGAGGCCGACGTGTGCTTCTCGGTCGCCAAGCTGTTCTTCGCCTACGGGCTTGGCAATTCGCTGTCGTTCCCGCTCGCGGTCGGCGCGACCACGGTCCTGATGGCCGAGCGGCCGGCGCCGCCGGCGGTCTTCCAACGCCTGGTGCAGCACAAGCCGACCGTTTTCTACGGCGTGCCGACCGCCTACGCCGCACTGCTCGCGGCGCCGGGTGCGCCGGAGCCCGGCCAGCTGGGGCTGCGCATGAGCGTGTCGGCGGGCGAGGCGCTACCCGCCGATCTCGGCAAGCGCTGGCGACAACGCTTCGGCACCGACATTCTCGACGGCATCGGCTCGACCGAGATGACCCACATCTTCATGTCGAACCGGCCCGACGACGTCCGCTACGGCTCGAGTGGCAAGCCGGTGCCCGGCTATCAGGTCAAGGTCCTCGACGAGCACGGCAATCCGGTCAAACCGGGCGAGGTCGGCGATCTCTATGTCGCGGGCCCGACCGCCGCGCTGCTCTACTGGCGCAACCGCGAGCGCACCAAGGAAACCTTCCAGGGCCACTGGACCAAGAGCGGCGACAAGTACGCGGTCGACGACGCGGGCTATTACGTCTACGCCGGCCGCTCCGACGACATGCTCAAGGTCAGCGGCCAATACGTGTCGCCGTTCGAGGTCGAGGCGGCGCTGATGACCCATCCCGACGTGCTCGAGGCGGCCGTGGTCGGCGTGCCCGACGAGAACGAGCTGATCAAGCCCAAGGCCTACGTCGTGCTGAAGGACGGCAAGCCGGGCGACGTGGCGCTCGGCGAAGCGCTGCAGCGCCACGTGCGGGATCAGCTGGCCCCGCACAAATACCCGCGCTGGGTCGAATTCATGACCGAGCTGCCCAAGACCGCGACCGGCAAGATCCAGCGCTTCAAGCTCCGCGAGCGCGCCGCGCACGGATGAGCACGCGGCGCGTCGGGTGCTAGCGCAGACGGACGCGTCCGGCACGCGCCGGCTGCTCGGCCGGATAGACGAGCGCCAGCGGAGCTTCCTGGCCGGCGTTGCGCGCCGCGCTGCGCGAAGCACGCGCCTCGGCCTCGCCGCGGCAGAAGCGTTCGAGCTCGCGCTCGGTCACCCGGTACTGCGCGACCTTGAGGCGCAGCGACAGGAGCTGGAAGCGGCGCGCCTGATGGCGCGGACCTGGATGGGCGAGGATGCGCGCCTCGGTCGCCTCCATGGCGGCGCGCTCGCCGCGGATGCGCTCGAGATAGGCCTCGAGCTCGCGCATCACCACCGCCTCCTCGGCGAAGTTGCCGAAGAAGATGCGCAGCAGCACCTCGTCGCGCGTGACCGAGGCGCGCACCGGCGCGTTGCAGAACGCCTGCAGCGCGCGCGTGCCGGCCGGCGTGATGCGGTGGACCTGCTTGTCGGGTCGTCCGGTCTGGGCGACGGTCTCGCTCTCGATCAGGCCCTCGTCGCGCAGCGCGCGCAGCGTGTTGTAGATCTGCGGGCCGGTGACGTTCCAGATGAAATGGATCGAGCGGTCGATCGTCCGCTTGATGTCGTAGCCCGACGCCGGCTTGAGCGCGATCAGGCCGAGCACGGCGAACTTGAGCGACATCGGTCGCCGC
>DATJNS010000191.1:0-8560 GCA_035507915.1 Candidatus Sulfotelmatobacter sp.
GTGGTGACCGGCGCGCAGGGCCAGCGCTGGTACGAGATCACGGTCACGGGCCAAGAGGCGCACGCCGGACCGACGCCGATGAAGCGCCGGCGCGACGCGCTGGTCGGCGCCGCCCGCATGATCGACGCGGTCAATCGCATCGGCCACGACCACGCGCCCTACGCCTGCGCCACGGTCGGCTTCGCGCAAGTGTCGCCCAACTCGCGCAACACGATTCCCGGCAAGGTGTTCTTCACGGTCGACTTCCGCCACCCCGAGGACGCGACGTTGAGCGCGATGGACCGGGTGCTGCGCGACGACTGCGCGCGCATCGCCGCGGCGAGCGGGCTTGCCGTCGAGGTCAAGGAGTTCTGGTATTTCCCGCCGACGCCGTTCGACCAAGAGTGCGTCGCCGCGGTGCGCGGCGCGGCGGCCGGCGCCGGCTATCCCCACATGGACATCATCAGCGGCGCCGGCCACGACGCCGTCTACATGGCGCGCGTCGCGCCCACCGCGATGGTGTTCGTCCCGTGCGAGAACGGCATCAGCCACAACGAGGTCGAGAACGCACGGCCCGAGGATCTGGCGGCCGGCTGCGACGTGCTGCTGCAGGCGATCGTCGCGCGCGCCAACGCCCCGGCGGTTCGCTAGACGGCGCGCCGGCGCTCAGGCGGCCGGCTGCTTGATGATCTGGATGCCGAGCTTCTTGATGCGGTGCCACAGGCTGCGCTCGGTGATGCCGAGCATCTCGGCCGCCTTGACCTGGATGCCGTGGGTCTTCTGCAGCGCGGCGACGATGAAGCGCCGCTCGATGCGCTCGAGTTCCTCGTCGAGCGCCGACGGGATCCGTCCGCCCTCGATGCGCTCCTCGCGCTGGCGGAACAGGTAGGGCGGCAGATCGGCGACGTCGACCAGCGGGTTCTTGGCGACGATGATCGAGCGCTCGATGCAGTTCTGCAGCTCGCGGATGTTGCCCGGCCAGTCGTAGTCGCTCATCGCCTTGATCGCCGCCGGCGTGAAGCCGCTGAGGCGCTTGCCGATGTTGGCGCCGATTTGCTCGACGAAGTGCTCGGCGAGCGCCGGGATGTCCTCGATGCGCTCGCGCAGCGGCGGCAGCGCGATCGGGAACACGTTGAGCCGGTAGTACAGGTCCTCGCGGAAGCGGCGCTCCCGGACCTCCGCCTGCAGGTCCTTGTTGGTCGCGGCGAGCAGGCGGACGTCGACCTCGCGCGTCTGCGTGCTGCCGACCGGCTCGAACGAGCGCTCCTGGAGCACGCGCAGGATCTTCGCCTGGGTCGCGATCGGCATGTCGCCGATCTCGTCGAGGAACAGCGTGCCGCCGTGCGCCTGGGCGAACCGTCCGCTGCGGTTGGCGACCGCGCCGGTGAACGCGCCCTTGACGTGGCCGAACAGCTCGCTCTCGAGCAGGCCTTCGGGGATCGCCGCGCAGTTGATGGCGACGAACGGTCCAGCCTTGCGCGAGCTGTTGAAGTGGATCGCGCGCGCGACCATCTCCTTGCCGGTGCCGCTCTCGCCGGTGACCAGCACGGTCGCCTTGCTCTCGCAGACCTCGCCGATCGCCGCGATGACCGCGCGGAAGGCCGGGCTGGAGCCGATCAGATTGGTGAAGCTGTAGCGGCCCTCGAGCTCGGCGCGCAGGCGCTGGTTGTCGCGCAGCGCGTCGTGCAGCTTGAGGGCGTTGCCGAGCACCGCCGCGAGCTCGTCGATCTCGAACGGTTTCACGACGAAGTCGAACGCGCCCTCCTTCATCGCCTGCACGGCGTCCTTCACCGAGCCGTAGGCGGTCATCAGCACGACCGGCAGGTTGGGGTCGCGGCGCTTGACGGCGGACAGGAGATCGAGCCCGCCCATCGCCGGCATGCGCAGGTCGGTCAGCACCAGGTCGATGTCCTCGTGCTCGAGCAGATCGAGCGCGGCCTCGCCGTTGGCGGCGGGCAGCGAGCGATAGCCGAAGCCCTCCAGCGCGGTCGACAGCACGTCGCGCATCTTGGGCTCGTCGTCGACCAGGAGGACACTGTGCTGCATCATGGGTTCAGCCTCGTGTGCGCGATCGGCAGCAGCAACGTGAACATCGCGCCGCCCGCGACCGCCTTGCCGCATTCGATGCGGCCTCGATGCCCCTCGAGGATGGCGAACGCCTTGGCGAGCCCGAGCCCGGTGCCGTGCGGCTTGGTGGTGAAGAACGGGTTGAAGATGCGCTCGCGCAACGTCTCCGGCACGCCGGGGCCGCTGTCGCTGAACACGACCGCGAGCTGCTCGCCCGCCGGGCCGGGCCGCCGGGCGAGCCGGATGTCGAGCGTGCCGCCGTCCGGCATGGCGTCGACCGCGTTCAGGATCAGGTTCAGGCTGACCTGATAGAGCTGGTCCTGATCGCCCTCGACGACCGCGCCGGGGGCCTCGTCGCGGATCGTCAGCTCGATCTTCTGGCGGCGCAGCTCCGGCTCGCAGAACTCGGCGACGCGGCGCACCACGTCGCTGACCTTGATGGGCACCAGCACCGGCGGGGCCGGCTTGGCGAAGCTCAGGAACTCGGTGATCAGGTTGTTGATGCGGCGCACCTCGTCGATCACGTAGCCGAGCAGCTTGGCGTCGGGCGCCGCCAACTCGCCTTTCTTGCGGATCAGCTCGGCCGAGGTGCTGATCACGCCCAGCGGGTTGCGCACCTCGTGCGCGATGCCGACCGCGACCTCGCCGAGCGCCGACAGCCGGTCGCGCCGGCGCAGCTGCGCCTCGAGCATGTGGAGGTCGCCGAGCCGCTCCGCCATGCGGTTGAACGCGGTCGCGAGATCGGCCACCTCGTCGGTGCCGTCGACGTCGACACGCTGGCCGAAATCTCCGGCGGCGATCGCCTGCACGCCGCCGGAGAGCGAGCGCAGCGGCCGGGTCAGCCGGCGCGACAGCATCAGGCCGGCGGCGATCGAGAGCGTCAGGCCGAGCACGAAGATGACGACGAACAGCGTGTTCTCGGACAGCCAGCCCGCGACCGTGCGATCGGAGCGCAGACCGCAGAAGATGATCGCCGCGGGCTCGCGGTCGCCGCCGGGAATCGCCCGGTAGATGCCGCGGAACGCGCCGCCCTGGGCATGGGCGTCGTAGTAGCGGTCGAGGCCATGCTCGAACCGGTCGCTGATCTCATGCGGCAGCACCTGGTCGGGCCGCGACGAGCTCTGGGCCGAATAGATCTCGGCGAAGTCGGCGCCGCGGCGGTAATAGAGCCGCGCGTCGAGCGACGTCATCGCCGTGAGGTTGCTCATGAACTTGTCGTCGAGCCAGTTGCCGACGATCAGGAAGTAGGGCACGCCGCTCACCGCGAAGCTCGCCACGCCGGCGACCATGACGGCGCTGTGATCGCCGAAATCCACCCGGTAGAGCTGGCTATCGTGACCGAGCGGCAGGCGCGACAGGCGCTTGATCGGCTGGGTCGCGTAAAGGATGCCGCGGTCGGGGCTGTACACCGTCACGAGGTCGTAGCCCAACACGTCGAGCAGCGCCGACACCGAGGCCGGCAGCTCCTGGGTGCCGTTCTCCAGCTGGCTCGCCATCGAGGTGTGGTCGACCACGAAGCGCGCGAGCCCGGTGGCCTCGCGCTGCGAGGACACGATCTCGTTGAGCAGGAACGACGAGGTCTCGGTCAGCCAGATCTCGATGTTGCGCTCGAACGCCAGGCTGACCACGCGCGCGGTCAGCTGGGCGGCGATCAACGTCGGCACCAGGCTGACGAGCAGGAACGCGATCACGAGCTTGACCTGGAGCGACAGGCGACGCGGCGTCCGGCGCTCCGCGGCGAGCACCCGCCCGACGGCGCGCAGCGCCGAGCGCGCCCCGCGCACCGGTGCGCCGCGTATCTCCTCCCCTAGGATGGTCGCCATCGTTGCTGTCCGGGACTCACGGTCGAGGGGCGTGGCGCAAGTTCGGTGCCACGCACAGGCCCCCATCTAAGCCCGAAATTCGGGGGAAACCAGCCCCGACGACGGAAATGAGCTACATTTTCTGTAGCGACCAACCCTCGTCGAGGTCGGGTCAGGCGAGCGGGTCGCGGCCGAGCTCCAAGGTCGGCCGGCGGTCCAGCAGCCCGGCCACCGCCGCGACCAGGGCCGGCACGCCGTCGACCACGACCAAGCTGCCGCCGACCGTCGGGCGCAGCATGCGGGCGTCCCGGAACCGCGCGAGCAGATCGAGCAGCGGATCCCAGAACCCGTCGAGGTTGGCCAGCACGGTCGGCTTCTCGTGCACCCCGAGATCGTGCCAGGTCACCATCTCGGTCAACTCGTCGAGCGTGCCGACGCCGCCCGGCAGCGCCACGAACAGGTCGGACAGGTCGGCCATCATCTGCTTGCGCTCGGCCAGGCTCGCGACCACGTGCAGCCGCGTGATGGTCGGATCGGCGAGCTCGCGCGCGACCAGGCGCTCGGGCATCACGCCGATCACCTCGCCGCCGCCGGCGAGCGCCGCCTGCGCCGCCGCCGCCATCAGGCCTTTGCGGCTGCCGCCGTAGACCAGCCGCCAGGCGTTGCGCGCGCACGCCGCGCCGAACTCGGCGGCCGCCGTCCGCGCCCACGCCGGCGCGGCGTCGGACGCCGAGCCGAAGAAGCACACGCCGGGCTTGCTCATGGCCGCACCATCACGACGCCTCTCACGACATCGTCACGTCGAGGCCGATATCGACCGCCGGCGCCGCCTGGGTGAGGCGGCCGGTCGAGATGAAATCGACACCGGTCTCGGCGATCTGCGCGATCGTCTCCAGCGTGACGCCGCCCGACGCTTCCAGCGGCACGCGGCGCGCGACCAGCGCGACCGCGCGGCGCAGGGTCGCGAGATCCATGTTGTCGAGCAGCAGCATGTCGGCGCCCGCGGCCAGCCCTTGCTCGACCTGATCGAGCGTATCGCACTCGACCTCGATCTTGGTCAGCAGCGGCACGCCGGCGCGCGCCCGCGCCACCGCGGCGGCGACTCCACCGCACAGCGCGATGTGGTTGTCCTTGATCAGCACGCCATCGTCGAGGCGCAGGCGATGGTTGCGCCCGCCGCCGACCTGGACCGCATGCTTCTCGAGCGCGCGCAAGCCGGGCGTGGTCTTGCGGGTGTCGACCAGCACCGCCTTGGTGTGCGCGATCGCGGCGACGTAGCGCGCCGTCAGGGTCGCGATGCCGGACAGGTGCTGCAGCAGGTTGAGCGCGGTGCGCTCGGCGGTCAGCAGGCCGCGGGCCGGCCCGCGCACGTGGCCGAGCCGGCGCCCGGCGACCAGACGCGCGCCGTCGGCGCAGTCGAGCGCGATCGCGCAGCTCGGCTCGCGTCGGCGGAACGCCGCGGCGGCCACGTCGATCCCGGCGACGACGATGTCCTGGCGCGTCGTGATCGTGAGATCGGCGACCGTGTCGGCCGGGATCACGAGCTCCGACGTCAGATCGGCGAGCCCGATGTCCTCGCGCAGCGCGGCATCGACGACGCTCTCGATGACCAAAGGATCGATCATGGGCTGGCGCGGCTCCGGTTGCGGTGCCGGACGATGCGGCGCGGGCGTCCGCCCCGACGTCCCTCGGGCGGCGGCTCGTCCGGCAGTGATGCGGCGTCCCCGCAATCTGGGCGAAGCCGCTGGGCGAGACAAGCGGTTTCCGGTCGCAGCCGACACCGCGGGATGGCGCGGCGCGGCAAGTAATTGCTTGAGGCGGCGGGGCGTTGCGGCGAGGCTCGCCGTCGCTACCTTGAAATTCGTTCGTATGCTAACAATCTGCCTCCCTGCAGGCCCGGTGCGGACCGGCCAGGGCCATCCGGAAGGGCCGTGCATGCCTCTGCCGAAGCTCAAGGCGGACACGCGCGCCGACGCTGCCCAGGCGCCGGCGGACCGAGCCTATGTGCTCGAGGAGCAGATCGGCCATCTGCTGCGCCGGGCGCACCAGCGCGCCACCGCGCTGTTCCTCGAGGTCATGGACGAGCTCGAGCTCACGCCCACGCAGTACGCCGCGCTGGTCAAGATCGCCGACATGGGCGAGATCAGCCAGAACCACCTGGGCCGGCTGACCGCGATGGATCCGGCGACCAGCCAGGGCGTGATCCGGCGCCTGGAGGCGCACGGCCTGATCGCGCTGCGCGCCGACCCGGACGACCGGCGCCGCACCCTGCTCAGCCTGAGCGGCGCGGGCCGGCGCCTGCTGCCGGCCGCGATCGCGCGCGGGCGCGAGATCACGAAGGGCACGCTGGCGCCGCTCGATCCCGAGGAGCGCGCGGCGTTCCTCGCCCTTTTGAAGAAATTGACCTGACGGAGCCCCGCGTGCAGCTCGGTTTCGATCTGACGTTCGACGATCTCTATACGCGCGCCGGTCTCGCGCGCCTCGACGCGGCGTTCGCCGCTGATCTCGCCGCCTGCGACGTCGCGCTGCACGATCGCCTGATGGCGGGCCGCGCCGACCCCGGCGCGCTTGCCGGCAAGGACGAATCGCAGCTCCTGATCGACCTCGCGCCGCAGCTCGAGGATTTCCTCGGCCGGCTGTTCGGCATCGCGGCCGACGTCGCGGCGCTGCGCGCGCGCCACGACGCGCTGGCGCCGCTCTATTCGGTCAAGCGCCTGTTCGTGCAGCGGCGCGCCGCCAAGGCGCACAAGGAGGCCGAGGCCGCCGGCTTCGACGGCACGGCGCTGGCCGGCGCGCTCGCGACGCGCTTCGGCGAGCGCTTCGACGGCCTCACGGACGACGCCGAGCTCACCTTCGCGCGCCACGTCGACCGCTGGCTGGCCGACGAGACGGCGCACGCGGACGATCTTGCGCTGGCCGCCCGCTACGCCGCGTGGGCGCTGCTCGCGCCGGCCGGCCAGGCGCGCCACGGACACGGCATCCTCTTCAAGGCGCCGCAGAAGCTCGACATGGAGCACCTCGTCCCGGTGGCGACCGAAATCGTCGACGGCGTGACGCGCATGGCGCTGTCGCCCGAGCATTGGCGCCGCCGCGAGGGCTTCGCGCTGACCGACGCGGGCACCGACCTGCGCGGCGCGCTCGACCAGACGAACTACTGCATCTGGTGCCACAACCAGGGCAAGGACAGCTGCCGCAAGGGCCTGCACGAAAAGGACGGTGCCTTCAAGAAGAGCCAATTCGGCGTCACGCTCGCCGGTTGCCCGCTCGAGGAGAAGATCTCCGAGCTCAACCTGCTGAAGAGCCAGGGCTTCGCGCTCGGTGCGCTCGCGGTGGTGACGATCGACAATCCGATGTGCGCGGCGACCGGCCATCGCATCTGCAACGACTGCATGAAGTCGTGCATCTATCAGCGTCAGGATCCGGTCGACATCCCGCAGGCCGAGACCCGCACGCTCAAGGACGTGCTCGAGCTGCCCTACGGCTTCGAGCTCTACAGCCTGCTGACGCGCTGGAACCCGCTCGATCTGCGCCGGCCGCTGCCCAAGCCGGAGAGCGGCTACAAGGTGCTGATCGTCGGGCTGGGGCCCGCCGGGTTCACGCTCGCGCACCACCTGATGAACGACGGCCACACCGTGGTCGCGGTCGACGGCCTCAAGATCGAGCCGTTGCCGGCGCACCTGTCGGGCGTCGACCCGCATGGCAAGCGCGTGCCGTTCGAGCCGGTCCGCGACGTCGCCGCGCTCTACGAGGCGCTCGACAACCGCGTGATGGCGGGCTTCGGCGGCGTCGCCGAGTACGGCATCACGGTGCGCTGGAACAAGAACTACCTGAAGCTGATCCGCCTGCTGCTCGAGCGGCGGCGGCGCTTCGGGATGTACGGCGGCGTGCGTTTCGGCGGCACGCTCACGATCGACCAGGCGTTCGCGCTCGGCTTCGACCACGTCGCGCTGTGCGCCGGCGCGGGACGCCCGACCATCCTGACGATGCCGCACGGCCTCGCGCGCGGCGTGCGCCAGGCGTCCGACTTCCTGATGGCGCTGCAGCTGACCGGCGCCGCCAAGACCGACAGCATCGCCAACCTGCAGATCCGCCTGCCGGTCGTGATCGTCGGCGGCGGCCTGACGGCGATCGACACCGCGACCGAATCGCTCGCCTACTATCCGCGCCAGGTCGAGAAGTTCCTGACGCGCTACGAGGCGCTGGTCGCCGAGCGCGGCGCCCAGGCGGTGCGCGCGGGCTGGAGCGCCGAGGACGCCGAGATCGCCGAGGAGTTCATCGCGCACGCCAAGGCGCTGCGCGCCGAGCGCGCGCAGGCTGCCGCCGACGGCCGCGCGCCGAAGCTGATCGAGCTGTTGCGTGGCTGGGGCGGCGCCACCATCGCGTATCGCCGGCGGCTGATCGACGCGCCGAGCTACACGCTGAACCACGAGGAGGTCACCAAGGCGATGGAGGAGGGCATCTCCTTCGTCGAGAGCGTGACGCCGCTCGAGGTCGAGGTCGACCGCCACGGCGCGGCGGCCGCGCTGAAGCTCACGCGCGCGGCGCGCGACGGCGGCGCGGCCGAGACCGTCACCTTGCCGGCGCGCGCGATCCTGATCGCCGCCGGCACCCAGCCCAACACCGTGCTGGGCCGCGAGGACCCGATCAACGTCGCGATCGACGGCAAGTTCTTCCAGGCGCTCGACGAGGACGGCAATCCCGTGACGCCCAAG
>DATJNS010000192.1:0-2414 GCA_035507915.1 Candidatus Sulfotelmatobacter sp.
GCTCACGCCGAGCCCGAGCGCCGCCAACCGCGGGCCGAGCCGGCCGAGATAGCCGCGCATCACCGGGCCCAGATAGGCGTTGACCACGGCGGTCGACAGGCGCTCGAACTCGCGGAACTCGGGCGCGATCTCGTGGCTCGCGCACACGAAGGCGTCGGGCAGCTCCTCGCGCACGATCGCTTTGGCGCGGCGCTCGTGCTCGGGCCGCACGAAGCTGTAGAGGAAGCACACGGCGACCGCGCCGACGCGCGCGTCGCGCAGCCGGCGCGCCGCGGCGCGCACGGCGTCCTCGTCGAGCGCGGTCTCGACCTCGCCGGTGTGGCGCACGCGCTCGGCGACCTCGAAGCGCCGCTCGCGCGGCACCAGGGTCGGCGGCTTGTCGGCGAACAGGTCGTAGAGATCCGGGCGCTTCTGGCGGCCGATCTCGAGCAGGTCGCGGAACCCTGCGGTCGTGATGAGACCAGTGGGCACACCGCGATGCTGGATCAGCGCGTTGGTCGCGACTGTGGTGCCGTGGCCGAAATAGGCGACCGCGGCGGCCGGCCGATCACCCCCATTGTCGCCGCCGTCGCCCGACACGCGGCGCAACCCCTCCTCGACGCCCTCGACGATGCCGCGCGCCGGATCGTCCGGCGTCGAGGCGACCTTCCAGACCTCGACGCGCCGCGCCTCGGCATCGAACAGACAGATGTCCGTGAAGGTGCCGCCCGAGTCGACCCCGACGCGCCAGCGCGCCATGCTCATGTCCCTTCCGTGAGCCGGACCACGCAAGAACCGGACCGGCCGCGCCCTACTCGTACGGCGCGAACTGGGCGTCGCGCCAGCGTATCGCTTCGGTCAGGCCCTTCTCGCGCCGGATCGCGTCGAACTTGCGGTATTCCTCGGCGCCCGAGCAATCGAGCTGCGTGCACGCCTCGAGGCCGTATTGCAGCGCGCTGCGCAAGCCCATGGTCTCGAAGCTCTGGTTGATCGCGCGCTTGTTCCAGGTCAGGCACTCGACGGCGGCGCGGCTCATGCGCTTGGCGATCTTCATCACCTCGGCCGTGAGCCGATCCTTGGGATAGACGCGCGTCACCAGGCCGAGACGCTGCGCCTCCTCGGCGCCGATCGTGTCGCCGGTGTAGATCAGCTCGCGGCAGGCGGGCCCGAGGATCCACGGCATGATCATGGTCACGATCCCGGCGGCGAAGCGCGTCTCGAGCACGCCGAACTTCGACGTGTCCGAGCAGTAGCGGATGTCGCACATCTGCACGAACTCGAGCGCGCCGGCCAGGCAGTAGCCGTCGATCATGGCGATCACCGGTTTCGTGCACTCCCATGGCGCGTAGCAGAAGCGCAGGTCCTTCTGCAGGCGCTGGCGCCAAGCGAGGTCCGGGCGCCGCGGTCCGCTCGCCATCGAGTCCTTCATGTCGTAGCCGGCGGAGAACGCCTTGCCGCCGGCGCCCGAGATCACGATCACGCGCACCTCGGGATCGGCGTCGGCCGCCGCCAGCGCCGCCGTGATCTCGCCGCACAGCTCCAGGCTCAGCGCATTCATGCGCTCCGGCCGGTTGAGCACGATCGAGGCGACGCGATCGTCGACCTCGTAGAGCAGCGTGTTGTAGGTCGCCATCGCGCATGTCCCCTCGTTTCACAACCAAAACCGTCATGCCCGCGAACGCAGGCATCCAGGCTCGCACGCGCCGTCATCCTCGTCACCCGGCCCCGGCGCGCGCGAGTACGCCAGCGCGACGCCGGGTCTCTCTTCGCACCTCCGAGGCCGCAACCCTGGGGTCGCACCCCGACGTTGTACCCCTGTGCGACAGTCAGGCACGCGTCATTTCCTGGCGCTCGAGGGGCGCCCTTCCAGGCCCGCGCGGCGCACGTCGAGGTCGGGACCGTCGGGCGGCATCGTGAACATCGTCTCCACGCTCGTGTAGTCGAAGTAGCCCAGCCGAGCCAACGGACGAATCTTCACCACGTCCAGCTTGCGCGTCGTCGCTGATGTGCACGCCGACGACCCGGCCGACGACGACGTGGTGAACCTGGTCCAGGGTGGTGCCCGGGAGCGCCAGCGTGCAGTGCATCCGGCACTCGAGATGGACCGGCGAGCGGGCGACCCGCGGCGGCCTGACGATGCGCGACGGGATCATCTCGAGGCCGGCCAGCGCGGCCTCGTCCACGTCCGACGCGACGGATCGCGACGTCACGTTCACGGCTTCGCGGAGCTCATAGGTCGCCATGTTGACCACGAACTCGCCGGTGTCGGTCGCGTTCTTGACGCTGTCCTTGCGACGGCCGCTGCGCGGCAGCGAGTTGGCCGAGAACATCACGTAGGGCGGGTCGTAGCCGAGGTTGTTGAACTGGCTGTACGGCGCGAGGTTGACGATCCCGTCGACGCTGACGGTCGATATCCAGCCGATCGGGCGCGGGAC
>DATJNS010000193.1:0-12047 GCA_035507915.1 Candidatus Sulfotelmatobacter sp.
TAAAGATCGCGGTCGTCACCGCGAGCTGCAGCAGCAGCACGGGAAATCCGGCAACGACGCTGTTCCAGGCGGCGATCACGTGTCCCCCTTTCGCCCGATGGGCAGGTCGGCATCGGGCGCGTCGCCATGGGATGCCGGACGTCAGCTCCGGGTCAACCGGGTCCCACGCGGCCTCATTGGTCATGGTCCTCATAAAGGACCGCCCCGCCCTCTCCAATTATCCTGATGTTCTGTTTCGGTTTTCCATCCTCAACGCTGATGGAAAGATGCTCAACCCAGTGACCATTCCGGGCGTCGAATTCGATGATGTAGTCGCCCGGCATGAGAAAGCGGCCCCATGCGCGCGGTCCCTTGTAAATGATCTGGATGAGCGGCTTACGCTGGTCGACCGACCAATACCCGGGGTTCTGGGGATTCTGTTTCGCACTTTCCAAGCTGATCCAATAGTTCACGTCGAAGACGGACCCCGTGGCGTCCATGGATAACTGAAATTGGCCCGGTGGACCCGGTGGCATCCCCACCGCTAGACGGAAGTAGCAAAAATTTTTCCCTCCGGTGATTGCCGCGACTACCTCATCGATAGGTTTGGCGGCAATCTCCTTGGGGGTCATCTGGATATTAAGCGCCGCAGCAATCTTGCCTAATCCGTCTGAAAGACTGTCATTCTGAGCATCAAGACGGTCATTCCGCTGCTTTTGCTCAGCGGCGTCCCGCTCCTGAATTGCCGCGGTTCTCCACGCGAAAAAAGCCAGCACGATAGCGGCGCCGATCAGGATGATGAATAGCCGACCCGAGATCATGTCTCTGATCCCGACCAATGCGACCCCGACTACAAAGGCGAAGGAAAAAAATAGATATAGGCTGGTTCCTGTGAACCAGAAACTGAGCGGTGGCATCTTCCGTCCCCTATCCCGCAGTCGGGCAGATCATCCGCCCAATGCGCGGAATAGGGGAGTCCGAGCGCACACGTCCGGGATAATCGCCCTCGCAATGACGACCGCTCACACGGCGACCTGGAGCTCGCCCAGATAGGCTTCGCGGATCAGCGGGTTCTGGCGGAGCTCGGCCGAGCTGCCGGACAGCACGACCTGGCCGGTCTGCAGCACGTAGGCGCGGTGCGCGATCGACAGCGCCATGTTGGCGTTCTGCTCGACCATGAAGATCGTCATGCCCTGGCGGTTGATCGCCTGGATGATGTCGAACACCTGCTCGACCAGCACGGGCGCCAGCCCCATCGACGGCTCGTCCATGCACAACAGGCTCGGGCGCGCCATCAAAGCGCGGCCGATCGCGACCATCTGCTGCTCGCCGCCCGACAGCGTGCCGGCGATCTGGTCGCGCCGCTCCTTGACGCGCGGGAACAGCGCGTAGACGCGCTCGAGATCCTCGTCGTACTCCGGCCCGTGCTTGCGCAGATAGGCGCCCATCTCGAGGTTCTCGAGCACGGTCATGCGCGGGAACAGGCGGCGCGCCTCGAGCACCGGCGCGATGCCGCGGCGCACGCGCTCGGCGGTCGGCATGCGCTCGATCGCCTCGCCGCGATAGATCACCGAGCCGCCGGTCGGCCGCACCACGCCCATGATCGTCTTCATGGTCGTCGACTTGCCCGACGCGTTGCCGCCGAGCAGCGAGACGATCTCGCCCTCGCGGATCGCGTAGTTGACCCGCTTGAGCACGTGGAGATCGCCGTAGTGCGTGTCGACGTCCTTGAACTCGAGCAGCAGCGGCGCGCCGCCGCGCGCATCGACAGGCCGATCAGGAGGCACGCGTCGGCTCCACGCCCGCCAGCGAGGCCTGGGCGTTGCGCCCGAGATAGGCGCGCAGCACCTCCTCGTCGCGCCGCACCTCGTCGGGCTTGCCCTGGGCGATCACCTCGCCGTGATCGAGCACGTAGACCGTGTCGGCCAAGGTCGTCACGACGTCGAGCTTGTGCTCGATCAGCAGCACGGTGAGGCCGAGCGCATTGAGCCCCTTGATCTGCTCGGCGAGCTCGAGGGTCTCGGCCGGGTTCATGCCGGCGGTCGGCTCGTCGAGCAGCAGGATGCGCGGGCGCGACGCCAGCGCGCGGGCGATCTCGACGCGCCGGCGGTTGGCGTAGGACAGGGCCGACACCACCTGGTCGGTGCGCGGCGCCAGCCGGTTGCCGAAGATCGCGAAGATCTCCATCGCCCAGGCGCGCGCGCCGATCTCCTCCGCGCGCGTCCAGGGCGGGCGCAGGATCGCCGCCACCGTGCCGGTCTTGAGCCGCGCGTGCTGACCGACCAGCGCGTTCTCCATCACGGTCAGGTTGGGGAACAGCCGCAGATTCTGGAACGTGCGCGCGATGCCCTTGTCGAGGATCTGGTGCGGCGGCAGGCCGGTGATCGCCTCGCCGTGGAAGCGGATCGCGCCCTCGGCGGCCTCGGCGAGCCCGGTGATCGCGTTGAACAACGTCGACTTGCCCGAGCCGTTCGGGCCGATCACCGCGACCACGCCGCCGACCGGCACGGCCAGGCTCACCTTGTTGAGCGCGGTCAGGCCGCCGTAGCGCACCGTCACCTTGTCGATCTCGAGCGCGACGGCGCCGGTGCGCGCCTCGCCGCCCAGCCCGTGCAGCTTGAGGTCGCCGAAGCCGCCGCGGCGGATCTCGGCGTGCTGCTGATCGTGGGTCAGCGCAGCCTGGCGCCGCGTCGCCGGGATCAGGCCCTGGCGGCGGAACAGCATCATGCCGACCAGGATCAGGCCGAAGATCAGCTCGATCGACGGCACCAGGTCGACCTGCTGCAGCCAGTCGCTGTCGAGCAGCCGGCCGAGCGCGTGCAGCCACTCGGTCAGGTCCTCGAGCCACCAGGACTGCAGGAGCTGCAGCAGGAAGGCGCCCAGCACGACGCCCCACACGCTGCCGATGCCGCCGAACACGATCATGACCAGGATCATGACCGAGACCGGGAAGCCGAACATCTCGGGCGTCGCGGTCTGCAGCTTGGCGACGTAGAACACGCCCGTCATGCCGCCGAACGCCGCGCCGATCGCGAACGCGAGCAGCTTGAACTTGGTGCGGTCCACGCCCATCGCGGCGGCGGCGACCTCGTCCTCGCGGATCGCCATCCAGGCGCGGCCGATGCGCGAGTCGCGTAGCCGGATCGAGATGAAGACCAGGAACGCCACCATGGCGATCGCGACGTAGTAGTACGGCGTGGCGTTGACGCCGAAGCGCCAGCCGAACAGCCGCGGCGCGGCGATGCCGTTGAGCCCGGCGGCGCCGGCGGTGAGGTCCGACCAGTTGCGCACCACGATCGGCACGATCTCGCCGAAGCCGAGCGTGACGATCGCGAGATAGTCGCCCCTCAGCCGCAGGGTCGGCGTGCCGAACATCACGCCGAAGAACGCCGCGACCGCCGCCGCGAGCGGCAGCCCGAGCCAGAACGACAGCGTGAAGTGCACCACGAAGGCGTCGCCGTCGCCCTGCATCTTCGCCACCAGGTGCAGGAAGCGGAACGGCTCCCAGAAGCTGCTCCATTCCGGCTGCAGCTGGAACGACGTCAGGATGCCGTAGGTGTAGGCGCCGATCGCGAAGAAGGCAGCGTAGCCGAGATCGAGCAGGCCGGCGAAGCCGACCACGATGTTGAGCCCGAGCGCCAGGGTCGCGTAGGCCGCGGCGTTCGCCATGCTGTCGATGTCGGCGTCGTTGTCGTGCAGCAACGGGAAGGCGAGCGCGCCGGCGATCAAGACGACGAGACCGATGCGCCGCCGGTGCGCTTCCGGCACGCGGCCGACGACGCGGCCGACCGAGCGCGACCACAGCGAGGCGGCGAGCGGCGCGGCCTGGCTCACGCGCGCGGTCCCGTCACGACTTGTTGGGCGCGACGCGGCCGAACAGGCCGGTGGGCTTGAAGACCAGCACGAGCACCAGGATCGAGAAGATGATGACGTCGGTCCATGCCGTGGCGATGAACTGGCCGCCCATCGCCTCGATCAGGCCGATCAGCACGCCGCCGACCATGGCGCCCGGCACGTTGCCGATGCCGCCCAGCACGGCGGCCGTGAAGGCGCGCAGCCCCGCGGTGAAGCCGATGATGAAGCTGGTGAAGTTGTAGTAGAGCCCGAAGATCAGCGCGCCGGCGCCGGCGAGCGCCGAGCCGAGGAAGAACGCCATGACGATCACGCGGTCGACGTCGACGCCCATCATGCGCGCGGCCTCGGCGTCCTGCGCGGTCGCGCGCATCGCCTTGCCCATGCGGCTGTGCTGCACGAGCAGGTGCAGCCCGACCATCAGGGCGAGCGCGACGATCCAGATCAGGATGACGCGGAAATCCAGCACCGCGCCGCCGATATGGTAGCGGATGGTGGGCAGCGGATTGGGGAAGTTCTTCGAATCCGCGCCCACCGACAGCAGGATGACGTTGAACAGGATGTAGGACACGCCGATCGTCGTGATCATGGCGGCCGGCCCCTTGACGTTGCGCAGGGGGCGCAGGCACAGCCGCTCGATCAGCACGCCGAGCGCGCCGGAGAAGCCCATCGTGCAGACGAGCGCCACCACCAGCACGCCGACCAGCGGCAGGCCGGTCAGCACGATCTCCTGCCCGGAGAGCCCGAACATCTCGAGCACCGCGGCCGCCACGAACGACCCCACCATGAAGACGTTGAAGTGGGAGAAGTTGATCAGTTCGAGGATGCCGTAGACCAACGTGAACCCGAGCGCGAGCAGGGCATACATCGCGCCCAGGCTCAAACCGTTGATCGTCTGCTGCAGGATCAGATCGAACGTCGTCATGACGACGACCGCGATCGCACCCTACCGATCAGACCTGCGGCGCCACCGTGATGTACTTGTACTGCGCCGAGACGTCGTCGAGCGGCTTGGTCGGATCCTTCTCGATGTGGAAGATGCTGACCGTGTGGTCGGCGAGGTCGCCGTTGGCGTCGAACGACACGACGCCCTGGATGGTCGGCACCTTGGCGGTCGTCAGGGCCGCCTGCACCGCCTCGCGCGTCACCGGCTTGCCGCTCGCGGCCACCCGCTTGATCGAGTCGATCATGACCAGCGCGGCGTCGTAGCCGGTGATCGAGTAGTCGTCCGGGCCGACGTTGAAGCGCTTCTTGAACGCCGCGACGAAGTTGGCGGCCTTCTTGTCGCCGGTCAGATGCGGCGCGGCGATCGAGGTGTACCAGCCCTCGACCGCCGGGAAGCCGCCGCCGGTCAGCACGTCGACGTTCGTCATGCCGTCGGGCCCGCCTTTGATCATCTTGGGCACGATGTCGTAGGACTGCTTGGCGAGCTTCACGCCGGCCTGCGCCACGCCGCCGTAATAGAACGCGTCCGGATTGAGCGACTTGATCTTGGTGAGGATCGCCGTGTAGTCGGACGCCTTGGGGTCGAGCCGGTCGCGGCCGAGCACCTTCATGCCCTTGGCCTCGGCCTGCTTCTGGAACGCGTCGGCGACGCCGACGCCGAAGGCGCCGCTGTCGTCGAGCACGTAGACCGACTTCACGTGCAGGTTCTCGGCGAAGAAGTTCGCCATGTTGGGGCCCTGGTAGGCGTCGGTCGTGACGGTGCGGAAATAGATCGGCTTGCCCGCCGGCCGGTACTGGTCGGCGAATTTCGGGTTGGTGATGTCGGGGTTGGTCGAGGACGGCGTGATGGTCGCGAGGTTGCCCTCGCTCAGGATCGGCGTCATCGCCTTGCCGGAGCCGCTCATCTGCGGGCCGATCGCGCCGACCACCGCCTTGTCGGACACCATCTTGCGCGCGTTGGTGGCGGCCTGCGCCGGATCGTACTGGCCGGAGGTCGCGGTGCCGTCGTCGAGCGTCAGGAGCTCGATCTTGTAGCCCGGCACGGCCTTGGCCTTGTTGGCGTCGTCGACCGCCATCTCGATGGCGTCCTTGATCCGGCCCGCGCCCTGCGCGTCCGCGCCGGTCAGCGACAGGTTGATGCCGATCTTGACGACCTTATCGGCCGCGTGGGCCGGCAATCCCAAGGCCATGGTCGCGGCGACGGCGACCACGGCTTTCGTAGCAACTCGGCGTGTCAGCATCTGGGGGGTCTCCCTGCTTGGCGTTCTTATCGGACCGTGAGCAAGCGCCGTGCCTATCGGCCGCGTATCCGGGGCGACCGCGAGGCCGCCCGGACGCGACCCGCCGCGCGGCCCCTCGCCCAGCCCTAGAGAACGCGAAATATACCCGCCATATCAAGAGCTTTTCGGCCGTTGCGGGACAGTGTCGCAGACCCTTCGGCGGGCGCGCCGGCGGCGGCGGGCGCGCGCCGGCGTGCCTCTAGCCGGGCGGCCACGCCGGATATTGCGGCAGCCCATCGTCGATGCGCAGCCAGCCGACCTTGGAGGCGACGAAGAAGTGGCACTCCGGCGCCAGCGCGTCCGGGTCGTCGAACGCCGCCAGCGCGATCGCGACGCGCGCCGCGCTCGGCCGCTCGGCCATGATCCGGGTGCCGCAGGTCGGGCAGAAGACCCGCCACAGCTCGGGCGACGACGCGTAGCGCGCGGTCTCGCCCGTCACGCTGACCTGGTCGCTCGGATAGAGGGCGCGCGCGAAGAACGGCGACGCCGTCGCCTTCTGGCACAGGCGGCAGTGGCAGATCCGCACGTTGGTCGGCCGGCCGCGCGCCGCGATGCGCACCTGGCCGCACAGGCAGCCGCCGGTGCGCACGACATCGTCCGCAGTCATCCCACGCCCCCTTTCGCGCCGCGCGGCGCCCCGTCAAACGACCGGACTTGACCTGAATCAAGGCCGGCGAGGCGCGCCCGCCGCCATCGTGCACCGGATGGCCGATCCCGTGCCATCGTGCCGACCGAGGGACCCCGCCATGCCCGAGACGCTGCGCCCCGGACCGACCGAACGCGCGCTCCTCCTGATGCTGCGCCTGTCGATCGGCTGGGTGTTCCTGTGGGCCGCCATCCATCACTACGGCGACGCCAGCTACGTCGCGGGATTCCTGTCGCACACCAAGACGTTCCACCCGATCTACGGCGCGCTGGCGCAGTCGGCGTTCCTGCCCGTCATCGCCGTCCTGGTGGAATACGGCCACCTGCTGATCGGCCTGTCGCTGATCTCCGGCCTGCTCGTCAAGGCGAGCGCGCCGTTCGGCGCCGCCATGATGCTGCTCTACTGGACCGCGCACATGGACTATCCGTACATCGACACCATCAACAACCTGATGATCGACGAGCACGTCGTCTACGCGCTGCTGCTCGGCTACCTGATCGTCCGGCGCGCCGGCCACGTCTGGGGCCTCGACGGCTGGGCCTCCCGGCTGCTAACGGTGCGCGCGCACCCCGGCCTGCGCTGGCTGACCGCCTGAGCGGAGGGCCCGGCCCCCGTGTCGACGCAAAGCTTCCTTAAGCCTCTTCTGCTACAACAGGCGCCCATGACCGAGACCCCCGCCGACGCCCCCACCGACGCCTTCGCCGTCGCCGAGCGCATGATCAGCCTCTACGGCGCCGACGCCCTGCAGGTCGCGCGCGGCCGCGTGCGCCGCAACGCCAAGAGCCAGGACCACGGCGCCGCGGCGTCCTGGACCCGGGTCGCGCAGATCATCCGCGCCATCAAGGCGCCGGCCCCGAAATCCAGGAATCAGCTGTCGTAGCAGCATGGCGCTCGCGGGGCTTCGCCCCTGCCGCGCCGATTTCGTTTGGCGCTCGCGGGGCTTCGCCCCTGCCGCGCCGCTGGCATGCGACGCGCGCATGCGGCTCGGCGCGCCCGCCTAAGCTGCACTTAAGGTGCGCCCGCGATGGTGGGGCATGCCTGACGGCCTGACCACCGCCCTGGACGACGCCTTGAACATCACCGAGCCCCGCATCCTCGAGCTCTATGCCTATTGGCAGCGCATGGCCGCCGGCCGGCCCTTGCCGAGCCGCAAGGATTTCGATCCGGCCGCCATCCCCCGGCTGCTGCCGCACCTCATGCTGGTCGACGTGCTGCCGGGCGAGCGCTACCGCTACCGGCTGATCGGCACCGAGAACGTCCTCGAGCACGGCGTCGACGCGACCGGCCGGCACGTCGACGAGGTGGTGCCCGGACCCGACTACAAGCAGCACGTGCTGGCGCTCTACGGCGAATGCGTGCGCGAGCGCCGGCCGGTCTATTCCGAGAGCGAGTTCCTGTCGCCGGTCGGCTTCAAGGCGCAGCGCCACCTCAAGGTCCTGTTCCTGCCGCTGTCCGAGGACGGCGCGACCGTGAACATGGTGCTCGTCATCCAGATCTTCGCGTTCTCGGTCGCCGACCTCGCGGTCCGCGCCCGCCACTTCCTCGAGGCGCCGCCCCACCGCGAGATCGTCCACGAGGCGCCGTAGCCTGATGCGCTGGCGCGTGATCACGCCAGACTGAAGGGTTCCGAACAAAGACCGTCATGCCCGCGAAAGCGGGCATCCAGGGGCCACCCGCGCCGACATCGCGCACGTGACTCCTGGATCCCCGCTTACGCGGGGATGACGAGAAGACGTGGCGATTCAATCAGTGCTGGTCATGCGCTGCGCGCGCCCGCCTCCGCGGATTGCGGGATCACGCCGCCGGCGCGTCGGCGAACTGCGCCTGGATCCGGCACACGGCCGCCATGTCGGCGGCGAGCGCGTCGACGCAGTCCGGGTCGAAGCGCGTCCCGCGGTTGTCGCGCAGGAACGTCAGCGCCCTGTCGTTGTCCCAGCGCGGCTTGTAGGGCCGGACGCTGGTCAGCGCGTCGAACACGTCGGCGACCGCGGTGATGCGCCCCTCGATGGGGATCGCCGCACCCTTGAGGCCGGCCGGATAGCCCGATCCGTCGACGCATTCGTGGTGGCAGCCGATCACGTTGCGCATCAGCGTGACGTGCAGCCGGTCCGTCAGACCGAAATTGCCCGACATGCGGTCGACGATCTCGATGCCGTACTGAACGTGGCGCTGCATCTCGACGTATTCGGCCGGATCGAGCGGGCCGGGCTTGAGCAGGATCGAGTCCGGGATGGCGACCTTGCCGACGTCGTGGAGCGGCGCGAACCAGAACAGGTACTCGACGAACTCGTCGCTGAGGGCGAGGCGCGGCGCCATCGCCTCGGCGACCAGCCGGGCGAAGCGCGCCATGCGCTGCAGATGCGCGCCGGTCTCCGGGTCGCGATAGCGCGCCAGCTCCTGCGCCGTCTTGGCGGCGCCGCGGATGATGCGCACCAGCTCCTGCTCGTTGGCCAGCATCAGGGCGATGAGATGCGCATAGGGCCACAGCCAATCGCGCACGCCCTGCGTGAAGTAGTTCGCCACCGCGGAGTCGAAGAAGACGAAGCCCGCCAGGTCGTCGTGCCAATGGATCGGGATGGCGAGGCTCGCGCGCACCCCGGCCTGGCGCAGCATGGCCATGTGCGGGGTCTGCCCCGGGCCGGCGGCGCACAGGTCGGTCAGGTTGCGCGCGATCCTGGTGTCCGCGGCGCTCTGCAGCGACGGCACGGACGCCAGCCGGCATTGATGACGCTGCAACAGGCTCGTCGCGGCGTCGGTCGACGCGAACGTCTTCACCATGTCGGTGTCGGCCTCGTAGGTCGCCACCGCGATGCGGACGACGCCCGCGAGCTCCTCGCGCCGGGTCATGGCGCGATGCAGACGCACGAGCAGGTCGCTGAACGACGGCGCCGCGTCGTCGCCGACGTGCGAGCCGATCAGATCGATCAGCCCCGCATCGCCCGGCAGAAGCGGCAGCGAACGCGGGTCGATGTACATGGAAATCCTCGCACCGTACCAAGCGCCGAGAGGCGGTCCGCGACGAGCCGCAGCGCCTGCGCCGGTCGCGCACGCTCACCATACGCGAGAGTCGGTCAACGAGGGTTCAGGGCTTACAAATCCTTGCAAAAACCCACAATCGCTTGCGCGGCCCTCAGCGCGCGTCGGTCCAGCTCTCCGAGAACGCCAGCGCCGAGGTGCTGAACGGGCGGCCTTCGCGCTCGGTCGGCCACGACTTGCCCGCGGCCGCGACGCCGTTGCGCACCAGGCGCGTGCCGAGCGCCGGGATCAGCAGCGTGCACACGCCGTAGCGCCGGCCGCCGCTGTTGGGCTGGGTGTGGATCAGCAGCGGCTCGCCGATGTCGTACCAGGTCAGCGCGACGTCCTCGCCGTGTGCCACGGCGCGCTCGGTCCAGAAGTCGCGCGCGTCGCCCGACTTCGAGAACGCCGCCTCGGTGACCGGGATCGAGAGATCCTCGAGCTCGCTGTTGAGCATGCCCTGCACCGTCGACTGCAGCCAGCGCGCCATCGCGATGTTGTCGGAATAGATGCGCCAGCGGTTCTCGGTGACCTCGCTCTTGACGTAGAGCACGTGGCCCGGCCCGGCGGGACACAGGAGGATGCGCCAGAAGCTCGCGTTGGTGGTGAGCGGATCGCCGTTCTTGGCGCTGTGGCGAATGAACGGGTTCTCGCCGGTCAGGATCACGCGGTTGGGATCTGCGGTGGTCATGGGGAGCCTCCCGAGAGTCGTGATGCGATTGAGCCGGGCGCTACGCCGCGGCCTGGGCGCGGTGGCGCGCGACCTGCTCGGCGTAGCAGTCGGCATAGGCCTGGAACGAGCGCGCGTGCACGGCCTGCGCGGCGTCGTCGAAATCGGCGGCCGGCGCCGGGTCGAGGTCGAAATGGCCGTAGCGGTCGATGCCGCGCACCAGATGGGCGGTGTGGCGCGTCGTGCCGGTATGGCGCACCGAGGTCGGGATGTAGCTGATGCCGATGCCGATCCGCCGGTCGCTGCCCATGTTCGGCCCGGAGCGGTGCAGGACCAGCGTGTTGTGCAGCGAGAACTCGCCCGGCTGCAGGCGGCAGGCGACCGCGCCGGCGACGTCGCCCGGCGCCTCGATCCACTGGCCGGCGTCGTTGACCGAGGCGCCGAGCCCGTAGCCGTGGCGGATCTGGCCGCGCTTCTGGCTGCCCGGCACGAACTCCATGCAGCCGCTCTCGAGCGCGGCGTCGCTCAGCGCCAGCCACGCGGTGACGTGCTGGTCGTTCGGGTCGAGGCCGAAATGCGTCGAGTCCTGGTGCCAGCCGGCGACGTGCGGCGTGCCCGGCTCCTTGATGAACCAGGTGGTGGTGAAGACCAGGATGTCGGGGCCGATCACGTCCTCGACGGCGTCGAGGATCGCGGGATGGCGCACCAGCTCGTTCGCCCACTTGAACAGCAGATAGGTGCGCGAGCGGTACTTGCGCCCGGCGTCGGTCAGCTTCTGGCCGAGCCGCGTCTCGAACGCCTCGAGGTCGCCGCGGTAGCGCCGCGCGTCTTGCGCGCTCATCGCGCGCACCGGCAACAGGAACCCGTCGCGCCGATACGCCTCGACCTGCGCCTGGCTCAGCATCTTGGGCATGTCGCGCCTCCTTCGTCGCCATGCTAATGCATCGCCGCGTTCGCCGCGAGCGCCACCACCCGAACGGTCACGTACCCCCCACCCTGCCCTCCCCCTCAAGGGGAATTATGCACTTGACGTACCCATACGCAAGGCATAGGATCGGGATCATTGGAGGTCCCGGTCATGTCCGCTCACGATCTGACGAACCCGATTTACCACGATGACGAAGCCGCCCGGAGGCATTTCGAGGCCGTCCGCTGGCCGAACGGTCCCGAGTGCCCGCATTGCGGCGTGATCGGCGAGGCTACCGAGCTACAGGGCAAGTCCACCCGTCCGGGCGTCTACAAGTGCAAGGACTGCCGCAAGCCCTTCACCGTGACCGTGGGCACCGTCATGGAGCGCAGCCATATCCCGCTCTCGAAGTGGGTCATGGCCGCTCAACTCATGTCGTCCAGTAAGAAGGGCATGAGCGCGCTACAGCTACAGCGGATGATCGGGACCAACTACGAAACCGCGTGGTTCCTGTTTCATCGTCTCCGTGAGTGCGCGAACGGCTTTGCCGGTAATGGCCCCTTGGGTGGCGAGAACAAGGTCGTAGAAGCCGACGAAACCTATATCGGCGGCAAGAAAGCCAACATGTCGAATGCCAAGCGTAAGGCTTTGGGCAAGGAAGCGCCCGAAAAGCAGACCGTGTTTTCGCTGGTCGAGCGCGACGGTTACGTGCGGTCTTTCCACATCGCCAATGTCACCGCTAAGACGCTACGC
>DATJNS010000194.1:0-3508 GCA_035507915.1 Candidatus Sulfotelmatobacter sp.
GCCCGCGCTCGCCGCCCTGATGGCGCTCGCGATCGACCGCCTGCAGGTGGGATTCCTGACACCGGAGCAGATCGCCGCCAGCAAGCTCGTCATGGGCCTCGACACCCAGCTGATCGCCGACGGCACCTATTTCGTCGTCGAAAACGACGGCGCGCTCGCCGGCTGCGGCGGCTGGAGCCGGCGCGCCACGCTCTACGGCGGCGACCACTGGGCGGCGCGCGACGCCGCGTTGCTCGATCCGGCGCGCGACGCCGCGCGCGTCCGCGCCATGTACACCCATCCCGACCACGTGCGCCGCGGCGTCGGCCGCCTGATCCTCGCGCGCTGCGAGCAAGCCGCCGCCGCCGAAGGGTTTCGCCGTGTCGAGCTGATGGCGACGATGTCCGGCGTGCCGCTCTACCGCGCCTGCGGCTACACCGACATCGAGCCCGTCGCGCTCACCCCGCCCGGCGGCACCGTCGCCGTCCCGCTGATCAAGATGGGAAAGGCGCTGGGGTAGGCACGCAACCTCACCGTCCCCCGATCGTCATGCTCGGGCTTGTCCCGAGCATCCACGTCTTGCCATCCACACGCGCAGCGTCGCCAAAGGCGTGGATCCTCGGCACAAGGCCGAGGATGACGGCGTTGTCGGGTGACAGCGCTCTCGCGCACTACCGCGGCAGGTCCGTCTTCCCCATCAGGAACTGATCGACGGCGCGGGCGCACTGGCGGCCTTCGCGGATCGCCCAGACGACGAGCGACTGGCCGCGGCGCATGTCGCCGGCGGCGAACACCTTCTCGTTCGATGTCTGATACCGGACCGTGTCGGCCTGGACGTTGCCGCGCGGGTCGCGCGCGACGTCGAGCTGCTCGAGCATGCCGTGGTGCACCGGGTGCAGGAACCCCATGGCGAGCAGGACGAGGTCGGCCTTGAGCTCGAAGGCGCTGTTCGGCAACTCGACCATCGCGACCTTGCTGTCGGCACCCTTTCGCCAGTCGACGCGCACGGCATTGAGCGCCGTCACCTTGCCGGCCTTGCCGCTCAGGCTCTTGGTGACGACCGACCAGTCGCGCTCGGCACCTTCCTCCTGCGACGACGAGGTGCGCATCTTCAAGGGCCAGTCGGGCCACACCAGCGGCTTGTTCTCGTGCTCGGGCGGGCGCGCCAGGATCTCGAGCTGGGTCACCGACTTGGCGCCCTGGCGGAACGACGTGCCGATGCAGTCGGAGCCGGTGTCGCCGCCGCCGATCACGATCACGTGCTTGCCCTTGGCGGAGATCGGTGCGCCGGTGTTGGCGTGCGCGGTGTCCTCGGCATCGCCGGCGATGCGCTTGTTCTGCTGGGTCAGGAAATCCATGGCGAAGTGCACGCCGTCGAGCTCGCGGCCCGGCACCGGCAGGTCGCGTGGCGCCTCGGCGCCGCCCGACAGCACCACGGCGTCGAACTCCTCGACCAGGCGAGGCGCCGGCAGGTTGCCGCCGATATGCGTGTTGGGCCGGAACTCCACGCCCTCGGCCGCCATCTGCGTCATGCGGCGGTCGATCAGGTGCTTCTCCATCTTGAAGTCGGGGATGCCGTAGCGCAGCAGCCCGCCGATGCGGTCGGACTTCTCGTACAGGGTCACGGCATGGCCGGCCCGCGCGAGCTGCTGGGCGCACGCCATGCCGGCCGGACCCGAGCCCACCACCGCGACGCGCTTGCCGGTCTTGCGCGCCGCCGGGCGCGGCACGATCCAGCCCTCCTGCCAGCCCTTGTCGACGATCGCGCACTCGATCGTCTTGATGGTGACCGACTGGTCGTTGATGTTCAGCACGCACGCCTCTTCGCACGGCGCCGGGCAGATGCGGCCGGTGAACTCCGGGAAGTTGTTGGTCGAGTGCAGGGTGTCGAGCGCCTCGCGCCACCGGTTGCGGTAGACGAGGTCGTTCCAGTCCGGGATCAGGTTGTTGACCGGACAGCCGTTGTGACAGAACGGGATGCCGCACTCCATGCAGCGCGCGGCCTGCGTCTGCACCGCGTCGTCGGGCAGCGGCTTGACGAATTCCTTGAAGTTCTTGATCCGCTCGGGGGCCTTGACGTAGGGACGATCCTCGCGGGCGAACTCGACGAAGCCCGTGGGCTTACCCATTTATGCGCGCCCTGCCGTTGCCGTTGCGCTTGCCGTTGGCGCGATGCTCGGTGCGGTGCGCGGCGCCGTTCTGGGGGCCGGGCGCGTGGCCGAGCTTGGCGAGCTCGCCGAGCGCGCGCCGGTAGTCGCGCGGGAACACCTTGACGAAGCGCGGCAGCATCGCGTCCCACTCGGCGAGGATCTGGCGCGCGCGCGCGCTGTTCGTGTAGTTGACGTGGCGCTCGATCAGCCGCTTGAGCCGCGGCGCGTCGTAGCGCGTGACGTCGGTCAGCCAGTCGGGATCGTCCGGCAGGCCTTCCGGCTTGATGGGCTCGAGATCGACCATCGCGAGATTGCAGCGCGCCTCGAACTCGCCGTTCGCGTCGAGCACGTAGGCGATGCCGCCGCTCATGCCGGCGGCGAAGTTGCGCCCGGTCGGCCCGAGCACGACGACGAGCCCGCCGGTCATGTACTCGCAGCCGTGGTCGCCGACGCCCTCGACGACGGCGGTGGCGCCGGAATTACGGACCGCAAACCGCTCGCCCGCGACGCCCGACAGGTACGCCTCGCCGGCGATCGCGCCGTAGAGCGCGGTGTTGCCGACCAGGATGTTGTCGATCGGCGGGGTCGGGCACTCGGGCGGGAAGAACGCCGCGATGCGGCCGCCCGACAGGCCCTTGCCCAGATAGTCGTTGGTCGCGCCGGTCAGCTCGATCGAGACGCCGCGCGCCAGGAAGGCGCCGAAGCTCTGGCCGCCGGTGCCGCGCGCCTTGATCGAGATGGTGTCGTCGGGCAAGCCGGTGTGGCCGTAGCGCTTGGCGACCTCGCCAGACAGCATGGCGCCGACCGTGCGGTGGATGTTGCGCACCGCGAGATCGATCTTGACCGGCGTGCCGTGCTCCAGCGCGGGCTTGGCCTCGGCGATCAGCCGGTGGTCGAGCGCCTTGTCGAGCCCGTGGTTCTGCGCCTCGCGGTGATAGCGCGCGACCTCCGGGCCGACCGTCGGCACGTGAAGCAGGCGCGACAGGTCGAGCCCGTGCGCCTTCCAGTGGTCGAGCGCGCGGCGCATGTCGATGCGGTCGACCCGGCCGATCATCTCGTCGACGCGCCGGAAGCCGAGCTCGGCCATGATCCGGCGCATGTCCTCGGCGATGAAGAAGAAGAAGTTGATGACGTGCTCGGGCAGGCCGGTGAAGCGCTTGCGGAGCTCGGGATCTTGCGTCGCGACGCCGACCGGGCAGGTGTTGAGATGGCACTTGCGCATCATGATGCAGCCGGCGGCGATCAGGGGCGCGGTCGAGAAGCCGAACTCGTCGGCGCCGAGCAGCGCGCCGATCACGACGTCGCGCCCGGTCCTGAGGCCGCCGTCGACCGGCACGGCGATGCGGCCGCGCAGCTTGTGGAGCAGCAGGGTCTGGTGG
>DATJNS010000195.1:0-3292 GCA_035507915.1 Candidatus Sulfotelmatobacter sp.
GGGTCGCCAAGCGCGGCCACAACCTGCTGCTCGACCAGTTCGCCTCGCTCGAGGAGACCGGCAACCGCTTCAACACCTACAAGGCGGCGATGGCCGAGAACGGCTTCGTCTTCCATCCCAGCATGGTCGGCGCGGCGCGCGCCTTCTTCGTCACGCGCACCCAGGCCGAGAAGGAAGCCGCGGTCGAGCGCCGGATCGCGGCGCAGAAACGCCTGCACGCGATCTCGCAGCGGCCCGACGGCAACAACACGGCGAGCATCATGGCGTACTCCGACACGCGCGACGCCAGCGAGGAGAGCGCGCTCTACGGCACGCCCGACGAGATCGCCGCCAAGCTCGAGCAGCTGCGCGCCATGGGCATCGAGTACGTGCTGCTCAACGGCGGCGGCACCTCGCGCGACAATCTGCGCCGCTTCGCCAAGGAGGTCATGCCCGCCTTCCGCACCGAGCCCGAGAAGGCGGCGGGGTAGGCACACGCGTCCCCCCACCCCGACCCTCCCCCTCAAGGGGGGAGGGGGTGCGTTCGAGTGAGCCGCAGCACCGCCGCCATCCAAACTGACTCCCTCCCCCTTGAGGGGGAGGGTTGGGGTGGGGGGTGTGGTGTGCGCTAACTCCCGCTGACGACGTCGCCGAACAGCACCCAGCCGCTGCCCTCGAAGCGGACGAGCTGCATCTCGTTGACGGGATAGAAGTTGGTCGGGCTGGTGTTGACCGTGATGCCGGGCAGCAGCATCGGCAGCGCGAGGCCGTGCAGGTTGGCGGCCTGGCGCATCAGGTTCTCGCGCGTCAGGTCGTCGCCGCACTGCTTCAGAACCTGCGCGAACGTCATGGCGATGTTGTAGCCGTTGTACGAGCCGGAATCGGCGGGATCGACGCTCGGCACGTTCTTGGTCAGGAAGGCGACGAAGTCCTGCATGCCCTTGTCGTCCTTCCAGCGCGGGTCGGTGGCGTCCTTCTGGTAGTGCGCCGAGATGATGCCCTGGGCGCGCTCGAAGCCGGCCGGCTTGATCGCCGCGCCGGTCGACGATCCCACGCTGTTGAGGATGTGCAGCGGCTTCCAGCCGATGTCGTAGGCCTTGCGGATCGCCATCGCCGAGAATTTCGGCGTCGAGACGTTGAAGAACACGTTGGCGCCCGCGCCCTGCAGCGTGACGATCTGCGAGTCGACCGTCGGGTCGGAGATCTCGTAGCTCGTCTCCTTGACGATCAGCTTGCCGGCGTCGGCGCCCAGCCCGTCGCGGAAGCCCTTCACGTAGTCCTTACCGTAGTCGTCGTTCTGGTAGAGGATGCCGATCTTGGGCGCGGGCACGTGCGCCAGCACGTACTTGGCGAAGATGTGCGCCTCGGTCTGGTAGTTGGGCTGCCAGCCCATGGTCCACGGGTAGTGCTGCGGGTCGCCCCACTTGGTGGCGCCAGTCGAGATGAAGAGCTGCGGCACCTTCTTGCCGTTGAGATATTTGTGGATCGCGGTGTTCGACGGCGTGCCGAGCGAGCCGACGATCGCGAGCACCTGGTCGCTCTCGACCAGCCGGCGCGTCTGCTCGACGGTTTTGGGCGGGCTGTAGCCGTCGTCGAGCGAGATCAGCGTGATCTTGCGGCCGTTCACGCCGCCCTGCGCGTTGAGCACCTTGTAATAGGCCTGCTCGGTCTGGCCGACCGAGGCGTAGCCCGAGGCCGGGCCGCTGTACGGCATGGTCTGGCCGATCTTGATCTCGGTGTCGGTCACGCCGGGCCCGTATTTCTTGTCCGCCGCCATGGCGACCGCTGACGCCGCCAGCGCGGCGAGCAGGACGAATGTCGGAACGCGTCGCATCATCGCCTCCTCCCTCGGTTTTCGTTTTCGTTTTCGTTGTCGTTTTCGCCGTCGTCGTCCTGGTCCGGTCACGCTGTCCTCAGCGCGGGAAGCCCTCCAGGTCGGGCGGCGGATAGTAGGCGCGGTCGCCCAGCGCCTTGACGCGCGCCCAGAAGGCCGGGCCGCTGGCGTTGCCGACCGCCTCGAGGTCGGCGGCCTGGCGCCACATGTTCCACGACTCGGGATGCAGCCGGCTCGCTTCGGCGAACTGGCGCTCGGCCTCGGCGGCGCGGCCCTGGCGTTGCAGCCAGACGCCGAGCCGGAAATGCGCATGCGCTGCGGCGATCGCCGGCGTGATGCGCGGCAGCCTGGCGGCGGCGGCGTCGGCGGCGAGCGCGTGCCGTCCGGTCGTGACCCACGCCTTGACGGCGTCGAGATAGTTCGCCCGCGCCGCCGCGCGGGCCGCCTGCAGCTCGGGCGCGAGCGTGCGGGTCGCCAGGTCCATCTGGCGGAAGTGATCCGTCGAGCCCGCCGTCTCGGGTCCGCGCACGATGCGGCCGGCCTCGTCGATCCACACGCTCTGCGGCACGTTGACCATGCCGTAGAGCTCGGCGACCCGATGGTCGGGATCGATCAGGGACCAGTAGGTCGCCTTGGCCTGCTCGATCCAGGGTCGCGCGTGCTCGGCGCCGCGGCTCTCCTCGGCCACCGCGACCACCATGAAGCCACGGTCCTTCAGCTCGTCGTAGAGGACCTGCCACACGGGCAGGTCGAACCGGCAGCCTCACCAACTGGCCCAGGTGGCGAGGAACACCTTCTTGCCGCGCAGCGCCGACAGGCGATGCGGCGCGCCGGCGAGGTCGGGCAGCGTGACGTCGGGCGCCTCGAGCCCGGCGAGCGCGCGCGAACGCGCCGCGGCGCCGGTGCCGAGCACCCAGACGTCGCCGGCATCGTCGCTGAGCACCGGATTGTCGAGCCGGCGCCAGAACGCCGCCACGTCGACCGCATCGCCGCGCACCGCGCCCGCCGGCAGCGGCACGCACACATCGTCGCGGCACATGCCCTCGGGCTTCCACGTCCAGCCGGTGACGCGCTCGGCGTCGGTCGTGTCGAGCCACAGCGCGCCGGACGTGGTTGCGCGCGCCGTCACGCTGATGTCGCCCGTCTCGGTCAGCACGGTCGCCATGTCGGCACCTCCGCGGGTCGCTGCGTCCGCCGATGATGAGACGAACGGGGCATCCCGTCCAGCGCATCGCGGGTTGCCGCCGCCCGCGAACGCCCCGATGATGCGGCGGTGACGACGTCATCCCGGACCGCCGCAAAGTGAGCGCACCGCACGTGCTGGTGGTCGGCGCCGGACCGGTCGGCGTGATCGCGGCGCTGGCGGCGGCGCAGGCCGGCTTCCGCGTCACCGTGTGCGAGGCCGAGGGCGCGCTCGACACCAGCCCGCGCGCCTCGACCACCCACCCCTCGACCCTGGAGCTGATCGACCGGCTCGGC
>DATJNS010000196.1:0-7678 GCA_035507915.1 Candidatus Sulfotelmatobacter sp.
GTGCTCCGCGGTTGCGGCGTTTCCCCCGCCTGATACTAGCGCGGCCGGCCGCATCCCAGTAGCCTCGGCCGCAACACGACACGGCGAGGCCGTCATGGCGGATTTCCCCAAGGACATCTTCACCGAGCCCGAGTTCGACCTCGAGACGCTGCAGCATCTCGGGCCGTTGGCGCCGCTCGCCGGCGTCTGGGAAGGCACGCGCGGCGTCGACCGCCATCCGGAGGCCGACGGCCCGCTCGAGGAACCCTATCGCGAGCATTACGAGCTGCACCCGATCGACCCGCAGACCAACGGGCCGCAGCTCTATTACGGCCTGCGCTACCACACCTTCATCCGGCGGCCGACCGAGGCCAAGACGTTCCACGACCAGGTCGGCTACTGGCTGTGGGAGCCCGCGACCGGCGCCGTGATCCTGACCCTGACGATCCCGCGCGGTCAGGTCGCGATGGCGGGTGGCACCGCCGCGCCCGACGCCAAGAGCTTCGAGCTCACCTGCAAGCTCGGCGCGCCCGACTTCGGCACGCTGTCGAACCCGTTCCTCAACTACGCGTACCAGACCACCGATTATCGCATCAAGGTGACGATCAATCCCGATGGCACCTGGAGCTACGAGCAGGACACCGTGCTGAAGATCGCCGGGCAGGCCGAGCCGTTCCACCACACCGACCGCAACACGCTGACGCGCGTCGGCGCGCCGCAACCGAACCCGGGGCTGCGGAAGTAGACGACAGTCTCACATAAAGCCGTCATGCCCGCGCACGCGGGCATCCAGAGTCACGCGCACCGCCGTTCGACTCCTGGATCCCCGCTTGCGCGGGGATGACGATCACCAGGGCCGCGTCCCTACTTCTTGAAGCCGGCGGGCGGCTCGCAGGTTTCGGTGCCCATCTCGGCCGGCACCGAGACCTCGAGGATCTGGAAGTCGTCCGAGGTCGCGATCTCGTTGTGCTTCAGGCCGCCGGGGATGTAGATCGACTCGCCGGCCTTCACGCGCACCGTCGAGCCGTCCTCGAACGCGAGGTCGACCCAGCCGCGCAGCGCATAGACGAACTGCGACTCGCAGACGTGATAGTGCCAGCCGGTCGGCTGCGTCATGCCGCGCTTGGCGGTCGTCACCTGCGCGCGCATGTGGCCCTTGCTCGCGTCGGTCACGCCGAGGTCGGCGTAGGTGAAGAAGTCGCGGCGCCCCGGCACCATCTTGGCGCTCTCGGGCGTGGTGTGCGCCTTCTTGCGGCCCTTGGTCTTGGCCTTCGGCGCCATCGCTGTATCGGGCATGGTTTCGCTCCCTCGATTGACTGCCCCCAAGGTTACTCCCGGACCGACCGCCGCGCCAACCCGCCCGATTCCGTTCGGATTCTGGCCGGTCGGGGATTCCCCTCGGCGCGAAAATGTGATTCAAGCTCGCCATGGCGCGACCGATCTCCTCGGACCTCGTCGAGCCCGATGCCACCAAGCGCGCGCCGCCCGCCTTGCGCCGGCCGCCGCTGCCGCACTGGGACGTCGCCAAGGGCAACTGCCGCTGGTGCGGCGACGCGGTGCTCAAGCCCGACGGCGCGCCCAACCCGCGCCGGCGCTGGCACGACGACTGCGTCACCGCCTACCGCATCGCGTGCTTCTCGGCCGACATGCGCGAAGCCGTGCAGGCGCGCGACGGCGGCTTCTGCGCCGGCTGCGGGATGCACTTCCTGCACGCGCTGCCGGTGGTGCGGCCGATCCCCGACTGGCTGCCCTATCGCCAGGCGCACCCGGGCCTGGCGGTCGCCAACAAGCGCTGGGTCGCGATCGATTTCGCCGACGCGGTCTACACGCCGGTCTACTACGCGCGCGGCTGGACCGCCGACCACATCGAGCCGCTGCACCGCGTCGACCGCGCCGCGCCCGACGCCTTGCGCTATTGGTCGCTCGCCAACCTCCAGACCCTGTGCCTGCGCTGCGACCAGCTCAAGACCACGGCCGAGCTGCGCCGCCGCGCCCAGCTGCGCGCCGCGGCCTGAGGCCTCGCGGCGCACGGGCGCGTTGCGCCCGCTGCGCGATCGTCGAATACTGGCCCGCGCGACGCCCCCCGGCGGCGGCAAGGGAGGCTCGACCCCCCATCGTCCCTCGGCGCATCGCGGCGCCGCGCCGTCATCCACCGAGACCGACCCCTCAAGGAGGCCGACCGATGTCATTCTACCGAGGCATGACCTGCGAGAACGTGACCATCAAGGGCGACAAGGGCACCCCGATCACCGCCTACGTGGCCAAGCCGTCGGGCCCGGGCAAGTTCCCCGGCGTCGTGCTGATCCACCACCTGCCGGGCTGGAGCGAGCTCTACATCGAGACGACGCGGCGCTTCGCGCACCACGGCTACATGGCGATCTGCGCCAACCTCTACGAGCGCGAGGGCGGCGGCAGCGATGGCAATCCGGACGACATCGCCGCCAAGGTGCGCGCCGACGGCGGCATCGCGGACGCCCAGATGGTCGGCGACACCGAGGGCGCGGTGAAGTGGATGCGCGCGCAGCCCAACCTCAACGGCAAGGTCGGCCTGATCGGCTCGTGCTCGGGCGGCCGCCACGCCTTCATCTACGCCTGCCAGAAGAAGGACGTCGACGCCTGCGTCGAGCAGTGGGGCGGCCGCGTCGTGATGGGCAAGGAGGAGCTCAACGCCAAGACGCCGGTCGCGCCGATCGACATGACCAAGGACCTGAGCTGTCCGCTGCTCGGTCTGTTCGGCAACGACGACCGCGCGCCCAGCCCCGAGCAGGTCAACCAGCACGAGGCCGAGCTGAAGAAACACGGCAAGACCTACGAGTTCCACCGTTACGACGGCGCCGGCCACGGCTTCTTCTACTGGCACCGGCCGCTCTACCGGCCCGAGCAGGCGATGGACGGCTGGAACAAGATCTGGGCGTTCTTCGGCAAGCACCTGGCGGCGAAGTAGGAGGGCTGGCCATGTGCACGTCGATCATCGAGCTCGCGCGCGCCGAGGGCATGGCGAAGCACGGCGACGACTGGTTCCCGCTGTCGCAGGCGGTGGTCGCCTACGACCACGCGCGCCATGCGCCGCTGGGTGACGTCATCACGCTCGACTTCTTCAACGCGGCGCTCGGCGCCGGCGCGCGCGCCGGCATCGAGCTCACGCTCGAGTCCGCGAAGGAGCTGCGCGCCGCGCTCGACCGCGCGATCGCCGCCGCCGACTACGAGGAGGCCGAGGTGCGCGGCAAGGGCGCGCCGCTCAGCGTCGTTCGAGCGGCCTGATACGCGGGTGACCCGGCCGCGGGCTCCGGCCCGCGGCCGCCGTCGCGCGCAGCCCTCACACCGACCAGGACAGCGCGCGCGCGCTGGGCTCGACGCCGGCGGCGTGCGGGATCGCGACGCGCTGGTTGGCCGGCACTGCCTCGTCCATGCGCTTGGGATAGGGCAGGCCGAGGCCGTTCATCAGCGTGACGAACTCATCGAGCGGCTTGTTGGCGCCGAGCCGCGGGTTGCGCTGGCGCTCCTGCGCGATCGTGGTGACGTGCCGGCCGTTGTAGTCGTGGCCGGGATAGACCAGCGTGTCGTCCGCCAGGCTGAACAGCTTGGCGTGAATCGAGCGGTAGAGCATCGCGGCGTCGCCGCCCTGGAAGTCGGTGCGCCCGCAGCCGTCGATCAAGAGCGTGTCGCCGGTGAACACCATCGGGAGCGGCCCGCGGTCGAGCCGGTAGCACATGTGACCCTTGGTGTGGCCGGGCGTGGCGAGCGGCATCAGGTGCAAAGTGCCGCAGCTCACCGGATCGCCCTCGACCAGCGCGAGATCGGCGCCCTCGACCCCCTCGCCCGCCGGGCACGCGACGCGGCAGCCGGCTTCGGCGCGCAGCGCGGCGCCGGCCGACACGTGGTCGGCGTGCACATGGGTCTCGACCGTCCAGGCGAGCGTGAGGTCGAGCGCGTCGAGCGCCGCCAGGTCGCGTGCGCGCGCCTCGAGCACCGGGTCGATCAGGATGGCGCGCCCGGTCTCCGGGCAGCCGATCAGATAGGTGTAGGTCGAGGAGACCGGCTCGAACAATTGGCGGAAGATCATGCGCGCATCCCCGTGCCTCGACTCGGCCGAATATAGCAGGTTCGACGGCTCAGGTGGCCCGCGTCACCGCGGCGAAAACGCGCCGGTAGTTGCCACCGAGGATCTTGGCGATCTCGGGCGGCGCGAAGCCGGTCGCGCGCAGCGCCGCCGCGACCGCCGGCAGCTCCCGGTAGTCGTCGAACACCGAGCCGCTGGGCAACCCCATCATGTCGGTGCCGAAGCCGACGTGATCGATACCGGCGGCGTCGACCATCTGCGCGACGCCGGTCGCGAACGCCCTGCGGTCGCCGAACACGAAGCGTGCCGGCCACACGCCGACCACGCCGCCCGTCTCGGCGACGAGGCGCGCGTGATCGGGTGAGATCAGGCGGCTGCGGCTGCGCGGCACCGGCGTGACCGAGGTGTGGGACAGCACCACCGGCTGCGCCGTCACCGCGACCGCCCGCTTCACGAGATCGTAGGTGGCGTGCGCGAGGTCGACCACGATGCCGAGACGGTTGCAGGCGCGCACGACGTCGGCGCCGAACGGCGTCAGGCCGTTGTGATGCGGCGGCTCGGTCTGGATGTCGCCCAGCTCGTTGATGCGGTAGTGCACGAGTTGAAGCTGGCGCAGATCGTGCCGGTGATACGCCTCGTCGACGCGCGCGAGCGCGCCGTCGAGAAAGTCGCCGCCCTCGCTGGTCACGATCGCACCCGGGCCCGCCGTGCGGCAGACGTCGAGATCGGCCAGCGTCCGCACCGTGGCGAGCCCCTGGTCGGCGATCAGGGCGCGCGCGCGTTCGAACGACGCCTCGCCCCAGGCGACGAGTTGGCCCGGCGCCGGCATGCGGACCTGCCGGATGCCGACACCGGGCGTATATTGCGTGACCGGGCTGTCGGCGACGATGGCGAGGCACAGGGCCGACAGATGGCCCTCCCGCATCGGCGCAGCCAATGGCTCGAATGCCGCGCCGTGCCGCGTCACCCGGCCGGCGTGGCTGTGCATGTCGACCGACACGGTGTCGGCGAGCAGCGCGTCGATCGCCGCGTCGGGCGTGTCGTCGAATAGCTGCGCCGGCGCGACCGGCGCGGCGCCGTTGGGGCCCGTGCCGGCGCACGCGGCGAGCGACGCGCTCGCCGCCAATCCACCGAGGAACGCGCGTCGCGTCGGCATCGCCAAATCGCTAGGCCGCGGCGCGCCGGCGGAACTGCGGCGCCACCTCGGTCATGAACAGGCGCAGGCTCTCGGCCGCGACGTCGTGCGGCAGCGGGCCGAGCCGGAACGCCATGATGACGCCGCCGACGCCGAGCGCCTCGATCTCGCGCAGCGCCGCCGCGACGGTCGCCGGCGCGCCGCGGATCAGCGCGTGGCCCGGATCGGCGCGCGCCGGCGTCGCGTCGGCGGGCTCGGCGCGCAGGCGCACGCCCTGCTCGGCGTAGACGCGATTGCGCATGGCGGCGCGCTGCTCGACCATCTGAACGAACGCCGGCACGCCGACGCGCTCGGCCTCTTCGTCGGTCGCGGCGACGAACACGTTGCGCCACACCCAGCACTGGTCGAGCGTGCGCGCGACCGCGGCCTCGTCGAGGCCCGCCGTCTCGCGCAGGGTGCGGCAATAGAGCTCCAGGCGCTGGCGCGTCACCGCGTTCGACTGCACGTTCATCATGAAGGGCCGGCCGTGGCGCGCGATCTCGACCATGCCGGCCTCGCTCGACGCGCTGCGGATCAGGAATGGGTGCGGCCGGGTGAACGGCCGCGGCCGGAGCTGCGGCACCTTCAGCTGCCAGAAGCGGCCGCGATGCTCGAAGCCGTCCTCGGTCCAGGCGCGCACCATCACGGCCTCGGCCTCCTCGAAGCGCGCCTGCGCCTCCTCGGGATCGATGCCGTAGCCCTGGTAGTCGTAGATGTTGTAGGCGGTGCCACGGCCGAGCCCGACGATCAGCCGGCCCTTGCTGATGTGGTCGATCAGCGCGATCTGCTCGGCCAGCCGGATCGGATGATGCAGCGAGGTCTGCACCACGGCGAAGCCGATCTTGGCGCGCGTCGTGCGCGCGGCGACCGCGGCCGCGAAGCTGATCGGATCGACATAGGCGCAGATGCCGTCGAAGTGATGCTCGGCGAGCCAGATCACGTCGACGCCCAACGCGTCCGACAGCTCGGCCTCGCGCAAGGTCTCGTCGATCACCGCGCCGTCATGGCCGGGATCGCGGCTTTCGGGGAACAGGAAATTGCTGAACCGCACGCGGCAATCAGGAAGGCCGGGCGCAAGCTTGTCAAGCCGAGGCCGTGCCGCCGTTCGACAAAATTCAGCGGCACAGCAAAATGACGCGATGTGCCATCAGCGAACCACTGCAGCGCCGCACGGCGGCACTTCCGGTTCAGCCCGAACGCGAAATCGCCCGCAAGACGTCCCTGAAAATGCCGGACTGCACTTGAAACGCGCGCGGGCTGTAGTCCTGGTAGTATCCCGCGGTCACCACGACGACGAGATCGAGCGCCGGGACGATGCGAATGGACTGGCCACCGCGACCCAGCGCGCCTGCCCACTGGACCTCGCGCCCATCGACCAGCGAGCGGCCGAGCCACCAGAGATAGCCGTAGAAAAAGCCGCTCGTGGCCTCGACCCGCGGTGTCATCGAGGCGTCGATCCATGCCTTCGAAACGACCTGGCGATCGTTCCAGCGACCGCCCGCGAGGACGAGCTGGCCGATTTTCGCCATGTCGCGTGGCCGCAGGCGAAGGCCCCCGCCGGCGTCGCTGTCTCCCTTCACCCGAGTCCACTCCACGTTGGCAATCCCCAAAGGCTCGAACAACGTTGCGCGGGCAAATTCGTCGAGGGGGCGTCCGGTGGCCCTGCGGATGATGGCCGCCACGAGCGCGAGCGCGCCGGTGTTGTAGAAGAACTCCTGTCCTGCCGGGGCCGTCACCGCGAGCCCGAGGACGTAACGACACGGATCCGGCGCCCTATGCATGCGCGCCTCGTCGTTGTCGTCTCCGGTGTCCGGCGTCGCCTCCACCCACGTCAAACCCATCGACATGGTCAGGACATGCACCAGCTGGATGCGGTCCTTTTCGGGGGACCGCAAGTCCGACAACTCGGGGAAGAAGCTGAAAATCGGTTCGTTGATGCCGGCGATCAGCCCGCGATCGATCGCGATCCCGAGCACGAGTGACGCGACGCTCTTCGAAGCCGACTTCATATCGTGCAACGTATCGGCGTCGAAGGTGACGTTCTTGACCGGGCGGTTTTGGATCTCGTCGGAACCCCTGAAGTACCGCTCGAACACCAGGGTGCCGCCGCGCGCGACCAGAACGGCGTGCACGTTTGCCGTGCTCGACGCTGCGAGCCGATCCGCCATCCTGCACAGCGCACCGCGGTCGATGCGCTTATCCTCGTCGACGGAGGCGACGGGCCAGCCGTCGTCTCGCGCGACCGGAACACCGCAACCGTCGGGCGGATCCGCGTACACCGGCAGCGCGGTGAGCGGTGCCAGCGCAGCTCCACCGAGAAGTGTAACAAACTGGCGCCGTTTCATTCGATCCTCTCGTCCGTCAGAAAGCCGCGTCGGTCAACATTCCACCGAAACCATGGCCTAGTCGAAGTGCTTCGCCTTGGCCCACAGCCGCGATACCGGTTGATTCAGCGTGCAGAGCCA
>DATJNS010000197.1:0-22406 GCA_035507915.1 Candidatus Sulfotelmatobacter sp.
GACCACGATCATCGGCATGAAGCTGTTCGAGCGCGTCGAGGACATGGAGGCGATCCCGCGCATCCGCCGGCCGAAGACGACCCATACGACCGACCAGGTGGTCAGCATGGCGTCGCGTCTCGGCTGGACGGTCGGCATCACGGCGGACGACCTGGTCGGCACGCAATGCCGCGCCGTGATCGGGCTGGCGCCGAAGGACGAGTCGGGGGAGCGCTATGTCGGCGTCTGGCACGCCACGCCGGAGGACGCGCGCGCCCGTCAGCAGGCGCTGTCGTGCGTCACACCGGGACGCTATCGCGCGATGGCGGTGGCGCCGCTCGCATCGAACCGGCTCGATCCGCCCGACATCTGCCTGATCTACGCCACGCCCGGCCAGATGATCATCCTGATCAACGGCCTGCAGTACCGCAACTACCGCAAGTTCGAGTGGAGCGTGGTCGGCGAGACGGCATGCGCCGACAGCTGGGGCCGCGCGCTGGCGACCGGCGAGCCCAGCCTCTCGTTGCCGTGCTACGCCGAGCGGCGTTACGGCGGCGTGCCCGACGAGGAGATGCTGATGGCGCTGCCGCCGCGCTACCTCGAGCCCGCGGTCGCCGGCATGACGGCGCTCGCCGGCAACGGGCTGCGCTATCCGATCCCGCCCTACGGCATCCAGAGCGACGCCCGTGCCGGCATGGGCGCGAGCTACGCCGCGACATCCGAAGCCAAACCGCGTTGAGGCCGCCACCATGACGTCTCCCAATTTCGCCGATCGGCGCGCTCGCCTGCGTGCCCGCATCGCCGACCGCGCGTTCGTCTCGGCACCCGGCGTGTTCGACCTGATCTCCGCGCGCATCGCCGACGAGATGGATTTCGCCGCGCTCTACATGACCGGCTACGGCACGGTCGCCTCCCATCTCGGCCTGCCCGATGCCGGCCTCGCGACCTATTCCGACATGGTCGGACGGGTCGCGCAGATCTGCCGGATCACGCGCACGCCGCTGATCGCCGACGCCGACACGGGCTATGGTGGGCTCCTCAACGTGCAGCACACCGTACAGGGCTACGAGGAGGCCGGCGCCGCGGCGATCCAGATCGAGGACCAGGAGTTCCCCAAGAAGTGCGGCCACACGCCGGGACGCCGCGTGATCCCGACCGACCTGATGGTGCGCAAGATCCAGGTCGCGGTCGAGGCGCGCCGCGACCCGAACTTCCTGATCGTCGCGCGGACCGACGCGCGCACCTCGCGCGGGCTCGACGAGGCGATCGCGCGCGGCAAGGCCTATGAGGAGGCCGGCGCCGACGTGCTGTTCATCGAGAGCCCGGAGTCCGAGAACGAGATGGCGCGCATCGGCCGCAGCTTCACGAAGCCGCTGCTCGCCAACATGGTCGATGGCGGCAAGACGCCGGTGCTGAGCCGCGAGCGGCTGCAGGCGCTCGGCTACGCGATCGCGATCTTCCCGGGCACCGGCTTCCTCGCCGCCGGCGCGGCGCTGCGCGCGGTCTACGGCACGATCCGCGAGACCGGCTCCAGCGCCGGCGTGACGACGCCGCTCTACGACTTCGCCGGCTTCAACAAGCTGATGGGCTTCGAGGCGGTGTGGGCGTTCGACCGCGCCCACGCCGAGGATTAGCGCGGCAGGGGCGCCAGCTCCCGCGAGCGCCACCAAGAATCCTGGTGCGGGAGATGAGCCCGCCGCGCGGTCGATTGGGCGCTTGCGGGGCTCATGCCCCTGCCGCGCCGCGCGCGGCTCACGCCGGCGGCCGCGGCTTCAGGCTGATCGCCGCAATGCCGGCCGCGACGTTGAGGCCCTTGTTGCCTTCGACGCTCAGCGGCTGGAGCGAGATCGAGTGGTTGAAGCCGCCGACCAGCACGTTGGCATCGGCGCCGACGCCGACCGTCGCGCCGCCGGTCACACCGCCGTAGCTGCCGGCGAGCGCTCCTGACGCCAATGTCGCCGTCGGGGCCAGCACCGCCCAGACGATCACGCCGTTCTGGGTGTAGCCGATGTCGACGCCGAATTTCGAGATGCTGCCGACGTAGTATTCGGCGGCACCGGGCTTCGACGCGTAGACGCATTGGAGGTCGCGCGACGAGCCGAAGATGAAGCCCCAGCCGCTCGCGACGTTGCACGTCAGCACCCCGGCATCGACCCCTGCCGCGGCATGCGCCGGGGCGCTCGCCGACGACGCTGCGACGACGACCGCGCCGGCTAAAACGGCAACGGCCGGAAAAGATGTCCTCCGCATGACGGACCTCGTTCCTAGTGAAATTGGTAGGTCACCCCTCCCCCAACGTGCCATTCGAGCCAAGCGTTCCCCGATTTCCGGCGGGCCCGCGTCAGGGTTGCTGACCGGAACCTTGGCAATGACGCCCCGTTGCCTCCCCACCCGCACAAATTGGCGTGAAGGAGGAACCGACCATGCGTCGCATCGATCATCTTTGGCAGTGGCGTGCGTTCCCGATCGCCGCGGTGATCGCGGCAACGCCGGCGCTCGCATTGGCCCAATCGACAGTGTCGACAGTTCAGATCATCGCGCCGACCGCGCCGCCGGCGCTGCGCACCGAAGTCGTGCCTCCGCCGCCGACCCCGGGCGTCGCCGTGACCTGGCAGTCGGGCTACTGGAACTGGAACAACAATCAGTGGGTCTGGATGCCGGGCCACTACGTCGACACGCCGTCGCCGCAGGCGGTCTGGGAACCCGGCCACTGGGCGCAGGAGCCCAATGGCTGGCTCTGGGTCCAGGGTCGTTGGCGCATGGCCTCGCGATAGAGCGCGCCTTTTCTCCGGATCGCACCAGGAGGCCAACATGACCCCGCACTGGCGACGGGTTGCCTATCTGATCGTGCCGCTGGCGATGGGCGTGGCGGCGTGCACCAGCGCGCCGCCACCGCCGGACGAGCCGATGACGGCCGCCGCGGCACCGCCGCCGCCGCCACTCGCGGCGCCCGTGACGACGACGCAAGTGACCCCACTGCCGCCGCCGACGACGCTGGCGATGGCGTCGCCCCAACCGCCGCCGCCGGCGCCCCCAGAGGTCGTGCCGCCGCCGCCGCCCAGCACGGTGCCGCTGACGTGGCGTCCCGGTCATTGGCGCTGGACCGGCGTCCCCGGCCGCGAATGGCAGTGGGACGCGGGCCGCTATGTCGAGCGCCCGCCGGGCGCCACCAGTTGGGTGGTCGGCCAATGGCAACCGGCGCCGAACGGCTGGATCTGGGTCGCCGGCCACTGGCAATGAGCCGACGGCCGGGCGGCGTCGAGACCGCCGGCCGGCTTGCCCACGCGCTCGCGCTCGCTTAGATCAATCGTCTGGATTGATCGCCGAGGGCGGGCGCATCGCAGCGTGGCCGCCGCCTCGGCAGGAGGAGCGCATGACGACCCCGGGCGCGCTGATCACCGGCCTCGCGCATGTCGGGATCCGTGTGCACGACCTGGCGCGCTCGCGCGCGTTCTACGAACGGCTCGGCTTCGCCTTCGTGGTCGGCCCGATCGGACCCGAGCCGGTTGCCATCCTGCGCCATCCGACGGGCGTCGAGATCAACCTGATCCTGAACGCGCCGAGCGAAGCCGCGGCCAACATCCTGATGGACGTCGCCGAGAAGCATCCCGGCTACACCCATATCGCGCTGGCGATTCCGGACGCCGAGGCGATGCGCGACGCGCTTGCCGCCGCCGGCATTCCGATCAGCGGCACACGCGGCGGAAAACCGCTCGCCGCCGTGTTCGTGCGCGACCCGGACCGCAATGTCATCGAGTTCGCGCGCGAGCCGCCGCCGGCGAATCCGGCATCGTGAGCGAGCCTTGCGCCGCCCGGCATTTCCCCGGGGGAACGCGCCGGAATGCGCCGATATTCCGGTCTCTCCGGCCGAAACATCCGGCTAGACTGTCCATCGACGGCAAAACTGCGCTATGCGTTGCCTGACCACGACGCTTTTGGACGGCCCCGGATGATCCCGCGCTACAGTCGGCCCCAGATGGTCAAGATCTGGACGCCGGAAAACCGCTACCAGATTTGGCTGGAGATCGAGACGCTGGCGGCCGAGGCGATGGCCGAGCTCGGCACGATACCCGAGGACGTGCCGGCAGCGTTGCGTGCGCGTGGCCGCTTCGAGGTCGCGCGAATCGACGAGATCGAGGCCGAGACCAAGCACGACGTCATCGCGTTCCTGACCAACGTCGCCGAGCATGTCGGCGACGAGGCGCGGTTCATGCACCAGGGCATGACGTCGTCGGATGTGCTCGACACCTGCCTCGCCGTGCAGCTCGCCCAGGCGACCGACATCCTGCTCGACGATCTCGACAAGCTGCTGGCCGCGCTGAAGCGGCGTGCGCTCGAGCACAAGCACACGCTCACGGTCGGGCGCAGCCACGGCATCCATGCCGAGCCGACCACGTTCGGCCTCAAGCTCGCCGGGCACTACGCCGAGTTCCAGCGCAACCGCGCGCGCCTCGAGGCGGCGCGCGCCGAGATCGCGACCTGCGCGATCTCGGGCTCGGTCGGCACCTACGCGCACGTCGATCCGCGCGTGGAAACCCACGTCGCCCAGCAGCTTGGCCTGACGCCCGAGCCGGTATCGACCCAGGTGATCCCGCGCGATCGCCACGCCGCCTATTTCGCGACCCTGGCCGTGATCGCCTCCGGCGTCGAGCGGCTGGCGACCGAGATCCGGCACCTGCAGCGCACCGAGCTGCGCGAGGCCGAGGAGTTCTTCTCGACCGGCCAGAAAGGCTCGTCGTCGATGCCGCACAAGCGCAACCCGGTGCTGTCGGAGAACCTGACGGGTCTGGCGCGCATCGTGCGGTCCGCAGTGATCCCGGCGCTCGAGAACGTCGCCCTGTGGCACGAGCGCGACATCTCGCACTCGTCGGTGGAGCGCATGATCGCGCCCGACGCGACCGTGACGCTCGACTTCGCGCTGGCGCGACTGACCGGTCTGATCGACCGACTGGTGGTTTACCCCGAGCGCATGCAGGAGAATCTCGATCGGCTGGGCGGGCTCGTGCACTCGCAGCAGGTGCTGCTGGCGCTGACCCAGGCCGGCGTCAGCCGCGAGGACGCCTACGCGACGGTGCAGCGCCACGCCATGGCGGCTTGGCGCTCGGGCACGTCGTTCCGCGACCTGCTCGCGGCCGATCCGGCGGTCGCGCAGGCGCTGCCCGGGAAGGCGCTCGACCGGCTATTCGATCTCGCGCAGCACACGCGCCACGTCGACACCGTTTTTGCGCGCGTGTTCGGCGTCGACGCGGGCGTCGCGGCAGGCGCCGTCAAGCGCCGCGCCATGGCGGCCGCGAACCCGATCGCCAAACGCCGCAAGCCGCGCTGAGCGGGCCGCCCCGCCCGTGTGCACCGTCATCGTGCTGGTCCGCCCCGGCCACGACTGGCCGCTGCTGCTCGCCGCCAACCGCGACGAGATGGGAAACCGGCCGTGGGACGCGCCGGCGCGCCATTGGCCCGACCGACCCGAAGTGATCGCCGGCCGCGACCGGCTCGCCGGGGGCAGCTGGCTCGGCCTCAACGATCACGGGGTGGTCGCCTGCGTGCTCAACCGCCGCGGCACGCTGGGGCCCGATCCGACCAAGCGGACGCGCGGCGAGCTGGTGCTCGAGGCGCTCGACCATGCCGACGCGGTGGCGGCCGCCCATGCGTTGGCCGAGCTGGCGCCCGACAGCTACCGGGGCTTCCACCTCGTGGTCGCCGACAACCGGGACGCCTATTGGCTGAAGAACGAGGGCGACCGCATGGCGGTCGCCGAGCTGCCGGCCGGTTTCACGATGCTGACGGCGCTGGATGCCCGCAACACGCCGGCCCATCCCCGGATCGCCCGCCACCTGCCCGGCTTCGAGGCCGCGCCGGTGCCGGATCCGGCCGCCGGCACGTGGTCGGCCTGGACCGACATCCTGGCCGCCGGCCCCGACAGCGTGCCGGACGACGCCATGACGATCGTGCCCGCGCAGCCCGACGGCTACGGCACGGTATCGAGCGCCTTGATCGCCCTGCCGGCCCTGCCAAGTGCCCGGATTCGGCCGATTTTCCGGTTCGCCGCCGGACGCCCGGGGGAGGCGCCCTACCGCCCGGTCGAGGCCGTCTGAGGCGCCTGTGGACGGCCGGGGCGGCTTCATTGTTTTGCCCCCAGGCTGCTGCTATATCTCGCCTGAGAAGCCCCGTCGCGGCCCTCCCCGCGCGCACCCACCCAAGCGCGGGACGCAACCCTCCTGGACGGTGCCGATGGCCCGACGCAGACGCATCTACGAAGGCAAGGCCAAGGTCCTGTTCGAAGGCCCGGAGCCGGGCACCCTGGTCCAGTACTTCAAGGACGACGCCACCGCCTTCAACAACCAGAAGCACGGCGTGATCAGCGGCAAGGGGGTGCTCAACAACCGCATCTCCGAATACCTGATGCTGCGCCTGGCTGAGATCGGCGTGCCGACCCACTTCGTGCGCCGGCTCAACATGCGCGAGCAGCTGGTGCGCGAGGTCGAGATCATCCCGATCGAGGTGGTGGTCCGCAACATTGCCGCCGGTTCGCTGTGCAAGCGCTTCAAGATCGAGGAGGGCACGACGCTGCCGCGCTCGATCGTCGAGTACTACTACAAGTCCGACGAGCTCAGCGATCCGCTGGTCTCCGAGGAGCACATCACCGCGTTCGGCTGGGCGACCACCCAGGACATCGACGACATGCTGGCGCTCAGCCTGCGGATCAACGATTTCCTGTCCGGCCTCTTCCTCGGCGTCGGGCTGCGCCTGGTCGATTTCAAGATCGAGTTCGGCCGCCTGTACGAGAACGAGGAAGTGCGCGTCGTGCTCGCCGACGAGATCAGCCCGGACAATTGCCGGCTGTGGGACGCCAAGACCAACGAGAAGATGGACAAGGATCGGTTCCGCAACGATCTCGGCAACGTCAAAGAGGCCTACCAGGAGGTGGCGCGCCGGCTGGGCGTGCTGTCCGAGGCCGACGTCGATTTGAAAACCCCGCGCGTGGTCAACTAGGCGTGAAGGCGCGGGTCCACATCACGCTCAAGGCCGGGGTGCTCGACCCGCAGGGCAAGGCGATCGCCCACGCGCTGACGTCGCTCGGCTTCGCCGGCGTCTCCGACGTGCGCCAGGGCAAGTACATCGAGCTCGATCTCGCCGACACCGACGCCGCGACGGCGAAAAGCCGGGTCGAGGCCATGTGCCAGCGCCTGCTCGCCAACACGATCGTCGAGGACTACAAGGTCGAGCTGACGCCCTAGATGAAATCCGCCGTCATCGTCTTCCCCGGATCGAATCGCGAGCGCGACGCGATCGCCGCGATCGCCCAGATCTCAGGCCGCCCGCCCGAGGTCGTCTGGCACCGCGACACGACCCTGCCCAACGTCGACCTGATCGTGATCCCGGGCGGCTTCACCTACGGCGACTATCTGCGCACCGGCGCGATCGCCGCGCACGCGCCGATCATGGCCGAGGTCAAGCGTGCGGCGGCACGCGGCGTCCACGTGCTCGGCATTTGCAACGGCTTCCAGATCCTGACCGAGGCCGGGCTCCTGCCCGGCGTTCTGCTGCGCAACGCCGCGCTGAAATTCGTCTGCCGCGACGTCGGCCTCAAGGTCGAGACGTCGAACAGCGCGTTCACCCGCGCCTACAACGCCGGCCAGGTGCTGCGCGTGCCGGTCGCGCACGGCGACGGCAACTATTTCGCCGACGACGACACGGTGAAGCAGCTCGAGGACGAGGACCGCATCGCGTTTCGCTATACCGCCGTCAACGGCGAGGTGCCCGAGCGCGTCAACCCCAACGGCTCGCGCGACGGCATCGCGGGCGTGCTCGATGCGTCGCGCCGGACCTTGGGCCTGATGCCGCATCCGGAGAACGCGGTCGAACCGATGCTCGGCTCGACCGATGGCCGGGGCCTGTTCGCCAGCCTGGTGCAGACCCTCTCGTGACTCTCCGACTCGTGAGCGCACCCCGTTGAGCACGCGGCCCGCGACCGAAGCCGACGCCATCGAGTTCGGGCTCAAGGCGGAGGAGTTCGCGCGCATCGTGCAGCGCCTCAACCGCACGCCCAACCTCACCGAGCTCGGCATTTTCTCCGTGATGTGGAGCGAGCACTGCTCGTACAAGTCCTCGCGCATCCACCTGAAGACCTTGCCGACCAGCGGTCCTGGCGTGATCTGCGGACCAGGCGAGAACGCCGGCGTGATCGACATCGGCGACGGCCAGGCCGCGGTGTTCAAGATCGAGAGCCACAATCATCCGTCGTTCATCGAGCCATATCAGGGCGCGGCGACCGGCGTCGGCGGCATCATGCGCGACGTCTTCACGATGGGGGCGCGGCCGATCGCCAACTTGAACGCGCTGCGCTTCGGAGCGCCCGATCACCCCAAGACGCGGCACTTGGTGGCGGGCGTGGTCGCCGGGATCGGCGGCTACGGCAACTGCATGGGCGTGCCGACGGTCGGCGGCGAGTGCACGTTCCACCCGTCCTATAACGGCAACATCCTGGTCAATGCGATGACGGTCGGCATCGCGCGCGCCGACCGCATCTTCTACGCGAAGGCGACCGGCCCTGGAAATCCGGTCGTCTATGTCGGCGCCAAGACCGGCCGCGACGGCATCCACGGCGCCACCATGGCGTCGGCCGAGTTCACCGACGAGGCCGAGGCCAAGCGGCCGACCGTGCAGGTCGGCGACCCGTTCACCGAGAAGCTGCTGCTCGAGGCGTGCCTCGAGCTGATGGCGACCGACGCGATCGTCGCGATTCAGGACATGGGCGCGGCGGGGCTGACCTCGTCGTCGGTCGAGATGGCGGGCAAGGGCGGGCTCGGCATCGAGCTCGACCTCGACCGCGTGCCGACGCGCGAGACCGGGATGTCGGCCTACGAGATCATGCTCTCTGAGAGCCAAGAGCGCATGCTGATGGTCATCAAGCCGGGCTCGGAGGACGCCGCGCGCCGCGTCTTCGAGCGCTGGGAGCTCGACTTCGCGACCATCGGGCGCGTCACCGACAGCGGCCGCATCGTGCTGAGCCACGGCGGCGCGGTGGTGTGCGACCTGCCGCTCGAGCCGCTGGTCAACGAGGCGCCGCTCTACGACCGGCCCCACATGCCGACGCCGAAGCCCGAGCCGCTGTCGATCGCCGCAGTACCGGCGACGGGTACGCTCGGCGCCGCGCTGATCGCGCTGATCGGCACGCCGGATCTCTGCTCCAAGCGCTGGATCTGGGAGCAGTACGACCACCTGGTGACCGGCCAGACCGTGCAGCGACCGGGCGGCGACGCCGCGGTGGTGCGGCTCGAGGGTTCGACGAAGGCGCTCGCCATGACGACCGACTGCACGCCGCGCTACTGCGCCGCCGATCCCGAGCTGGGCGGCGCGCAAGCCGTGGTCGAGACCTGGCGCAATCTGTCGGCGGTCGGCGCGACCCCGCTCGCGGTGACCGACAACCTCAATTTCGGCAATCCCGAACGGCCCGAGATCATGGGCCAGCTGGTCGGTTGCATCCGCGGCATGGGCGCCGCCTGCCGCGCGCTCGACTATCCGGTCGTCTCGGGCAACGTGTCGCTCTACAACGAGACCAACGGCAACGGCATCCTGCCGACGCCCGTCGTCGGGGGCGTCGGCCTGCTCGCCGACGCCGGCACGTCCTGCTCGCCGGCCTTCAAGGCGGCCGGCGAGACCGTCATCGCGATCGGCGAGACCACCGGCTGGCTCGGCTGCTCGCTCTACCTGCGCGAGCTCGCGGGACGCGAGGACGGCGCGCCGCCGCCGCTCGACCTCGCCGCGGAGCGGCGCCACGGCGAGCTGGTGCGCCGCCTGATCGCGGACGGCCAGGTGACCGCCTGCCACGACGTTTCGGACGGCGGGCTCCTGGTCGCGCTGGCCGAGATGGCGCTCGCCGGCGGCCTGGGCGCCGAGGTCGACTTCCCGGACGGGGTTCCGGCCCACGCCTTCGCATTCGGCGAGGACCAGGGCCGCTACGTGGTGACCGCGCGCGACCCCGCCCCGGTCCTGGCGGCCGCCGTCGCGGCAGGCGTGCCGGCCCAGGTGCTGGGCCGGACCGGCGGCCCCTCGTTGACAGTCTCTCGGGCCAGTGCCACATCTTTGGCGGACCTGAGGGCGGCGTACGAGGGCTGGTTGCCGGGCTACATGGCGGCGCCGGCCGGCCTTGCCGCCGAGTGACGGCCGCCGAACGACAGGAACGGGTGTTGCCGACATGGCGATGGACGCCGGAACGCTGGAGCGCCTGATCCGCGAAACGCTGCCGGACGCGCGTGTGTCGATCGAGGATCTACGCGGCGACGGCGACCACTATGCCGCGCACGTCGTGTCGTCGGCCTTCAAGGGCAAGAGCCGGGTCCAGCAGCACCAGATGGTTTACCAGGCCCTGCAGGGTAGAATGGGCAACGAGCTCCACGCGCTCGCTCTGCAGACCTCGATCCCCGACGACGCCTAAGTCGCCCGTACGTAGAAAGCAGGACCCCTCCCATGATCGATCCGACCGTTTCCGACCGCATCAAGCGCGACATCGCCGAAAACGACGTCGTGCTCTACATGAAGGGCACGCCCGTGTTCCCGCAGTGCGGCTTCTCCGCCGCGGTGGTGCAGGTGCTGACCCACCTGGGCGTCAAGTTCAGGGGCATCGACGTGCTCGCCGACCCGAGCCTGCGCCAGGGCATCAAGGAGTTCTCGAGCTGGCCGACCATCCCGCAGCTCTACGTCAAGGGCGAGTTCGTCGGTGGCTGCGACATCGTTCGCGAGATGTACGAGACCGGCGAGCTGGGCGAGCTGTTGACCACCCGCGGCGTCGCGACCACCCAGGCGGCGTAGTCAGCCGATAGAGGCAGGCGGCATGCTCGGGCTTGCCCCGAGCATCCGGGCTTTTCCACCCGTCATACGGCACCAAAGACGTGAATGCCCGGCACAGGGCCGGGCATGACGATCACGGTATCCGGAAGCCGGGCGAACGCGCCCGCCGGTCGTCAGCGCGAGTAGTACTCGACGACCAGGTTAGGCTCCATCTGGACCGGGTAGGGCACGTCCGCGAGCTTGGGCGCGCGGATGTATTTGCCCTTCATGGCCTGGTGGTCGATCTCGACATAGTCGGGCACGTCGCGCTCGCTCGACTGGCTGGCCTCGAGCACGACCGCGAGCTGCTTCGACTTCTGCTTGACCTCGATCACGTCGTTGTCCTTGACCAGGTACGACGCGATGTTGACGCGCTTGCCGTTCACGGTGACGTGACCGTGATTGACGAACTGGCGCGACGCGAACACGGTCGGCGCCAGCTTCATGCGATACACCACGGCGTCGAGCCGGCGCTCCAGGAGCCCGATCAGGTTCTCGCCGGTGTCGCCGCGGCGGCGCGCGGCCTCCTCGTAGAGCTTGCGGAACTGCCGCTCGCCGATGTTGCCGTAGTAGCCCTTCAGCTTCTGCTTGGCCATCAGCTGGGTACCGAAGTCCGACGGCTTCTTGCGCCGCTGGCCGTGCTGGCCCGGACCGTACTCGCGCTTGTTGAGCGGGCTCTTGGGCCGGCCCCACAGATTGACGTTGAGACGGCGGTTGATCTTGTACTTCGACTCGGCGCGTTTGGTCATTCCAGGTCTCGGACGGGCTCGCTTGTGTCTTGGGGCGTTCTGGGGCGCCCGAAAGGCGCGCAAAACGGCACGAACCGCCCTCGGGCGGCTCGGGAGGCCGTACTATACTGATCGAAAGTGCCGTGTCAAACGAGGCTTGGCCCCCTACCCCTTGAGCCGCTTGGTGACCAGCTCGGTCAGGATGCCGTGGAGGGTACGGACCTCCTGATCGGTCAGCTCGGCGCGCCCGAACATCGCCCGGATGTTGCGCACCATGGCGGGCCGCATCTCGGGGTTGCGCAGGAAGCCGCAGTCGTCGAGCTCGGCCTCGAGCCGGGTCAGGAAGCTGGTCAGATGGGCCTTGGTGGCCGGCGGCGAGGCGCCGTGCTGGAGCGCCACGGGCGGGGTCCGGTCGTCGGCCTTGAGCCATTCGTAGGCCACGATCAGGACGGCCTGGGCGAGGTTGAGCGAGCTGAACTCGGGGTTGAGCGGCACCGTCACGACCGTGTCGGCGAGCGCCACGTCGTCGTTGAGCAGCCCGGTGCGCTCGGGGCCGAACAGCACGCCGACCCGCTCGCCGCGCCCCAGCTCGGCGCGCATCTCGGCGACCGCCTGCGGCGGCGTCATCACGAGCTTGACGAGATCGCGCGCGCGGCCGGTGGTGGCGTAGAGGCGCTGAAGGTCGGCGGTCGCCTCGCCCACCGAGCGGAACACGCCGGCCGCATCGAGCACCGCCTCGGCGCCCGACGAGGTCGCGCGCGCGCGCTCGCTCGGCCATTCCGGTCGCGGCTGGACCAGCCGCAGCTCGGTCAGCCCGCAATTCAGCATCGCGCGCGCCGCCGCGCCGATGTTCTCGGCGAGCTGCGGCTCGACCAGGATGACGACCGGCTGCGCGACCGCCGTCACGCGGCGCTCCGACTGGCGCGGTAGAGCCGATAGCAGATCGCGTCGTGCAGCGCGTTGAACGACGCGTCGATCACGTTGGCCGAGACGCCGACCGTCGACCAGCGCGCGCCCGACGTGTCGCAGCTCTCGATCATCACGCGAGTGACCGCCTTGGTGCCTTCGTTGGGCGTCAGGATGCGGACCTTGTAGTCGACCAGCCGGAGCTCCTCGAGCACCGGATAGGCCGGGATCAGCGCCTTGCGCAGCGCGGTGTCGAGCGCGTTGACCGGACCGTTGCCCTCGGCCACCGTCATGAGCTTCTCGCCGTCGACCTCGACCCGGATGGTCGCCTCCGACAGGGTGACGAGCTCGCCGCGCGCGTTCCAGCGCCGTTCGTCGATCACACGGAACGACTGGACCCGGAAGAACTCCGGCACGTCCTCGATCAGGCGGCGCGCCAGGAGCTCGAAGCTCGCCTCGGCGCCGTCATAGGCGTAGCCCTCGAACTCGCGCGCCTTGACGAGCTCGACCAGCTCGCCGACGCGCTTGTTGTCGGGCGCGAGCTCGATCCCGATCTCGCGGAACCGGCTGAGGATGTTGGACCGTCCGGCCTGGTCCGACACGACGACGTGACGAAAGTTGCCGACCGATTCGGGCGGCACATGCTCGTAGGTTCGCGGATCCTTCTCGATCGCCGAGACGTGCAGGCCGCCTTTGTGCGCGAACGCCGCCTCACCGACATAGGCGGCGTGGCGGTTGGATGTGCGGTTGAGCCGCTCGTCGACCAGGCGCGAGACGTGCGTGAGCTGGCGCAGGTGCTCTTCCGTCACGCCGGTCGCGTAGCCGAGCTTGAGCATCAGGGTCGGCAGCAGCGCGATCAGATTGGCGTTGCCGCAGCGCTCGCCCAGGCCGTTCAAGGTGCCCTGGATCTGGCGCGCGCCCGCGCGCACCGCAGCCAGCGAGTTGGCGACCGCGTTCTCGGTGTCGTTGTGGCAGTGGATGGCCAGCCGGTCGCCCGGAATCTGCGCGGCGATCTCGCCGACGATGCGCTCGACCTCGTGCGGCAGGGTGCCGCCATTGGTGTCGCACAGCACGATCCAGCGCGCGCCTGCCTGGTGGGCCGCCTTGACGCAGGCGAGCGCGTAGGACGGATTGGCCTTGTAGCCGTCGAAGAAATGCTCGGCGTCGAACAGCGCCTCGCGGTCGCGCGCCACGACGTGGGCAAGCGACTCGGCAATCATGTCGATATTCTCGGCGCGCGGGATGCCGAGCGCCGTGTCGACATGGAAGTCCCACGTCTTGCCGACCAGGCACAAGGCCGGCGCGTTCGTGTTCAAGAGCGCCGACAGGCCGGGGTCGTTGGCTGCGCTGCGGCCGGGCCGCCGCGTCATGCCGAACGCGGCGAAACGTGCGCGACTCAGCGCCGGCGCGGCGGCGAAGAAGGCGTCATCGGTGGGGTTGGCGCCCGGCCAGCCGCCCTCGACATAGTCGATGCCGAGCTGGTCGAGCGCGGCCGCGATGGCGGTCTTGTCCGCGACCGTGAAGTCGACCCCCTGGGTCTGCGCGCCGTCGCGCAGGGTCGAATCATAGAGATAAATGCGCTCGGCCACGGGTCCGGCACCAGCTTCGATGGAACGGCCCCGTGTCTTAGTGGCTTTGCGGCCGGAAAGCAAAACCGGCGCGTGCCCCGAGATCCGTGCGCGAACGTTCCCAAATCGACCCGACTGGCCCTAATCTGGCGCCCGCCGAACAACGGCTGGGGGGGAATCGCGATGAGGCATCGTGTGGCGCACGCAGTCATTCTCGGCACGGCGCTCGCCGCGCTCGTCATGGCGGTCCCGGCCGGCGCCCAGAACGCCGCCTCGAGTCACGACATGGATCTGGTCGGCTGGAGCGACCTCCAGGGCCGCAGCGCCTACCAACCGCTGGTCCACCAGCAGAACGGCCGCTGGATCGCCTATATCGGCCATCACGGCGGCACGCCCGAGGTGCCGAAGCCGCTCAACCCGCTGACCGGTCAGGCCGAGTTCAACGGCACCTCGATCATCGACGTGACCGATCCGAAGCACCCGAAATATCTCGCCCACATCCCGGGCGAGCCGGGCAACTACGAGGACGGCGGCGCCCAGATGGTGCGTGTGTGCGACGGCAAGACCCTGCCGAAAGGCGATCCGAGCAAGGTTTATCTGCTGCGCACGTTCGGCAACTCGGCGCACCAGGTGTGGGACGTCAGTCACCCTGAGAAGCCCGTGAAGGTGAGCGAGATCGGCGGGCTGCACGGCACGCACAAGAACTGGTGGGAATGCGACACCGGCATCGCCTACCTGGTCTCCGGCGTGCACGACTGGCGCGTCCACCGCATGACCATGATCTACGACCTGAGCGATCCTGCGCATCCGGTGAAGATCCGCGAGTTCGGCCTCGACGGTCAGCAGCCGGGCGCGACCGGCGAGGTGCCGACCATGCTGCATGGTCCGATCTCGGTCCCGGAGCGCAACCGCGTCTATTTCGGCTACGGCACCAACTCGGGCGGCATCCTGCAAATCGTCGACCGCAAGAAGCTGCTCGAGGGACCCAAGGAGCCGACCGCGGCGAACCTGCTCTATCCCCAGGTCGGGCGGCTCGACATGTCGCCGTGGAACGGCGCCCATACGGTCTTCCCGGTGCTCGGCGTCGAGCTGCCGCAGTTCGCCCACGACAAGGTCGGCCAGGTGCGCGACTTCGTCGTGATCACCGACGAGGCGATCGCCAACGAGTGCCGCGAGGCGCGCCAGATGGTGTGGATCGTCGACGTCACCAACGAGGCGCATCCCTGGCCGGTCTCGAGCTGGACCGCCGACGAGCGTGCCGGAAACTTCTGTGCGCGCGGCGGCCGCTTCGGCACCCATTCGTCGAACGAGAACATGACGCCGATCTACTACAAGCGCCTGATGTTCTTCGCGCACTTCAATGCCGGCGTGCGCGTGGTCGACATCCGCGATCCATACCATCCAGTCGAGGTCGGCTACTACATCCCGGCGACGACCGACAAGACCGACAAGCGTTGCGTTACCGACAACGGCAAGGAGAGCTGCAAGATCGCGATCCAGACCAACAACGTCGAGGTCGACGATCGCGGCTACATCTACGCAGTCGATCGCGCCAACACGGGCATGCACATCCTCGAGCTCTCCGGCGAGGCGCGCAAGATCGCCAACTTCGCGGGTTGAGGCGCTACGGCGTCGCGATCGGCTGGAGCGACCGCAGGTAGGCGACCAGCGCGTCGAGGTCGCGCACGTGGATGCGCTGGTAGTAGCGGTAGGCCATGGGGGGCGACAGCTCGCGGCCGTGCGGATCCATGCCCTTGGTGATCGCCTCCTTGATCTGGCCGTCGGTCCAGGTGCCGATGCCGTGCTTGGGGTCGGGCGTGATGTTGGGCGGCACCGCCTCGCCCCACGGTCCGTGCAACGGCGGACCGCCGGCACCGACATGCGAGAAGTCGCGCTTCCCGGCTGTCATCGGGCTGTGGCAAACGATGCAGTGGCCGAGCGGCCCCGCGAGATAGGCGCCATAGGCGATCTTGTTGCTGCGCGGCACGTCGGGCACGACGCCGACCGGCGGGCCGTAGCTGGTCGGCAGCGTGATGCGATAGACCGATTTCGGCACGGCGTTCTTGAGCGGCTTGACCTTGCGCAGATAGGCGACGATCGCCTTGACGTCGCTGTCCGACATGCCGCGATAGACCTCGATCGGCATCGGCGGGCCGATGATGCTGCCGTCGGGCCGCCGCCCCTCACGGATCGCCGTGATGATCTGCGCGTCGGTCCACGTGCCGATGCCGGTCTCCGGATCGGGCGTGATGTTGGAGGCGTAGGCCGTGAACGGCGGCTCGTCGAACTTGGTGCCGCCGGCGAGCTCGCGGCCGGGCGCCGGCGCGACCGGCCCCTGCTCGGTGTGACAGTTGCCGCACGCCACGATGCTGCCCATGAGATAGGCGCCGCGCTCGAAGACGGTCTCGGCTTGCGTCGCGGCACCGAGCAACGGGGCCATCGCCAGAATTGCCATGCGCGCCGCCAGATGTCGCATCGCTCGTGCCTCCCTCAGCTGGAGCGCCGCCAGGTCGTGCCCTTGGGCCCGTCCTCGATCGTCACGCCCTGGGCCGCCAGCTCGTCCCGGATCCGGTCGGCGGCGGCGAAATCCTTGGCCTTGCGCGCCGCGGCGCGCGCCTCGATGCGCGCGCGGATGGCGGTCTCGTCGAGCGCGGCAGCCGCGGGCGGCGCCCAGGTAAACCAGGTTTCCGGGTCGGCCTGCAGCAAGCCGAGCAGGCGGCCGGCGGCGAGCAGCGCGCCCTTGAGCGACGCCTGGCTCGCCGGATCGTCGGCCTTGTTCAACCGGTCGAGCAGCGCGTGCAGCTCGGCGATCGCGAGCGGCGTGTTGAGATCGTCCTCGAGCGCCGCGACGAACGCATTGGGCGGCGGCGCGTCGACGGCTGCCACGGACGCGACGCGACGCAACGCCAGATAGAAGCGGTCGAGCGTCCGACGCGCCGCAGCCAGGCCGTCGCGCGTCCAGTCGAGCGGCTGGCGATACTGCGCGGTCAGCAGGTAGTAGCGGATCGCTTCGCCGGGCGCCCAGGCGCGCACGTCGCGGATGGTGAAGAAGTTGCCAAGGCTCTTCGACATCTTCTCGCCGTCGACCGTCAGCATGCCGTTGTGCAGCCAGAAGCGCGCGAACAGCTTGCCGTCGTGGGCGCAGGTGCTCTGCGCCACCTCGTTCTCGTGGTGCGGGAACATCAGGTCGTTGCCGCCGCCATGGATGTCGATGGTCTCGCCCAGGTGGCGCTCGACCATCGCCGAGCACTCGATGTGCCAGCCCGGGCGGCCGCGGCCCCACGGGCTCGCCCAGCCGGGCAGCTCAGGACCGGACGGCTTCCACAGCACGAAGTCGGCGGGATCGCGCTTGTAGGGCGCGACCTCGATGCGCGCTCCGGCGATCATCTCCTCGACCGAGCGGCCCGACAGCTTGCCGTAGTCGGCATAGCTCGCGACCGAGAACAGCACGTGACCCTCGGCCTCGTAGGCGTGGCCCTTGGCGATCAGGCGCTCGATCATCGAGACGATCTCGGCGATGTGCTCGGTGACGCGCGGCGAGGCGTCGGGCGGCAACACGCCGAGCGCCGCCACGTCCTCCAGATAGGCCTTCTCGGTGCGCGCGGTCAGCGCGCCGATCGGCTCGTTGTTCTCGGCCGCCGCGGCGTTGATCTTGTCCTCGACGTCGGTGATGTTGCGCACGTAGATGACGTGCGCGTAGCGGCGCTTGAGCACGCGGTAGAGCACGTCGAACACGACCGCCGGGCGCGCGTTGCCGATATGCGCGAAGTCGTACACCGTCGGGCCGCAGACATACATGCTGACGCGGTCGGGCACGATCGGCTCGAACGCCTGCTTGCGGCGGGTCAGCGTGTTGTGCAGCACCAGGGGCACAGGGGGCGTCGCTCTCTCGACGGGAAACGCTCGCGCGCGACTATAGCTGCAAGCGCCACCCCGTCGGCAAGCGCCGCCCGCGGTCCGCGCGCCTGCCTACGGCTTCTTGAGCAGGAACTCGCGGCCGACCTTGACGAGCGGCTTGCCGTCGTACGCGACGATGTCGGCGGTCGCATAGGTCTCGACCCAGCTCTCCGGCAGGTAGCTGCCGGTGCCGATCACGTCGATCGGCGCGTTGGCGACCGCCATCACCTTGCACTTGGCCGGACCGAAGCCCGACGAGGCGATGATGCGCACCTTCGGGAAGCCGGCATGGTCGAGCGCCTCGCGGAAATGGAAGATCGCCGCAGCGGTGACGCCGGTGCCGACCAGGTGGCGCATCTCGGCCTCGGTGCGGTAACCGCGAATTGCGTTGGGCACGTGGCGCTCGAGGACGGCGTAGGACGACGCGGTGTCGAGCCCCTCGATGAAGCGCCCGCCGTGGGTGTCGATCCGGAACGCGATGCGGCCCGCCGCCGCCAGCTCGGGAAAGCGCCGGCAGACCGCGAGCGCATCGCTGACCTCGCGGCCGAAATAGTCGACCAGCACGACCAGATCGCCGTCGGGGAAGCTCTCGTGATAGAGCTCGGCGGCGCGCAGGGTCGAGCCGGCATAGCCGACCAGCGCGTGAGGCATCGTGCCGCGCCCGGACTGGTTGCCGAACCACGGCGCGGTGTGGTCGGTCGCGTTGCCGGTGAACCCGACCGCGCCGACCGCGCGCTTGGCCGCATGGGAGCCGACACTGGCCGCATAGGCCATCATCTCGGCCATCTCGGCGCCGGCGCAGTGGCGCGCGTCCATCGCCATGAAGGCGACCTTGGGCAGATCGACGCACATCGTGAAGGCGTTGTAGGCGGCGACGCAGGGCGGGCCGATCTTCTGCAGCAGCTGCGTCTCGAGGTCGACCAGATGGAAGAACGAGCCGGTGTAGTAGAACAACGGCTCACCGGCGCCGACCCAGGCGCCTTCCTCGTGCACCAGCTCGATCTCGACCGCCGTGCCGCGCCGCCGACACACATCGGTCAGCCAATCGATCGCCAGCTTGGGCGTGAACACGACCGGCCGCCGCATGAACACGACGTAGGTGACCTGCTGGTCGCCGTGCTGGCGGATGATCTCCTTGGTGCGCAGGAAATACGCGTCGCTCTGGCGCGGAATGTCGGCAAGCATGATGTCCGAGCCCATGACGCGGCTCCCTATACGGCGGCGGCGATCCGCGTGTGCTGGCGCTCGCGCTTCAGCGCCTCGGCGATCAGGAATGCGAGCTCGATGGCCTGGGCGCCGTTCAGTCGCGGGTCGCAGTGGGTGTGGTAGCGGTCGGCCAGATCGGCGTCGCCGATCGCCTGCGCGCCGCCGGTGCATTCGGTGACGTCCTGGCCGGTGAGCTCCAGATGGACGCCGCCGGCATAGGTGCCCTCGGCGCGATGGATCTCGAAGAAGCGACGCACCTCGGCGAGGATGCGATCGAACTGCCGCGTCTTGTAGCCGGTGGTCGACTTGACCGTGTTGCCATGCATCGGGTCGGACGCCCACACGACCCGGCGTCCCTCGCGCTCGACGGCCCGGATCAGCGTCGGCAGGCCGCGCTCGATCTTGTCGGCGCCCATGCGGGTGATCAGCGTGAGACGACCGGCCTCGTTTTGCGGGTTCAGCCGATCGATCAGCCGCAGCAGATCGTCGGGCTCGAGGCTCGGGCCGCACTTCATGCCGATCGGGTTCTTGATGCCGCGCATGAATTCGACGTGCGCGCCGTCGAGCTGGCGCGTGCGGTCGCCGATCCACACCATGTGGGCCGAGCAGTCGTACCAATCGCCGGTCGTGCTGTCGACCCGGGTCAGCGCCTGCTCGTAGCCGAGCAGCAGCGCCTCGTGGGCGGTGAAGAACTCGGTCTCGCGGATCTGCGGCGTCGACTCGGAGTTCAGGCCGCACGCCTCCATGAAGGCGAGGCACTCGCCGATGCGATCGGCGAGCTCCTCGTAACGCGCGCCGGCGGGGCTGCGCGTGACGAAGCCCAACGTCCAGCCGTGGACCCGGTGCAGATCGGCATAGCCGCCCTGTGCGAAGGCGCGCAGCAGGTTGAGCGTCGCCGCGGCCTGGCCGTAGACCTGGAGCAGCCGGTTCGGATCGGGCGTGCGCGCCGCCGCGGTGAACTCGATGCCGTTGACGATGTCGCCGCGATAGCTCGGCAAGGTCACGCCGTCGCGCGTCTCGGTCTCGTCCGAGCGCGGCTTGGCGAACTGGCCGGCCATCCGGCCCACCTTGATGACCGGCAGGCTCGCGCCGAAGGTCATCACGACCGCCATCTGGAGCAGGACGCGGAAGGAGTCGCGGATGTTGTCGGGATGGAACTCGGCGAAGCTCTCCGCGCAGTCGCCGCCCTGCAGCAGGAAGGCCTTGCCGTCGACTACCTTGGCGAGGCCGTCCTTGAGCTTGCGCGCCTCGCCCGCGAACACCAGCGGCGGGTGGGTTTTCAGCCGCGTCTCGACCTCGCCGACGGCCTTTTCATCGGGATAGACGGGAACCTGCCGGATCGGCAGGCCGCGCCAGCTGTCGGGGGTCCATTTGCCAGGCATCGTCGATGATCCTGATCCAGTCACTCGGGGCTTGCGTTGGCGGCAAGCCCAACATTCGGGACAAGCAGTATACAGGACCGGGGGCCGACCGCAAAAAACCTGATGCGGCCGTGAGTTAGGTCGTCACGCGGTCGCCGCGCCGATGCGCTGCCAAGGCACGCGTCTGCAGCGCGCTACTGCGCGGCCGCCGCCGGTTGCGCGACCGGTGCGGGCCGCTTGTCCCGCATGGTGACGAATTCCTCGGCGGCGCTCGGGTGGATGCCGACCGTGGCGTCGAATTGCTTCTTGGTGGCGCCGCATTTGATCGCCACCGCCAGGCCCTGGATGATCTCGGGCGCGTCCGGCCCCACCATGTGGCAGCCGAGCACGCGGTCGCTCGCCGGATCCACCACCAGCTTCATGAAGATGCGCTCGTTGCGCCCCGACAGGGTCGCCTTCATCGGGCGGAAGCGCGTTGTATAGATGTCGACCTTGCCGAACGCCGTCTCGGCCTCCTCCTCGGTCAGCCCGACGGTGCCGACCGGCGGCTGGCTGAACACGGCAGTCGGCACGTTGGCGTGATCCATCCTCATGGGATTGTCGTTGAACACGGTCTCGGCGATCGAACGCGCTTCGGCGATCGCCACCGGGGTCAGGTTGAGCTTGTCGGTGACGTCACCCACCGCATAGATGTTCGGCACGCTGGTGCGTTGCCAGTCGTCGACCTTGACCGCGCCCTTGGCGTCGACCGCGACGCCGACGCGCTCGAGACCAAGCCCCTTCGTGTTGGGCGCGCGGCCGGTCGCCATCAGGACCAGATCGGTCTCGATCACCGCGCCGCTCGCGAGGCGGACGCGGTAGGCCGCGCCGGCGCGCTCGATCGCGACCGGCGGCGACCCGGTGTGGAACGCGATGCCGCGCGCGGTCATCTCGTCCTGCAGGTGACTGCGCACCTCGCCGTCGAAACCGCGCAGGATGCGGTCGGCGCGGATCACCACGTCGACCTTCACCCCGGCGCCGGCGAAGATGCCGGCGAACTCGACGCTGATGTAGCCGCCGCCCATCACGACGATGCGCTTGGGCAGCGTCTTGAGGTCGAGCGCCTCGTTCGACGTGATCGCGAGCTCCTTGCCGGGGATGTCGAGCAAGGTCGGCCAGCCGCCGGTCGCGATCATGATGCGCTCGGCTGTGAAGCGCTGGTTGCCCACGGCGACCGTATGGGCGTCGACCAGCTCGCCACGTCCGTCGATCACCTTCACGCCGGAGTTCTCGAGCAGCCGCATGTAGATGCCGTGCAGCCGATCGAGCTCGCGGTCCTTGGCGACGATCAGCTTCGACCAGTCGAGCCGGCGTTCGCCGACCTCCCAACCGTAGCCGGCCGCGTCCTCGAACTCCTCGGCGAAGTGCACGCCGTACACCAGGAGCTTCTTGGGGACGCAACCGCGCAGCACGCAGGTGCCGCCGACGCGCAGGCTCTCGATGATCGCGGTGCGGGCGCCGTACGAGCCGGCGCGCCGCGTGCCGGCGACGCCGCCCGAACCGGCGCCGATGGTCAGGAGGTCGAAGTCGTATGCCATCTGCCGTCCTTTGCTGAGCCGCGCGGCGAACTACGCGCCGATGCCGCCGAAGTTGAGATATTTGACCTCGAGATAGTCCTCGATGCCGTATTTCGAGCCCTCGCGGCCGAGCCCGGATTCCTTGACGCCGCCGAACGGCGCCACCTCGGTCGAGATGATGCCCTCGTTGATGCCGACGATACCGTACTCGAGCTGCTCGGCGACGCGGAACACGCGACCGACGTCGCGCGCGTAGAAATAGGCGGCGAGGCCGAACTCGGTGTCGTTGGCCATGCGCACGGCGTCCGCCTCGCCGCGGAAGCGGAACACGGGCGCGACCGGACCGAAGGTCTCCTCGCGCGTCACGGCCATCTGGGT
>DATJNS010000198.1:0-3336 GCA_035507915.1 Candidatus Sulfotelmatobacter sp.
CGGCCGCGATCCCAAGGCGGCGCAGCGCATGATGTTGGTGCCGTTCTTCGTGCACGAGGACGCCAAGCGCGCGAAGGAGATCTACAAGCCGCACGTCGAATGGTTCTACGAGAAGGTCAGCGCCAACCAGCTCGCCGGCGCGCCGGCGCCGGTCAAGGGCTACGAGCTGACGATGGTCGAGGGCAAGAAGACGCGCGAGATGGGCTACCTCGCGTTCGACAAGCTCGACCAATACGGCGCGCTGGTCGCCGACTCGCCCGAAGGCTGCATCGCCAAGTTGCGCGAGATGAAGCAGCGCTTCGGCATCACGGAGTTCGTCCTGTGGTTCAGCATCGGCGGCATGGATCCGGCCGAGTGCGAGCGCGCCATGCGGCTCACGCGCGAGCGCGTGATGCCGCACGTCTGACCGCATGGACCTGAACCTCGCCGACAAGACGGCGCTGATCACCGGCGCCTCCAAGGGCATCGGCCTGGCGACGGCGCGCGCCTTCGCCGCCGAAGGCTGCGCGCTGCACCTCGCGGCGCGCTCGGCCGAAGCGCTCGAGGCGGCGCGCGCCGAGCTCGCCGGACGTCACCAGGTCGCCGTGACGACGCACGCGCTCGACCTGGCGAGCGCCGATGCCATGATCGCGCTGGCGCGCCGCGCGGGCGACGCCGACATCCTGATCAACAACGCCGGCGACATCCCCGCGGGGCCGCTCGATCAGCTCGATGACGCCGCCTGGCGCCGCGGCTTCGAGCTCAAGGTGTTCGGCTACATCACCCTCGCGCGCGAGCTCTACAAGGGCATGAAGGCGCGCCGCTCGGGCGTCATCGTCAACGACATCGGCAACTCGGGCGAGAACTGGGACGCCAACTACATCGCCGGCTCGACCGGCAACGCCGCCCTGATGTCGTTCACCAAGGCGCTGGGCGGCGTCAGCCTGGCCGACGGCGTGCGCGTGGTCGGCGTCAATCCCGGACCGGTCGCGACCGACCGCATGGTCAAGCTGATGAAGCGCCGCGCCGTCGACTGGTACGGCGACGAGAGCCGCTGGCAGGAGCTCTACGCGAAATATCCCGGCGGCCGTCCGGCGACCGCCGAGGAGGTCGCCGACCTGATGGTGTTCCTCGCCTCGCCGCGCGCCGGCTACATCACCGGCACGATCGTCACGATCGACGGCGGCATCTCGGCCCAAGGCTCGATCATCTGAATGGCCGAGGATTGCGCATGACGTTGGACGGGCGCGTCGCGATCGTGACCGGCGGGGCGATGGGGATCGGGTTTGCGGTCGCCGAGACGCTGATCGAGCGCGGCGCCGCCGTGCTGATCGCCGACCGCGAGGGCGCGACCGCGGCCGCCGGCCGGCTGACCGCGTCGGGTCGGCGCGTGCTCGGCCTCGCCGTCGACGTCGCGTCCGAGGCCGACACCGCCGCCATGGTGGCGCGCGCCGAGGCCGAGCTGGGCGGCGTCGACATCCTGGTCAACAACGCCGCGGTGTTCAGCACCCTGACGCCGCAACCGTTCGAGGCGATCGACCCGGCGGCGTGGCGCCGCGTCATGGACGTCAACGTGATGGGCGTCTTCCTCGCCTGCCGCGCTGCGCTGCCGGCGTTCAAACGCCGCGGCGGCGGGCGCATCATCAACATCGCCTCGGGCGTCGCCTTCAAGGGCAACCCCTACATGGCGCATTACGTCGCGAGCAAGGGCGCGGTGGTCTCGCTGACGCGCGCGCTGGCGACCGAGCTCGGGCCCCACAACGTGCTGGTCAACGCGGTGGCGCCCGGCTTCACCTTGAGCGACGGCGTGCGCCGGAACGAGACCCTGATCGCCGGCGTCCAGGAGCGCTCGGTGCGCACCCGGGCGCTCGCGCGCGACATGGTGCCGGCCGACCTGGTCGGCGCCATCGCGTTCTTCGCCGGTCCCGATTCCGCCTTCATCACCGGCCAGACCCTGGTGGTCGACGGCGGCGCGTACTATCACTGATGGGATCCCTGCGACGACGGTGGCAGCCATGACGACACGCATCCCGCTCATCGACATCGCCCCGGCCCTGGCCGGCACGCCGGCCGACCGCCTCGCGGTCGCGCGCGCGATCGACCGCGCCTGCGTCGATACCGGCTTCTTCACCATCACGGGCCACGGGGTGGCGCCCGAGGTGATCGACGACGTGCGCCGGCTCGCCCATGCGTTCTTCGCGCTGCCGATGGCGGAGAAACGCCGCGCCACCAATCCGGTGTCGGGAGCGCCGCGCGGCTACATCGCGATGGGCGGCGAGTCGCTGAGCTACGCGAGCGAGGTCGAGGCGCCGCCCGACCTCAAGGAGTTCTACCATTGCGGCCGCGCCGCCTGGCCCGACGAGCCGTACTTCACCGGCGCCGAAGGCCGCCGCTATTTCATCCCGAACCACTGGCCCGAGAAACCGGCCGGGTTCGGCGCCGCCGCCGAGCGCTACTACGCGACGATGGAACGCCTCGACCTCGAGCTGATGCGGCTCGCAGCGCTGGCGCTCGGCATCGATGAGCATTTCTTCGACGACAAGGTCGACCGGCACATCAGCGCGATGCGGCTCAATTTCTATCCCGAGCAGACCCGCGCGCCGCAGCCCGACCAGCTGCGCGCCGGCGCGCACACCGACTACGGGTTGCTCACCATCCTGAACGGCGAGAACGTCCCCGGCGGGCTGCAGATCCGCGCGCGCGACGGCGGCTGGATCGACGTCGAGACCGCGCCCGAGAATTTCGTGATCAATATCGGCGACCTGATGATGCGCTGGACCAACGACCGCTGGGTGTCCAACCCGCACCGGGTCGTCAACCCGCCCGCCGAGGTGGCGGCGCGCACGCGCCGACTGTCGATCGCGTTTTTCCTGCATCCGAACTACGACGCGACGATCGAGTGCATCGCGCCACCTGGCCAGGCCAAGTATCCGCCGGTCAACTCGGGCGAATATCGCGACTTCAAGTACCGGCAGACGCGGGTCGCCGCCGCGGAATAAGCCCGCGTGCCCGCGCGTTGTTCGATCATGGGCGCGCGACGACGCACGAGCGTGGCGGCCACCGGGGTGGTCGCGCTGATCGGGGTGGCGATTCTCGCCGGTTGCGAGACGCAGCAGCCCGCGACCGCGAGCCCGCCGACCGCCGGTCCGCCGGCTGCCGCGCCACAAGCGGGCAATCCGCCGAGCGCCGCCCCGGCGACCGCACAGCCGCCCTTCCCGGTGCCGCCCAACCCGATGATCGGCGGCGTCGCGATGTACCCCAGCCGCGACATCATGGACAACCTGACGCAGTCGCCCGAGCACCACACCCTGGTCGCGGCGCTCAACGTCGCCGGCCTGGCCGCGACCTTGCACCAGC
>DATJNS010000199.1:0-2361 GCA_035507915.1 Candidatus Sulfotelmatobacter sp.
GCGCCGGTCGCGGGCTCCCACAGCCAGTAGCCGACCTGGTCGTGGAACGTCTTGGCCTCGGTCGGCCGCCGGATGAAGGTGTGGTAGCGCAGGCCGTAATAGAGCTGCGGGCCGTTGGTCTGCGGGTCGATCGGGTGCAGCTCGTAATGCTCGCGATAGGGCTCCTCGAGCGGGCCGTCGGCCTCCGGATGGCGGTCGACGCCGCGCGTGCCTTCCCAGACGCCGGCCAGCGGCGCCAGCGGCCCGAGATGCTGCAGCGTCTCGAAGTCGAACTCGGGCTCGGTGAAGATGTCCTTGGGGAAATCCGCCATGACGGCCTCGCCGTGTCGTGTTGCGGCCGAGGCTACTGGGATGCGGCCGGCCGCGCTAGTATCAGGCGGGGGAAACGCCGCAACCGCGGAGCACCAGGATGGCCGACATCCGGATCACGCCGCTTCATCCGTCGCTCGGCGCCGAGGTTTCCGGCGTCGATCTGAACGTGCCGGTCGACGCCGACACGCGCGCGGCGCTGGCGCGCGCCTTGGGCGAGCATCTCGTGCTGGTGTTCCGCGACCAGGCCTTCACGGCGCCGCAATATCTGGCCGCGGCCGAGGCGTTCGCGCCGCCGATGCGCCAGCACTACTCGCAGAACAACATGCCGGAGTTTCCCGACATCGGGCTCGTCCAAGCGAAGGCGGGCCGACCCCCGGCCGAGATGTGGCACACCGACCACACCAACCGCGAGCGCCCGCCGATGGCGACCCTGCTCTACGGCGTCGAGGTGCCGTCGCGCGGCGGCGGCACGTCGATCGCCAACATGCGCGCCGCGTTCGCCGCGCTGCCCGACACCGAGCAGCGCCGGCTCGAGGGCCTGCGCACGATCAACAGCCTCGACAGCGACCGCCCCGATACGCGCGCCGAGGACCGCGCCAAATACAGCGCGCCGATCACGCACCCGATGGTGCGCACCCATCCGGTGCACGGCTCGAAGGCGATCTACTTCCACATCACCAAGACGCTCAACATCGAGGGCATGGCGGCCGAGGCCAGCCGCGCGATGCTGCAGGACCTGATCGACCGGACGATCACGCCGGAGATCGTCTATCACCACCGCTGGCGGCGCGGCGACCTGATCGTGATCGACAACCGCGCGACCATGCACCGCGCGCACCACGACCACGATCCGCGCGAGAACCGCCTGTTGTGGCGCATCATCGTCGAGGGCGACCGCCCGACCTTGGCGTGAGGCTCGCAGCTGTTCGGTCAGGCTCCTAACCAACAACCCGTCATGCCCGCGAAAGCGGGCATCCAGGGTCACGCGCACCACCGTTCGACTCTGGATCCCCGCTTGCGCGGGGATGACGGTTCAATTTCCGGCGGGAATCCGGCAGCGACTCGCTACCCCAAACGGCGGCGGTAGAGCGCGATCAGGCGCTCCCAGTGCCGCTCGGCGGCCGGCTTGTCGTAGACCTTGCGCTGCGGGAACGCGAAGCCGTGGTGCACGGCGGGATACATCTCGAGCTCGCCCTTGGCGCCCGACGCCTCGAACAGGCCCTTGAGCTTGGCGACCATGTCGAGCGGCGCCAGCTCGTCGTGCTCGGCGCAGGCGATGTAGAGCTCGCCCTTGGCCTTGCCGAGGGTCTGGTGCGGGCTCTCCTCGGCGTCGCTGACCAGCCAGGTGCCGTAGAACGAGGCCGCGGCGGCGACGCGGTCGGGATAGCGCGCCGCGGCGGCGAGCGCGTAGGGCCCGCTCATGCAGTAGCCGTGGCAGCCGATCGGTCCGCGCTTGGCGTCTTTCTGGCCGTCGCAGAACGCCATCAGGCTGGCGACGTCGTCCATCACCGGCGGGATCGTCATCTTGGTGCGCACGGCGCGCATGCGTTCCCGCTCGGCGCTGCCCTGCTCCAGCACGTCCGGTCCGAAGATCGTGTCACGGCCAGCGCGGTAATACAGGTTGGGCAGTAGCACGTAGTAGCCGACGGTTCCCAGTCGCCGTGCCATGTCGCGCAATTCTTCGCGGATGCCAGGCGCGTCCATCAGCAGCATCACGGCGGGATGCGGACCACCACGCTCGGGATGGCAGATGAATGTCTCCATCGCGCCTGCCTTGGTGGTGATGTCCAGAGTTTGTTCGATCATCGGACGGCCTCCACTTGCACCCAGTTGCTGTTATAGGTTGTCGCGCCGCATGGCGCCGATCGATCCAATGTGAGCACGTTGGCGCAACCTTGCGTATCGACGCCTGTATCGTCGGGGATGTACCAGGCGCCTTCCTTGATCGATACGACCCCGGGCGCGATGCGATCGGTCACCTTGACCGGCAGCACCGTGGCGCCGCGCTGGTTGAACACACGGACACGCTGCCCGTCGGCGATGCCACGC
>DATJNS010000200.1:0-14911 GCA_035507915.1 Candidatus Sulfotelmatobacter sp.
TTCGAATGGCCGGCCGCATACAGACGGCCAATCGTCTTCCGCTCACAGTCGGTGAGCTGGTCATAAACGTCCCCCATCGCAACACCACCCTAGCAGGGGTGTTGCACTTGTTCCGTGAGCTAGCGGGATCCAGGAGTCACGTGCGCGATGTCGGTGCGCGTGGCCCTGGATGCCCGCTTTCGCGGGCATGACGGTCTTTCTTCCAAACCGGGTTCAGTCTGACGTGATCACGCTCTAGACGGTCAGCGCGGCATGTCATCCCGTCCTCGTGTCTTCGTGCCTTTGTGGCCCCCTCAGACCCCTCACCACTTGTTGCGCAACTCGCGCAGCTTGAGAAACACGGTCTTGGGATCGGGTCGGTCGGGCAGGTCGGGGAAGGCCTCGCGCAGGCGCTTGATCACCGACGGGCTGGTCAGCCGGAAGAAGGTGTTGATCTCGCGCTCGATGGCCAGCGTGGTGACCAGCGGCTTGCCCGGATCCTGCTTCTGCACCGACGGCAGCAGCGCCTTGGCCTTGGCGTTGTCGGGCTCGCGGTCGAGCGTGAAGCCGAGATTGTTCACGATGTAGTCGTGGCCCGGGTAGATCAGCGTGTTCTCCGGCAGCTTGTCGAGCTGGGTCGCGAAGGTGCCGTAGAGCTCGTTGGGATGGCCGCCGTTGTGGCAGTTGCCGGCGCCGGCGTTGAACAGCGTGTCACCGCAGAACAGGGCCGGCGTGTCGCCGTGGCTGCGCAGGCAGATGTGCGCCATCGTGTGGCCCGGCGTGTCGAGGCACTCGAGCTCGACCGTCTTGCCGACCTTGATGACGTCGCCCGCCTTGAGCCCGCGATCGAGGCCCGGGATCTTGTCCTTGGCGTTGGCGTGGGCGAGCACCTTGGCGCGCGTCGCCGCGACCACCTGGGCGTTGCCGCCGGTGTGATCGCGGTGCTCGTGGGTGTTGAGGATCTGGGTGATCGTCCAGCCCTTGGCCTTGGCGGTGCCGAGGCACTTCTCGTGATCGAGCGGATCGATCGCGAGCGCCTCGCCGCTCTGCGGGCAGACGATCAGATAGTTGAAGTTGCGATAATTGTTCGCGGTCCAGATCTGCTCGACGATCATCGCGCTGTCCCCACTGTCACGGCGTCGCGCCGAGTGTAGATCAGGCGCGCCCGGCGGCGAAGGCGTCGATCGCGAGCGCGGCGCGGAAGTCGGCGCTCGCCGCCGCCTTCTGCGGCTCGAGCGGGATGCCGGTCGCGTCGGCGACCCGGTCGATCGCGTTGAAAAGCCCGACGACGGCGGCCGCGTCGACCAGGCCGTCGGCGCCGACCGCCCGGCGCGCGCGTCTGCGCGCCCGGTCGAGCGCCGCGTCGTCATCGCCGAGCACGCCCTCGGCGAAGTCGATCAGCGCGCCGCCGTGCGCCACGCCGCCGTCATCGTTGCCGTCATCGCCGGGCGCGCCGAGCACGATCGCGAGGCGGTAGGGGTCGCCGGTGTGCTGGCCGCTCGCCCGGAGCAGCTGGGTATGGCTGGTGGTTCAATAGAGGCACTGGTTGAGCGCCGACACGCGCGCCGCCAAGAGCTCGATCTGAGCGTGCGTGATGGCGCGGTATTCGCGCCCGAAATCGCGCATCACGGCGCCCGGCAGGTATTGCGTCTCGACCAGATCGAAGAAGCCACGCACCGCATCGGGCACCAGGCTCAGCGCCTTGTAGATGTTGGCGGCCGGACGGTCGAACGGATAAAGGTCGGCGTCCGCGCCGCGCGCGTCCTCGGGCGCGAGCCATGGCACCCAGGCTTCGCCGGGCCGCGCGCCCGAAGGCCGGCGGCGCGTCGGCGCGCCGTCGACCGGTGCGGGCAGGGGCAATGGCGTCAGCCCGAGCCCGCGCGCGAACGTGTCGACCGCGACCGTGCAGGCGACCACGCCGACCAGCTCGACGTAGCATTCCACGCTCAGGCCATCGGCGAGCACGCTGTCGAGCCAGCGGCGGGTCAGGCGCGCGGGGTCGGTGCGGATGCGATGGATCGCTTCGATCGCCGGCGCCGGCAGCGCGCCCCGACTCTCGAGCGGGCTTGCGTGCACGCCATCGACGCCGGAGGGCGTCACGGCGTCGCGACGCGTCCGGCACAGCGGACAGGTCGGCGCGTGGCGCGTCTCGGCGGCGATCGCGACGCGCTCGGCGCCGCTCCACCAGGTGCCCGGCCGCGCCAGACGTTGCCACGTGCGCCCATGCGCCGCGATCAGGTCGCCGCGGATCGTGAACGGGCTGTCGGCATAAAACGCCGTCATCGCGGCATGGTCGCGCACCGCGACCGCTGCCGCAATGGCGGTCGGGACGTTACGCGGCGACCAGGTCGACCGGGCGGGCCTGGTTGGCGGCCGCCCTGGTCATCGCCTTCTGCAGCTTCTCGAAGGCGCGCGCCTCGATCTGGCGGATGCGCTCGCGCGACACGTCGTACTGCCGGCTGAGCTCCTCGAGAGTCAGCGGCTCCTCCTTCAGGCGACGCTCGGACAGGATGTGGCGCTCGCGCGCGTTCAGCCCGGACAGCGCCTGCGCCAGCATGGCGCGCCGCTCGGCGAGCTCGTCGGCGTCGGCCAGCAGCGTGTCGTGCCCCGGGCGCTCGTCGGCCAGGAGCTCGAGCCACTCGCTGTCGCCGTCCGCGCTCAGGGTCACGTTGAGCGAGCGGTCGTTCGCGCTGAGGCGGCGGTTCATCTCGATGACGTCGTGCTCGGGCACGTTGAGGGCGTTGGCGATCTTGGTCACGGTCGCGGCCGCCAGATCGCCCTGCTCGAACTCCTGCAGGCGGGCCTTCAGCTTGCGGAGGTTGAAGAACAGCTTCTTCTGCGCCGCCGTGGTGCCCATCTTCACCATCGAGGCGTTGTGCAGGATGTATTCCTGGATGGCGGCGCGGATCCACCACATGGCATAGGTGGCGAACCGGAAGCCGCGATCGGGCTCGAACTTCTCGGCGGCCTGCATCAGGCCGACATTGCCCTCGGCGATCAGATCGGCGATCGGCAGGCCGTAGCCGGCATAGCCGCGCGCGATCTTGATGGCGAAGCGCAGGTGGCTGCCGACCAGCTGGCGCATCGCCTCGCGGTCGCGTTTGTCGCGCCACGCATCCGCCAGCGCGCGCTCGCGTTCGGGACTCAGCATCGGGAAGCGGCGGGCTTCCTCGAGATAGTGTGAAAGGCCAGTGTCGTTCACGTCTGCCATCCTTCTGCGCCCAACGCTCCGGGGGAGCCGCCGGCGCGGTTGGTGTCGAGGTCCCCCGCTCGGACGACACGGGGGCCGTCGCCCGGGCCTAAGCCAGGCAGGACCGCGGCACTACGCTCACCTAGATAACGCCGCCGGACCCCGTCTGCTTCCCGGCGACCCCCTTGAGATGGTCAAAAATTTCGTTATTTCAAGAGGGTGAGTGGTCACTCACGAAGCCCGAAAACCGCAGAAAACCTTGCGGGCCGGCCCCCGGGAGGGGTATCCCCCAAGCGCCACAGGGTCCAGACGCCATGAAGGTCCTCCTGGTTGAAGACAACGAGCGGGTGGCCCAGTTCGTCCGCAAGGGCCTGGCCGAAGCGGGCCACACGGTGGACCATACCGAGAACGGCCGGGACGGCCTCTATCTGGCGAGCAACGAGCGCTACGACGCCATCATCCTCGACCGCATGCTGCCGGGCGGCATCGACGGGCTGGGCATCATCGCCGCCCTGCGCAAGACCGGGAACAAGACGCCGATCCTGATCCTGAGCGCGCTCGGCGACGTCGACGAGCGCATCCGGGGGTTGCGCGCCGGCGGCGACGACTATCTGGCCAAGCCGTTCGCGTTCGGCGAGCTGGCGGCGCGGCTGGATGCGCTGATCCGTCGCGGCCAGCCGGCGCCCACCGACGCGACCCTGACCGTGCTCGACCTGGAGATCGACCTGCGCGCCCACCGCGTCATGCGCGCCGGCCGGGAGATCAAGCTGCAGCCTCAGGAGTTCAAGCTGCTCGAGTACCTGATGCGGCACGCCGGCCAGGTGGTGACCCGCACCATGATGCTCGAGAGCCTGTGGGACTACCATTTCGAGCCGCAGACCAACGTGATCGACTCGCACATCAGCAAGCTGCGCCAGAAGATCGACAGCGGCTTCGACCGGCCGCTGCTGCACACGATCCGCGGCGTCGGCTACAAGCTCGGCCCCCATGACTAGGCCCGCATGATGAGGCTGCTGCCGTCGACGTCGCTGCGGCTCGCGCTCGCCTATGCCGGCCTGTTCATCGCCTCCTCGCTGCTCGTCGTCGGTCTCCTGTGGTGGCGCACCGCGGGCTATCTCGACCGCGAGATCGACGCCGTGATCCTGGCCGACACCCAGGCGATCGCCGACCGCTTCCGCGATTTCGGGCTGGCCGGCGCGATCGAGACCGTCTCGGAGCGCGCCGCCGCCAAGCGCGACCAGAACGCGATCTACCTTCTCGTCATGCCGGACCTGACGCCGGTCGCCGGCAATCTGGGGGCCTGGCCGCTGCAGCAGATCGGCACCAAGGCGGGCTGGCACCAGGCCGCGATGGTGCATCAGGGCCAGCAGCGCATGACGCGGCTGCTCAGCATCGACCTGCCGGGCGGCTTCCATCTCCTGATCGGGCGCGACGTCCAGGACCGGCTCGCCATCCGCGCGCTGGTGCTGCAGGGCCTCGGCTGGGCCGCCGGCGCGGCCCTGCTGCTCGCGTTGATCGGCGGGCTGCTCTTGCGGCGCGCGCTGCTGCGGCGCGTCGAGACGATCAACCGCACGGCCGCCGCGATCGTGCAGGGCGATCTGGCGCGACGCCTGCCGACGCGCAGCTCGGCCGACGAGTTCGATCAGCTCGGCAACACGATCAACCGCATGCTGGAGCAGATCCAGCAACTGATCGAGGGCATCCGCAACGTCTCCAACGTGCTGGCGCACGATCTGCGCACGCCGATCGCGGAGCTGCGCACGCGCCTGGAGGAGCTCCTGCGCGCGCGGCCCGAGCCCGGCCGCACCTTCGAGGAGATCGAGCACGTGGTGGCCGACGTCGATCGCGTGATCGGCATCTTCAACGCGCTGCTGCGGCTCGCCGAGATCGACTCGGGCGTGCGCCGCTCGGGTTTCCGCGCGATCGATCCGGGCGAGCTGGTGCGCGCCGCCGCCGAACTCTACAGCCCCGCCATCGAGGCCAAGAACATCGCCCTCACCGTGTCGGCCGAGCAACGCCTGCTGACCAACGGCGATCCCGAGCTGATCGCGCAGGCGGTCGCCAACCTGCTCGACAACGCCGTCAAGTACACGCCGTCGCACGGCGCCATCGCGGTCAAGGTGGCGGCCGACCCGGGCGGGCTCGCGATCACGGTGGCGGACAGCGGCCCCGGCATGACCGAGGCCGAGAAGGCGCGCGCGACCGAGCGCTTCTATCGCGGCGACGTCAGCCGCGGCACCGTCGGCGTCGGCCTCGGCCTCAGCGTGGTCGCGGCGATCGCCAAGCTGCACGGCGGCGCGCTGGTGCTCGACGACAACCGTCCCGGCCTGGTCGCCGCGCTCGTCATCCCGACGCCGGCGCTGCCGGCGGCGGTCGCCTGAGGTCGCGGCGCGCCGCCGCGTGCAGCTCGCCGCCCAGCAGCACGACCAGCGCCGTCAAATAGAGCCAGACCAGCAGCGCGACCACCGCGCCGATCGAGCCGTAGGTCCGATCGAAGGTGTGGAACCGCGCGACGTAGAGCGAGAAGCCGGCGGTCGCCGCCAGCCACGCGGCGGTCGCGAGCGGCGTGCCCCAGCCGACCATCCAACCGACACGCTGCCGGTGGTTCGGTCCGTGCCGGTAGATCGCCGCCAACACGCCGCCCACCATGAGGGGGGCGAGGGGCCAGCGCGCCAGCGCCAGCGTCGTCGCCGCGTGCGGGCGAAACCCCAGGTGGCGCAGCACGGGCGGCGTCAGGGCGAGGAAGCCGAGCAGCGCGACCACGAAGCTGACCAGCCCCGCCGTCAGGGCGAGCGCGGTCAGTTGGCGTCTCGGGAAGCCGCGCGTCTCGACGCTGCCGAACACGATGTTGAGGCTGCTCATCAGCGCGCCGCCCGCGGTCGACGCCGCGGCCAGGCTCATCAGGAAGCCGACGCCGAGGTCGAGGCTGAGCCGGCGAACCGGATGGGCGATCAGCTTGAGCATCTCGCGTCCCAGCAGCTGGATCACCTCGTCGGGCAGGAAGCCTTGGGCGGCCGCGAGATGGCGCTCGACCACGCGCGGATCGGCGGCCAGGCCGTAGATCGACAGGAACACGAGCAGCACCGGGAACATCGCCAGCAGGCCGTAGAACGACAGGCCGGCGGCGACGATCGGCAGGTGGTGGCGCGTCGCGCCGCGATGGAGCGCGGCGGCGCACGCCGCCGCATCGCGGCACCGGCGTGCGATCGCCACGCTCATCGATCGGCTGCCGGCCCGCTCCATTGCCACCACGTCTCGCGCTCGCTCGTCGGTTGGCGTGCCGCTCGAAAGCGGATCGATTGAGAAATGGCGGCGCGGCGGGTGCGCGCCGAGGCCCGGATTCTAAAATTTAGTTCATGTTCCGGCGCGGCCTCGGTCACGTCCATGCGCGACTCTTCAGAAGGCCTCCCAACCGGAGACGGATGCTTTTCCAGGAGACCGACCATGAAACAGCTCGCGACCGCAATTCTGACCGTGACCCTGATGACCGGCGTGTCCGGCATCGCCCTGGCGGCGACCGGTGCCGCGGCCCCGGCGGCTCAGCCGGCGGCGGCTGCCCCGGCCGCCGCCGCTGCCCCGGCCGCGCCGGCGGCCACGGCTGCCAAACCGGCCGCCGCGGCGCCGATGCATCGCACCGCGATGGTTCGGCGCTACCGCCGCGATAGCTCGGGCGACCGGGACACCAGGGCGCTCAACCTGCTGGAGGCCAACGGCTATGCGCAGATTGAGCAGTTCCGGGCCGACGGCAAGCGCTTCGACGCCACGGTCAAGCAGGCCGGCAAGGACGTCCAGGTGACGGTCGATCCCGACAGCGGCCAGATCCAACGCCAGGTCTGACCACGCCCTCGGCGGGCGGCGCGTCGGTCCCGATGCGCCGCCCACCGGTGCCGACGAGAGGTGATGCGATGTCGATGTCGGTTCCCGCCTGGGTCTTGTGGCTGGCCTTCCTGGTGCCGACGCCGACGGGCCACACGCTGCATTACGAGGTCCGCCAGGCCGACGATCGCACGCGCTGCAAGGCGCTCGAGGCGACGGTCGAGAGCCGGGAGCATCCGTTCGCGGCGCATTGCCTGCTGGTTGCCCAATTTCCCCACCGCAGCCGCGTGATGGCGCGTCTCGCCGACTCTGGCGCCAGCTCGTGAGCCTCAACGGAGAGAGAGAACCCCGATGGAATATCTTGCACCGGATCGAATCGCCGCGGTCGCGCGCGAGCCGCGCGGGCAGCTGCTGATCGTCAACGACGACGAGGCGGCCTCGGAGGAGCTCGGGCTGCTCATGACGGCGCGCGGCTTCTCCGTGCGGATTGCCGCCAGCGTCGCCGCCGGCCTCAGGGCCATCGTCCACGAGGCGCCCGACTATGCGCTGATCGACATTCGCGTCGGCAAGGAGAGCGGCCTCGCGCTGGTCGCGGCGCTCCGCGCGGCGCATCCCGACGTCCGCATCGTGATCTTCAGCAGCTACGGCGACCTGCCCAACGCGGTCGCCGCGATCAAGGCCGGCGCCGCCGACTACCTGCCCAAGCCGGCGAGCGCCGACGCGCTCGAGACCGCGCTGCTGTCGCGCCGGGAGCCGTTGCCGCCGCCGATCGCGCTGCCGCTGCTGGCCGACGAGGTGCGCTGGGAGCACATCCGCAGCGTGTTCACCCAGTCCGGCCGCAACGTCTCGGAGACCGCGCGGCGGCTGCGCATGCACCGCCGTACGCTGCAGCGCATCCTCGCCAAGGGCGACCCGCGCCGGCCGCTCGGGGATGTCGACTGAGTAGGGGCTCGCCGTCGACCGGCGGTCAATCGAGCCGTTCGGTAAAATACAGATCAATGACCTGGATTAATCCCGGCCGGCATAGGGGCGGTTGGGCGGTGCACGAATAGTGTCGTGGATCGCGGCTGTGCCGAGAATGCGGTCTCGGTTGGCGAAAAATATTTACAGTCCTCGTGCGGTTTCTCGCAGGAGGCCGAGTATTGCTCCAGAGATCTGGCCGTAGTCACTGCAATATTCTCTGTGAAAGCCGCGCCCGATACTCTGGCAACGCCTTGACTCGCGCCGCGACGTAAATTAGGACTTTCGTCAAATATTGCGAATCCAAGGCGCCGCCGAATCGCGACGCCATAAGCACGGCCCGTCGGGGCCTGATCTGGGGAGGTGGCTCGTGGACATTGAAGTCTCTCGGCGCCAATTCATACGGGGCGCGGGAGCCGGCTTGGCGGGAACGACGATCGGCGCGCTCGGCTTCGGCGACATCGAGGCCGCGCACGCGACGACGATCCGGGCGTTCAAGCTCGCCGGCACCACGCAAACCCGCAACACCTGCACGTACTGCGCGGTCGGTTGCGGCATCATCATGTACTCGAAGGGCAACCTCGCGAAGGGCGAGCCGGCCGACATCATCCACATCGAGGGCGATGTCGATCATCCGACCAATCGCGGCACGCTGTGCCCCAAGGGCGCGGGGCTGCTCGACGTCGTGCATGCCGAGACGCGGCTCAAGTACCCGATGATCCGCAAGCCGGGCTCGGACAAGTTCGAGCGGGTGTCGTGGGACGTCGCGCTCGATCGCATCGCGCGCCTGATGAAGGACGACCGCGACAAGAACTTCGTGGCCAAGAACAACGACGGCACGACGGTCAACCGGTGGCTGACCACCGGCTTCCTGGCGGCGTCGGCGACCACCAACGAGACGGCCTGGGCGACCTACAAGGTCGTGCGCAGCACCGGGATACTGGCGTTCGACAACCAAGCAAGAGTTTGACACGGCCCAACGGTGGCCAGTTTGGCCCCAACTTTCGGTCGTGGCGCGATGACGAATTCGTGGACGGACATCAAGAACACGGATCTCGTCGTCATCATGGGGGGCAACGCCGCGGAGGCCCACCCGTGCGGTTTCAAGTGGGTCACCGAGGCGAAGGCCAACCGCGGGGCCAAGCTGGTCGTCGTCGATCCGCGCTTCACGCGCTCGGCGGCGGTGGCCGACATGTACGCGCCGATCCGGCAGGGCACCGACATCGCGTTCCTGCTCGGCGTGATCAACTACTGCATCCAGAACGACAAGGTGCAGTGGGACTACACCAAGCTGTTCACCAACGCGCCCTACATCGTCAAGGAGGGCTTCGCCTACCAGGACGGCCTGTTCACCGGCTACGACGAGGCCAAGCGCGACTACAACCGGGCGACCTGGGACTACGAGCTGGGTGCCGACGGCTACGTCCAGGCCGATGAGACGCTCCAGCATCCGCGCTGCGTGTGGAGCCTGCTGAAGCAGCACGTCGCGGTCTACACGCCCGAGATGGTCGAGCGCATCTGCGGCACGCCGAAGGACAAGTTCCTGAAGGTCGCCGCGATGATCGCGGAGACCGCGTCGCCGACCAAGACGATGACGTCGATGTACGCGTTGGGATGGACCCAGCACTCGAAGGGCTCGCAGAACATCCGCTGCATGGCGATGCTGCAGCTGATTCTCGGCAACATCGGCGTGCGCGGCGGCGGCATGAACGCGCTGCGCGGTCACTCGAACATCCAGGGCCTGACCGATCTCGGCCTGATGTCGAACCTGATCCCGGGCTACCTGACCATCCCGACGGAGAAGGAGGCGACGTTCGACGGCTACATGTCGACGCGCGGCTTCAAGCCGCTCAGGCCCAACCAGATGAGCTACTGGCAGAACTACAAGAAGTTCTTCGTCAGTTTCCTCAAGTCGATGTGGGGCGACGCGGCGACCGCCGAGAACAGCTTCGCCTACGACTACCTGCCCAAGCTCGACGTGCCGGCCTACGACGTGCTGCGCGCGTTCGAGCTGATGCACCAGGGCAAGATGAACGGCTACTTCTGCCAGGGCTTCAATCCGCTGCTGTCGTTCCCCAACCGCAAGAAGCTCACGGCGGCGCTGTCGAAGCTCAAGTACCTCGTCGTGATAGACCCGCTGGACACCGAGACGTCGCGGTTCTGGGAGAACCACGGCGAATACAACGACGTCGACTCCGCGAAGATCCAGACCGAGGTGATCCAGCTGCCGTCGACGTGCTTCGCCGAGGACACGGGCTCGCTCACCAACTCGGGCCGCCAGCTGCACTGGCACTGGGCGGGCGGCACGCCGCCGGGTGAGGCCAAGCACGACACCTGGATCATGGCGCAGCTCCATCTGCGCCTGAAGGCGCTCTACCAGAAGGAGGGCGGCCCGGCGCCGGAGCCGATCGTCGACCTCAGCTGGAACTACAAGGACCCCGGCGAGCCGACCCCCGAGGAGCTCGCCAAGGAGCTCAACGGCTCGGCGCTCGAGACCGTGACCGACCCCAACGATCCCACCAAGGTCGTGCTGGAGAAGGGCAAGCAGGTCGCGAGCTTTGCGTTCCTGCGCGACGACGGCAAGACCGCGTGCGGCTGCTGGATCTATTCCGGCTGCTACACCGAGGCGGGCAACAACATGGCCCGCCGCGACAACAAGGATCCCGACGACACCGGCGCGTTCCCCAACTGGGCGTGGTCGTGGCCGGTCAACCGCCGCATCCTCTACAACCGCGCGTCGGCCGACCTCAGCGGCCAGCCGTGGGATCCCAGCCGCAAGCTCCTGTGGTGGGACGGCGGCAAATGGACGGGCTACGACGTGCCCGACATCCTGCCGACCGCGAAGCCCGACGTCGTCGGTCCCTTCATCATGAACCCGGAGGGCACCGCGCGCCTGTTCACGCGCGCCATGATGCGCGACGGGCCGTTCCCGGCGCATTACGAGCCGTTCGAGTCGCCGATCGCGAACCCGATCGCGCCGAAGATCCGCGGCAACCCGGTCGCCCGCGTGTTCAAGGGCGACCTCGAGCAGTTCGGCGACGCCAAGGACTTCCCCTACGCGGCGACGTCCTACCGCCTGACCGAGCACTTCCACTTCTGGACCAAGCACGGGCGGATCAACGCCTCGCTGCAGCCCGAGTTCTTCGTCGAGATCTCCGAGCAGCTCGCGAAGGAGAAGGGCATCGCGTCCGGCGGCTGGGCGCGCATCTGGTCCAACCGCGGATCGGTCAAGGCGAAGGTGGTGGTGACCAAGCGCATTGCGCCGCTGACCTGCGACGGCAAGACGGTCCACATCGTCGGCATACCGCTGCACTGGGGATTCATGGGCCAGGCGCGCAAGGGCTTCGGCCCCAACTCGCTGACGCCCTATGTCGGTGACGCCAACATCGAGACGCCGGAGTACAAGGCGTTTCTGGTCGACATCGAGCCCATTCCCGGGCCGACGGCGTAAGGGAGGGAGCCATGGCATTCAACTTCGAGCTCCCCAACCCGGCGACCGAGAACGTCCAGGTGACGCTCGGCGAGCAGGACCTGGTGGCCCGCTCGGCCTCGTCGGTGCCGCCGCCGGCGCGTCAGCTCACGCCGGTCGCCAAGCTGATCGACATCTCGAAATGCATCGGCTGCAAAGCGTGCCAGTCGGCCTGCCTCGAGTGGAACGACATGCGCCAGGAGGTCGGCACCAACCACGGGGTCTACGACAACCCCGAGGACCTGACGCCGAGCATGTTCACGCTCATGCGCTTCACCGAGTGGGTCAACCCGGAGACGCAGAACCTCGAGTGGCTGATCCGCAAGGACGGCTGCATGCACTGCGCCGATCCCGGCTGCCTCAAGGCGTGCCCGGCGCCCGGCGCGATCGTGCAGTACTCCAACGGCATCGTCGACTTCGTGCACGAGAACTGCATCGGCTGCGGCTATTGCGTGAAGGGCTGTCCGTTCAACATCCCGCGCATCTCCGCGGTCGACCGCAAGGCCTACAAGTGCACCCTGTGCTCCGACCGCGTGGCCGTCGGCCAGGGACCGGCCTGCGCCAAGGCTTGCCCGACCCACGCCATCGTGTTCGGCACCAAGGAGGAGATGACGCAGCACGCCGCGACGCGCATCACCGACCTCAAGTCGCGCGGCTTCGCCAATGCCGGCCTCTACGATCCGCCCGGCGTCGGCGGCACCCACGTGATGTACGTGCTGCCGCATGCCGACAAGCCCGAGCTCTACGCCAATTTGCCCAAGAACCCCAAGATCAGCGCGGTCGTCGAGCTGTGGAAGGGTCTGGCCAAGCACGCCGGCGTATGGGCGATCGGCGCATTCACCGCGGTCGGTTTCCTGCACCACCTGGTGTCGGGCGCGAACCGGGTGTCGCCCGAGGACGAGGAGAACGCCAAGCGGCTCACCAGGAGCGCGCGGCCATGACGGCCTACGACGTCCAGCCCGGCGATCGGGTGAATCCGGGCGATCCCGTCACCGTCAGCCGCTACACGGTGGCCGCCCGCATCAACCATTGGATCACGGCGATCAGCCTGGTGCTGCTGGCGCTCTCCGGGCTCGCGCTGTTCCATCCCGCGCTGTTCTTCCTGTCGGGACTGTTCGGCGGCGGCCAGAGCGCGCGTGCGATCCATCCGTGGATCGGCGTGGTGCTGTTCGTCAGCTTCTTCGGCCTGTTCATCCGCTTCTGGCGCGCCAATTTGTGGCGGCGCGAGGACGGCACCTGGCTCGCGCGGCTGCGCGACGTGTTGTCCGCGCACGAGGAACGGCTGCCGGAGGTCGACAAGTACAATGCCGGCCAGAAGGCCGTCTTCTGGCTGATGTCGATCCTGATCCTGGTGCTGATCTCGAGCGGCTTCGCGATCTGGGACCAGTATTTCGCCGCCTACACGACCATCGAGCAGAAGCGCTTCGCCGTGCTGATCCACTCGATGGCCGCGGTCGTCATCATCTGCGTGTGGATCGTCCACGTCTACGCGGCGATCTGGGTGCGCGGCACGATCGGCGCGATGACCCGCGGCCAAGTCACCGGTGGCTGGGCATGGCGCCATCACCGCCGCTGGCTGCGCAAGCTGGTCGGCAAGGCCGGTTAGGGTAGCGCCGGCCGGGCAGGGAAGCGCCCTCGCCGCCGACGCGGGGGCGTGATAGGTGTCGGTCGATCACGTGGCCCGTGGGGTTCGTGAGGGTGGGATGAGCAAGACCGACACGCCGCGCCACGACCCGATACCGATCGGCGAGATCGTTGAGCCGCCGTTCGTCCGGCCGCCCGATCCCGCCAGCCTGTTCGCCGCGCGCGCGCGCCGCTGCCTGGCTCTGGCCGAGGGCAGCGAGCTCGGCGAGATCCTGCGCTTCTTCGCGGCGCTCGCCGTGTGCCAGCATCGGCTGCAGGCGGACTTGCCGGCGCCCGACATGCCGTCCGGCGACGCGCTCGCCCGCGCGCGGGCGCACGCCATGCCGCCGCTCGACCGCAACCGCATGACGATCGACGGCGCGCTCGAGGCGACGCTCGCCCGCCTGCTCGCCGCCGCGATCGAGATCGACATGCCGCCGGCCGCCCGCGCGGCGCTCGACCGGGTCGCGGACGCCGACGCCGCCGGCCGTGCCGTCATGGTGCGCGCGGTGCTGGCGCAGGCGATTCCCGCCGAGGCGTTCGCCGAACACGTCTACGTGGCGGCGGCGCTGCAGGTTCATCTGGCGCGCCAGGCCGCGCGCCTGGAGGCGGCCACGTTGGTGCCGGTCGGCGACGGCGTCTGCCCGGTGTGCGGCGGCGCGCCCGTCGCGTCGGTCATCGCCGGCTGGCGCGGCGCCCAGAACGCCCGGTTCTGCGTGTGCTCGCTATGCGCCAGCTGGTGGCACATGGTCCGCATCAAATGCGTGCTCTGCGGCTCGACCAAGGGCATCGCCTATCAGGAGCTCGCCGGCGACGCGGGCGTCGTCAAGGCGGAGACCTGCGAGAGCTGCCACGGCTACGTGAAGATCCTGCACCAGCAGACGGATCCCGCGCTCGATCCGGTCGCCGACGACGTGGCGACCCTCGGGCTCGATCTGCTGCTGCGGGAAAACGGCTACCGGCGCGGCGGCGTCAACATGTTCCTGCTCGGATACTGATGGCGCGCGACGACGAGACGATCGCCGCACGCCTGGTCGAGGCGCTCGAAGCCTCCGCGCGCGGCGAGTACGCGCGCGCGTTCGAGATCTGGGGCCCGCTCGCCCGCGCCGGGGTCGCGCGCGCCCAGAACAACGTCGGCGCCTGTTTCGCCGAGGGTCTCGGGGTCGGGCGCAATCTGGGGCTCGCGGTTCGGTGGCTGAGCCTGGCCGCCGAGGGCGGCGACGCCGTCGGCCGCCGCAACCTGGCGGCGCTCTACTTCAGGGGCGACGGGGTCGCCCAGGATTATGGGCGCGCGGCCGCGCTCTATCGTGCCGCGGCCGAGCAGGGCGACGGACCGGCGCAGGACATGCTGAGCTGGATGCTGCTCGAAGGCGAGGTCGCGCCGCCCGACTATGCCGAGGCGTTGCGCTGGGCGCAGGCCGCGGCCGCGCAGAACGTCGCCGCCGCGATGACGCGCCTCGGCATGATCTTCCACAACGCGCTCGGCGTCGAACGCGACGTCGCGGAGGCGGCGCGCTGGTGGCGGCGCGGCGCCGAGCGCGGCGATGCCGACGGCCAAGCCATGCTCGGCGCGGCCTACCATCTGGGCACCGGGGTCGCGCGCGATCCCGTGACCGCGTTGTCGTGGCTCCTGCGCGCGCACGCCGGCGGCAGCGCGCTCGCCCAGTCGTTCTTCGCGACGGTGCGGGCGACCTTGTCGCCGGCGCAGGTCACCGAGGCTCAGCGCCGGGCGTCGGCCGCCCTGCCGGAGCCGGCCTCGTGATCGTCGGGACCGCCGGCCATATCGACCACGGCAAGACCGCGCTGGTGCGCGCGCTCACCGGCGTCGACACCGACCGGCTGAAGGAAGAGAAGGCGCGCGGCATCTCGATCGA
>DATJNS010000201.1:0-13387 GCA_035507915.1 Candidatus Sulfotelmatobacter sp.
CCCGCCGCGGGCGCGGCGTCGGGCGGCGCGAGCACGTCGAGCACGACGGCGAGGCCGCTGCGGAAGTGGCGCACCTCGGCGGTGCGCGGGATCGCGAAGCTGATGCCGGCGCCGTTGTCGATCACCTCGGGCTGCGCCACCGAGCGCGGCAAAGCGTCCCGCAACGCCGCGACATCGATCTGCGCCGGTCGATCGAACGTGATCGTGGCGTGGCCGGCGCTCGCCTCGACGTGGTACTCGACCGCCTGGGGCCAATCGAACTTGAGTCGGGTGAAATCGTCATGCTCGCCGACCCGCACGGGCAGCACGACCGCGGCCGACGCCGCTTTGTCGGCCGGCTTCGCGGCGGCGATGGGCGCGGCCGCAGATGGCGGCGCGGCTGACGGCGTTGGCGCGGCCACGGGCGCCACCGCGCCCACAGGCGCCGCCGACGCCGGCACGGTTTCGGGCTTCGCGGCGGCGCTGTCCGGCTTGGCCGTGGCAGCCTGGGGCGCTTCGGGCTTGGCGGCTTCGGGCTGGGGAGCGGCCGGCGGCGCGGCGGCTTGGCGCATCGGCTTGCCCGCCGGCTGATCGATCAGGTCGATCACGGCCGAGCGCTCGTTCTGGAAGCTCCGCAAGGTGACGGGGCGCACCAGCTCGAACGTGACGCTGCGGCGATCCGCGCCGAGCACCGGCCGGGTCACGTAATTGTCGAGCCGCCGGATCGCGGCCGCGCCGAGATCGGCCGTCAGCGGCGCATTGAAGCGGATGATCAGATGGTTGCCGTCGACGCTGGCGTCGAAACGCACCGGCTTCGGCCAATCGAAAACCAGCCGGCCATAGCCGTCATGCTCGCCGGAACGGACCGTGACCGCCGCCTCCGCGCGGGCCGCGGCGACCGGCCAGGCGAGCGCGATCGACGCCCCCAGCGCAACGCCAACCGCGAGGCTGCGCGCGCGTGCTCGACTAGCGGTCGAAGCTCGCCAGAATCGCATCAATCTCGGCCTGCTTCTTGGCGTCGTCCGGCAGCTGCGGTCCGTGCAGCAGGTCCTTCTCGTCGGTCTTGCCCGCGGGCGCCGCCGGCGCGGCCGCCGGCGCCTCCGCCGAACGCTCCGCCTGCTTGTTGGCGGTGTCCTCGCCGAACGCGGACAGCATCGCGCTCACGCGCTCCTCGATGTGCTTCAGCGTGCGCACCACCTTGGTGATGCGCTGGCCCGTGATGTCCTGGAAGTTGCAGGCCTCGTAGATCCGCGTCACCGCCGCGGTGACCTGCTCGGCAGCCTCGGGCGGCAGGGTCGAGGTCAGGTTCGACAGCGCCTCGGCGGCGTCGAGGATGTTGCCCGTCGCCTCTTCGGTCGCGCCGACCACGGCATCGAGCTCATCGGTCGCGAGCGGGATGTCCTGCGAGCCGATGTCGTGCGGACGCACGGCGGCGATCTCGCTGCGCGCGTTCTGGATGAAGCGCGCCAGCGCCTCGAGCTCGGCGTAGAGCTTCAAGTCGGCCGCGGTCAGGTCGCCCGCCAAGCGCGCCATCACGCTTTCGACGATCGCCATGATCTCGGCCGGGCTCGGCTGCTCGCCCAGGCTCTGCAGCTTCGCCAGCTGACGCTGCAAGTCGGAATTGTCAGGCGGTCCCGCCATCCAGCCTCCACCGGCCCCGCACGCCGACTAGAACGGCCCGAACACCGCAATGAGCTTCTGCTTCAGCGTCTCGGCGTTGAACGGCTTGACGATGTAATTCGTCACGCCGGCCTCCTTGGCCGCGATCACGTTCTCGGTCTTGCTTTCCGCGGTGACCATGACGAACGGGATGTGCGCCAGCTTGGCGTCCGACCGGACCTCCTTGAGCAGCTGCAGCCCGGTCATCGGTTCCATGTTCCAGTCCGAGATCACCAGTCCGAAATCCTTCTCGCGCAGACGCGCCAGCGCGGTCGCACCGTCCGAGGCCTCGTCGACGTTGTCGAAGCCGAGCTGCTTGAGCAGGTTGCGGATGATGCGCAGCATCGTCTTGTAGTCGTCGACGATGAGGACGTTCATTGCTTTGTCGACAGGCACTGGACCTCTCCCGTTCACCAGAAGGATGCGCGACGTGATGACGCCGCGCCGGTCAAACTTGTTTCGCCCCCGCTCGCGCGCGCCGCGATCGGCGCGTCACTGCTGCCGCGGCGGCGGGCGCTGGCTCTTGTCCGCCAGCATGTCGGTCACTTGGCGCGCACGATCCGGCTGCATACTGGCAAGGATCGGCGCGACCTTGTTCTCCTTCATGCGCTCGATGACGCCCAATAGCACATTGATCTCGAGCTTGTCGAAGATCAGAGCGGCCTCCTTGGGCTTCATCGACTCGTAGATCTTCACCAGACTGCGCAGCCGGCCGTCTTCCTGCTCGTTGTTGCGCGCCAGCATCTGCTGCAGCTCGAGCTTCACGGCGTCGAGGTCGGCGACCTTCTCCTCGAAGCGCTTCTCGGCCGCCTTGAGCAGCGCCTCGCGCTGATCGAGCGCGCGCTCGCGCTGATCGAGCGCGTCACGCCGCGCGCCGAGCGCCTGCAAGAGGTCGATCTCCGACTGGTTGAAGCGGGTCGGGTCGCGCGGCAGCTCGGCCGGCGGCACCGGCGCGGCCGACGCGACCTGGGCCTCGCCCGGCTTGGCGCCCGGTGCCGCGCCCTCGGCCTTCTGGCCGCCGGCGGGCGCCATGCCCCCGGCGGCCTGGCCGGCGCTCGGCGTCGCAGCGCCCTTCTGATCGGACTTGGCCGGCGCGACCGGCTGGCCTTGCGCCTGCGCCTGGGCGGTCTTCACCTGGACCGCGAGCGACGCGAAGCCGTTCCAGACATCGCTCACCTTCACGGTGAGCATCAGGAGCACCGCCAACAGCATGACGGGCAGCACCCGGAAGGGCAACCGACGGTGGCTCAGGGATTTCGGCATCGGTCCCCCCAGTCGACGGTCCTAACCACCCTCAGCGCCGCGTCCGCAACGCTTGCAACAGCTCGCGCTCGGCCTTGGAGCGCGGCTCCGTGGCGAGCGGCGGCTCGGCGACCGTCGGGCCGGGCGCCTGGGCGGCAGACGGGCCCGCCCCGGCGGCGCCAGCGGCTTGCGCCAACGCGGTGCGCAGACCGCCGCGCTCGCGCAGCGGCCGGGGCGCCCGCAACGGCCGTTCGCCGAGCGTGACGCGCTGCGCCAGCCGCTCGGCCGCCCGCTCGGCGTCGATCGGGGCCGGCCCGGGCGTGACCGCAGCGGCAGCGACCGCCGCCTCGTCGACCCGCTCGCGGAGTGGCCGCACGCGTGGCGGCGGCATCGGTTCGGGCTCGGCGGCGCCCGGTCGCGGCTCGCCGCGCAGCGGCCTGCCGGCCCGCCCGGGGGCCGGCTCGGGATCGCTGGCCGGCATCGGACGGCTCTGCACCTCGACGCGCGCGCTGCGCACGCCGCCCTCGAGGCGGTCGGCGAGACCCGACCCGCGATCGAGCAGGAACGACAGATCGTCGCGCAGCGCCTGGCTGCGGTCGAGATAGGCCTGCAGGCGGGTCGCTTCGTCGGTCGCGCTGCGCAGCGTCTTCACCCCGGCCTCGGCGCGCGCGCAAGCCTCGCCGAACGTGTGGATCAACGCCTCGAGCTCGGCCTTGTTGGAGCGCAGGCCGGCGAGACGGCGGTTCAGCATGGCGGCATAGAAGATGGTGGCCACCAGAAGGACCGCGACGATGACGTCGAGGAAGAGGGAAAGCGTCAAGCGGTCAAACCCCCTTTTGGATCCGTTCGCTGATCTTGATCGCCATGTTGCCGTTGCGCTGGCCCATCACGCCGCGGAACATCGAGACGGCGCCGCAGCGCAAGGTCACCGGCGAGTCCGGGAACGAGTTCAGGACGACCTTGGAGCCGGGCTCCCACGCCAGCACGTCGCGCAGCGATGCCGTGATCTCGTCGAGCACCCCGTCGATGCCGACGTCGGTATGCCACAGCTCGCCGGCCAGATGGTTCTCCCAGATCGAGTCGCGGCCGAACTTCTCGCCCATGAACATCTGGAGCAGGATCTCGCGCACCGGCTCCAGGGTCGCGTAGGGCAGCAGGAGCTCGAGGCGACCGCCGCGATCGTCCATGTCGATGCGCAGGCGCGCGAGCACCGCGGCGTTGGCCGGGCGCGCGATCGCCGCGAAACGCGGGTTGGTCTCGAGCCGGTCGAAGCGGAAGGTGACCGGACTCAGCGGATCGAACGCCGCCGACAGATCGCCCAGCACGACGTGCACCATGCGCTCGACGAGGTTGCGCTCGATGGTCGTGTAGGGCCGTCCCTCGATGCGCATCGCCGCGGTGCCGCGCCGGCCGCCGAGCAGAACGTCGACGATCGAGTAGATCAGCGCGCTGTCGATCGTCAGCAGGCCGAAATTGTCCCATTCCTCGGCCTTGAACACGCTGAGCATCGCGGGCAGCGGGATCGAGTTGAGGTAGTCGCCGAAGCGGATCGAGGTGATGTTGTCGAGACTGACCTCGACGTTGTCGGACGTGAAGTTGCGCAGCGATGTCGACATCATGCGCACGAGGCGGTCGAACACCACCTCGAGCATCGGCAGGCGCTCGTAGGAGACCAGCGCCGAGTTGACGATCGCGGCGATGCCCGAGCCGTCGCCCGAGCCGCCGCCGCCGTCGTCGAAGCCGAGCAGGCTGTCGATCTCGTCCTGATTGAGCACGCGCGTCGTGCCGCCGGTGTCGCCGCCCGTGTCGCCGCCGAAGTCGCCCACGCCGCCGCCGGCCGCCGGGCTGTCCTCGCCCTGGTTGCCCTCGGCCAGCGCCGCCCACTCGGCGGCCAGGAGGTCGTCGTCCTCCTTCTTGTCTTCGGGGTCGGCCATCTGCTCTGCCCCCTTATTGGATCAGCATCTCGCGGAACAGCACGTCCTTGACGTGCGCCGGAGCCACCGCAGTGTTGATGCGCGACAGCAGCTCCTCGCGCAGCCGGATCAGCCCGGCCGAGCCGCGCAGCTGGTCGGCGGTGAGCTCACGCAGATAGACCTGGAAGGTGTCGGTGACGCGCGGCATCACGCGCTCGATGGCGGCGCGATCCTCGGGATGGTCGAGCTCGAGGCTGACCGAGATCTTGAGGAACTGCGGCCGCGGACCGTCGGTGCGCAGGTTGACGAGAATGTCGGGCAGGTCCCAGTAGATGGGCGCGCCGGGCTGCGCAGCGCCGGGCGCTCCCGCGGCGGCCTCCGCGGGCGCCGCCTTCTCGCCACCGCCGAAGATCGACGACAGCGCGCCCGAGAAATACAGTCCAGCGGCGGCGCCGATCACCAGCAGCACCGGCAGGATGACGAAAAGAATCAGCTTTTTGCCGCTCAGACGCTTGCGCGTCGATGCGCGGCGGGCACCGGCATCTTCGTCAAAAGTATCCGCAGCCATAACTACTCCCTGCCGAGGCGCCCGAATGGACCGAGGCTCGATTACGTTGGGTGAGTTTCGGTTAAGGAACCGTTGAAATGCAAGACGAAGTTTCCAAGCTCCGCCAAATTTTCCGCAGATTGCAGGGACCGGCAAGATCTGCCCGGCAAAGCTTGCTAAAGCGTCCTCCCCGACCTACGGCGCGGCCGGCGGAATTGGCCACAAGCCCTTGTGGAAGCGCAAGTTTGTTCATTGGCACGTAGCATGCTTAACGCCTCGGCAGAGGTATCAGGGTCGAGCCGGGCACCATGGAATCACCAACCTATATCGCGCTGTCCAAAGAAGCCTCGATGGCGCGCGACATGAACGTGGTCGCGAACAACATCGCGAACGCCTCGACCGTCGGCTATCGCGCCGAGCATTCACTGTTCCAGGAGTACCTCGCGCGCACCGGCTCGATCGGGCTGCGCCAGAAGATGTCGTTCGTGCAGGACATCGGCACCTACCGCGACACCCAGGACGGCGTGCTGACCCTGACCAAGAACCCGCTCGACCTGGCGCTGCAGGGCCCCGGCTACATGGTGTTGGGCGACCCCGCGCAAGAACTGTACACGCGCACCGGCATCTTCCACCTCGACGAGAATCGCCAGGTCGTGACGAGCGACGGCTATCCGCTGCTCCAGGAGAACGGCCGGCCGCTCACGATCCCGCAGGGCGCGCAGAACATCAAGATCTCGGGCGACGGCGTCGTGACGACCGAGCAGGGCGAGGTCGGCCGGATCCGGCTCGTCCGGTTCGCCAGCGAGCAGGCGATGCGCCTCGCCGGCAGCGACGCGTACTCGACCGACCAGACACCGCTGCCTGCGACCGACGCCAAGGTCACGCAAGGCGCGCTCGAGAGCTCGAACGTGCAGCCCGTCCTCGAGATGACGCGGATGATCCAGATGAGCCGCGACTATCAGATGGTTCAGAACCTGCTCGACGGCGAAAACACGCGGATGCAGCAGACGTTCAGCAGAATTGCCAAGGCCTAAGGTCAAGAAGCGTAGAGTTTTCGGGGAAGACTGACCATGCGATCGCTCAATATCGGCGCAACGGGAATGCTGGCTCAACAGCTGAACGTTGAAACGATCTCCAACAACATCGCGAACCTGAACACCACCGGGTTCAAGGCCTCGCGGCCGGAGTTCCAGGACCTGCTCTACCAGGACGAGCGGCGCGTCGGTTCGGCCTCGTCGGACGCCGGCACGACGGTGCCATCGGGCATCCAGATCGGCCTCGGCGTGCGCACCGCGGCGGTCTACCGCAACGACGCGCAGGGCAACCTGCTGCCGACCTCGAATCCGCTCGACCTCGCGGTCCAGGGCGTCGGCTTCTTCCAGATCACCCTGCCGAACAACGAGATCGCCTACACGCGCGCCGGCTCCTTCCAGCTCGATCAGAACGGCCAGATCGTCACCGCCGACGGCTACCAGGTGCGTCCCGGCCTGACGGTCCCGCAGAACGCGCTGTCGATCACGGTCAACACCAGCGGCCAGGTCCTAGTCAAGATCGCCGGCACCGTCGACCCGCAGAACATCGGCCAGCTCCAGCTGACCCAGTTCCCCAACGACGACGGCCTGCAGGCGATCGGCAACAACCTGTTCCAGGAGACCACCGCGTCGGGTCAGCCGCTCGACGGCAACCCGGGCTCCAACAATTTCGGCACGATCCTGCAGGGCTTCCTCGAGACCTCCAACGTCAACGTCGTCTCGGAGATCACCAACCTGATCACCGCGCAGCGCGCCTACGAGATGAACAGCCGCGTGATCGAGACCTCCGACCAGATGCTCCAAACGCTGTCGCAGGTTCGGTAACGGGAGTTTCCGCTGATGCGCGCCTGGTTGATCGCTGCGGTAGTGCTACTCGGCGCGGCGTGGCGGGTCGACGCGGCGCATGCCGCGCCGATCCTCAAGCCGCAGGCGGTGGTCGAGGGCGATCATGTGCAGCTCGGCGATCTGTTCGCCGACCTGCCGGCCAGCGCCGACGCGTCGGCCGAGGTCGCGCGCGCCCCCGCCCCCGGCAAGCGCATCACGCTCGACGCCTCGACCTTGATGAGTATCGCTAACAGCCAGCGGATCGGCTGGCAGCCCGGCAGCCGCTTCGATCACGTCGACGTCGAGCGCGCCGGCCAGGTGATCGGCTCGAAGGCGATCCACGACGCCGTGATGCAGGAGCTCCAGAAGCACGGCCTGCCGTCCGACAGCGACGTGACGCTCGACAGCGAGAATCTCCGGATCACGGTGGCGGGCGACCGGCCGGTCAGTGTGCGCGCCGAGTCGGTGACGTACGATCCGGGCAAGCCGCGCTTCGAGATGACGTTGGTGGCGCCCGCCGATGGCGGCGACGGCGCCCAGCGCATCAAGGTGCAGGGCAAGGCGTACCATATGGTCGACATGCCGGTGCCGGTGCGCCCGATCGGGGCCAACGAGGTGATTCGCGGGCGCGACATCGAGATGGTCCGGATGCGCGCCGATCAGGTTAGCCCGACCCAGATCAACGACCCCGACAAGCTGGTCGACAAGGCCGCACGCCGCGTGTTGCCGACCGGCCAGCCGATCCGCGTCTCCGACGTCGCCGAGCCGATCCTGGTGTCGAAGAACAGCATCGTTAACGTCAAAGTCATCTCTGCCCGGCTAGACATCACGATGCAAGGCAAGGCGCTCGATGATGGCGCCGAGGGCGATCAGGTGCGCGTCGTCAACACGCGCAGCAACAAGATCGTCCAAGGCGTGGTCAGCAAGGCCGGCGAAGTCGTCGTGACGACCAGCTACACGACGGCGTCGACCCCGACGAAATCGGCGGCGAGCAACTGAGCAGGCGATGACAGTACCCGTCCGGTCCCTGATTGCGCTCACCCTGACGGCCGCCCTGCTGGGCGGCTGCAACGCGTTCGACCGCGTGAGCCGCATCGGCGAGAAGCCGGAGCTGACCCCGATCGAGAACCCGAACGCGGCGCCGGGCTACAAGCCGGTGTCGTTGCCGATGCCGCCGCCGCAGGTCGCCGAGCGCGCCCCCAACTCGCTGTGGCGCACCGGCAGCCGGACCTTCTTCCGCGATCTGCGCGCCACGCGCGTCGGCGACATCCTGACCGTGGTGATCGACATCGCCGACGCCGGCACGCTGGCGAATTCCACGACGCGCACGCGCACGACCAGCGAGCAGGACCTGTACACGGCGTTGCTCGGTTTCCAGGAGGATTTCCGCAAACACTTCACCACGCAGGCGGCCGGCACGGTTCCGACCGTCAACCTGACCGGCTCGACCAACAACCAGGGCACCGGCGCGATCAACCGCTCGGAGACGATCAACCTGCGTCTGGCGGCGCTGATCACCCAGGTGCTGCCCAACGGCAATCTGGTGATCGACGGCCACCAGGAGATGCGGGTCAATTTCGAGTTGCGCGAGCTCCGCCTCCTCGGCGTGATCCGCCCCGAGGACATCGGCCCCGACAACACGATCCCCTACGACCAGATCGCCGAGGCGCGCGTGTCGTACGGCGGCCGCGGTCAGATCGACGACGTCCAGCAGCCGCGCTACGGCAGCCAGCTGCTCGACATCCTGCTGCCCTTCTAGAATCGTCTCGCTCGGGCGCAGCCGCCACGCCGATCCGGTACGCGCGTCTGGGCTAAGAAAGCCGCTGGTACCAGCGGCTTTCTCGATTCAGTCGTCGCGGTGAGTGCGCTCGAGCCGCTCGTGACGCTCCTGAGCCTCGAGGCTCAGGGTCGCGATCGGGCGCGCCTCGAGCCGGCGAATGCCGATCGGCTCGTTGGTCTCCTCGCAGAACCCGTACGAGCCGTCCTCGATGCGCTGGAGCGCCGCGTCGATCTTGCTGATCAGCTTGCGCTCGCGGTCGCGGGTGCGGAGCTCGAGCGCGCGGTCGGTCTCCATCGAGGCGCGATCGGTGAGGTCGGGCTGATGCAGGCTCTCGGCCTGGAGGTGGTTCAGTGTCTCGGTGGATTCCTGGAGCAGTTCGGCCCGCCACCTGAGCAGCTTCTGGCGGAAATACTCGAGTTGGAGGTCGCTCATGAACGGTTCGTCTTCGGAGGGGCGGTAGTCGGGCGGCAGCAACGGCGACATCGACGTTCCTCAGAGGGGCGGCACCGAGAGGCGCGGAGTATATGTAAGCCCCAGGCTCCGAGACAAGATCGAGTTAAAATCGGATGACAGCCGTCACATCATTGAATTCACGGGAGGAATTCAGCTGCCCAGGATTTGGGCGGTCGACCCGGAAGACCGCGGCTAGACCTCGCGCCCGAGCTTGGCCAGCTCGACCTTGGCGCGCAGCTCGATCTCGTCGAGGGTCTCGGCCAGACGCGGATCGGTGGCCAAGGCCCGCTCGCTGCGGACCAGGGCAACCAGGCCGTCGAGACGGTCGGGAGACAGGTGACCGGCGAGCAACCCATGGCGCAGCTCGTCGAGCTGCTCGAGCAGCTCCTCACCGCGCGCCTTGGCTTGGGCGCTGCGCTCCTCGTCGCCCGACATCTCCTGGACACTGAGCAGCGCGTCGATCGCGCTCACCACCGGTGCCGCCGAGACGCCGGGCACGGCCCCGTCTTCCTCGCCCTCTTCGAGGGCGCGGGCAAACTCGTCGCTCTTCCCCTTGGCCTTGTCGGACTTGCGTGCCGAGGCGACCCCACGGGTCGTCGACGGCGATTCGATTTTCATGGCGTTAAACATACACCATCGGCGGCGCGGCTTCACCTTATCTTAGCGCCGGCAACGCCTTACCGCGTTTGCGCGGCAGTCGAAATGCGATCGGCAAAACTTGCCGGGCCCTCCGGGCAGCTATTACCGGAATGACCGCCCCTCCCCCCTCCGCAGCCGCAGAAAACCGCGGGAAATCGCGATTTTTACCATGGCACGGTAATCGCTAGGCTCGGGCTGCCTTGAGAGGGCGAAGGATCGTGACTGAGCTGACGACCGTCATTCGTGCCGCGGCGCCGAAGTGGGTGCAAGCGGTGTCGCGCGTCCTGGCGCTCGGCGTGATTCTGGCCTTCGGCGCCATCGCGGCGGCGCCGGCGCAGACCGTGCGCATCAAGGACATCGCCGACTTCGAGGGCATCCGCGACAACATGCTGGTCGGCTACGGCCTAGCGGTCGGCCTCAACGGCACCGGCGACACGCTGAACCGTTCGGTGTTCACGCTCGACAGCTTGACGGGCATGCTCGAGCGCCTCGGCGTCAACAGCCGCCTGCCGGCGCAGGTCGGCCAGCAGGGCACTTCCAACGCGGTCAACAACAATCTGCGCACGCGCAACCTGGCGGCCGTGATGGTGACCGCGACCCTGCCGCCGTTCGCGCGCCAGGGCGACCGCATCGACGTCAACGTCTCGACCATGGGCGATGCCACCAGCCTGCTCGGCGCGACCCTGCTCGTGACGCCGCTGATGGGCGCCGACGGCGAGGTCTACGCGGTCGCCCAGGGCAACGTCGCGATCGGCGGCTTCGCGGCGATCGGCGCGGCGCAGTCGGTAACCCGCGGCGTGCCGACCAACTCGCGCATCGCCAACGGCGCGATCGTCGAGCGCGAGGTCGGCTTCGAGCTCGGCGCGATGGACACGGTGCGCCTGTCGCTGAAGAACCCTGACCTGACGACGGCCCGGCGGATCGCCCAAGCGATCAATGCCTTCCTCGCCCAGCCGGCGGCGCGCTCGTCCGACCCGAAGACGGTCGTCGTCAACGTGCCGACGCAATACAAGGGCGACGCCGTGGCGCTGATGACCGACATCGAGCGCCTGCCGGTCGAGCCCGACCAGGTCGCGCGCGTGATCATCGACGAGCACTACGGCGTGATCGTGATGGGCGAGAACGTGCGCATCAGCGAGGTCGCGGTCGCCCAGGCCAACCTGACGATCCGCGTCACGGAGACGCCGCAGGTCTCGCAGCCCGCGCCGTTCGCGCCGGGCGCCAGCGTGCTTCCGAGCACGCCGAACACGCAGAACCCCGACCAAGTCGTCAACGTGCCGAAGCCGCGCGTCGACGCCAGCGGCCGTCCGGTGGTCGACGCCAACGGCAACCCGGTGTTCGACATGGTGCCGCAGGTCGTCCCCGGCAGCCGGCAGGCCGGCCTTCGGGGCCAGATCGCCGGCGGCGCCTCGACCGTGGTCGTGCCGCGCACCCAGATCGAGGTCGACGACCAGTCCGGCCGGCGGCTCGCCGTGCTGGCGCCTGGTGCCACGATCGGCGAGCTGGTCAACGGCCTCAACGCGCTCGGCGTCGGCCCGCGCGACCTGATCTCGATCCTGCAGGCCATCAAGGCCGCCGGCGCGATGCAAGCCGACCTGGAGATCCTGTAACCATGGCGGACGCGGTCTCCGCCCTGCCGCCTGCCGCCGACGTCAGCCTCGCGCTCGACCGTCAGGCGAACACGCAGCTCAACCGGCTGGCCGCGTTCACGACCACCGATCCCAAGGAAGCCGACCGGGTATCGCAGGACTTCGAGGCGATGTTCCTGTCGAACATGCTCCAGCCGGTGTTCGCCAGCCTGAAGAGCGGCAAGGGCCTCTTCGGCGGCGGCAATGCCGAGGACACCTTCCAGTCCATGATGGTCGACGAGTACGGCAAGGTGATGGCCAAGGCCGGCGGCGTCGGCATCGCCAAGATGGTGCGCGACCAGATCCTCAAGCTCCAGGAGGTCGCCAAGTGACGCACCCCCTGGACGACGTCGACCACCTGATCGACGAGATCAATCGCCTCGAGGACCTGCTGCTCCTCGAGATCGACATGATCCACAAGTGCGATTTCTCCGCGCTGCAAGAGATGCAGCGCGAGAAGCAAGCGGTGGTCCCGGTGCTGCGCCGCGCCAACAGCGTGGTGCAGGCGGTGCTCGCGATGAACGAGGGACTGACGATCGAGGATGACCCCGATCTCTACGACCTGGCGCTGGCGCTGGTGCAGCTCAGCAAGGCGGCCGAGGAGAACGAGCGCGTCGTCGGCGCGGCGATCAAGGCGACCCAGTTCACCATCCGGACCATGGTGAACGCGCTGCGCAGCGACACCTCGATCCCCAATCCGCGCTATTCGCGGACCGGCAACCACGTGATGCACGCCGGCCGCCGTTCGGTCGGACTGGCCCAGGGGCAGCTGTGACGAGCGGCGCGCGTCTGGGACGAAACGGGTAGATCATGGCCGTCAACGGCATCACCAATCTCGACAATCCCCTGCTCAACGCGCTGTCGGGTCTGCAGACGACCCAGCAGCTGCTGAGCACGGTTTCGCGCAACATCACGAACGACCAGACCCCGGGCTACGTCAACAAGACCCAGCAGGCGGTTTCCAACGCGGCGACCGGCGGCTCCCTGGCGGGGCCGATCGTCCGCTACATCAACGCCTCGCTGCAGCAGAAACTGCGCACCAACAATGCCGACACGGCCTACCAGACGGCGTTGCAGACCGCGCTCGGCCAGATCAACCAGCTGTCGGGCGATCCGACCCAGGGCACCTCGATCGAGGGCCAGATCAACACGCTGCAGAGCGACTTCCAGCAGCTGGCGACCAATCCGCAGGACTCCGGCACGGCCGAGGACGTGCTGAACGCCGCGAACACCTTGGCGCAGAATTTCAACGCGCAGACGAGCGCGCTGTTCGGGCTCCAACAGACCGCGCAGACCAACATCGTCAACGACGTCAACCAGGTGAACGCGGACCTCCAGCAGATCGCCAGCCTGAACCAGCAGGTGGTCTCCGCGCAGGCCAACAGCCAGGACCCGACCGACCTGGAGGACCAGCGCGACACCGCGGTCAACAATCTGTCGAGCCTGATCGGCGTCAACGCCTTCATCGACAATCAGGGCGTGCTGCAGGTCCTGAGCTCCAACTACACGCCGCTCGCCGGCATGTATGCCGAGCACGTGACCTACAACGCGACCAACAACGCGATCAGCGTGTCGGGCCAGCAGCTCACCAACATCAACGGCGATCTCGGCGGCAATCTGCAGGTCCTGACCGGCAACACGACGCAAGCCCTGCAGAACCTCAGCGAGGTCGCCAACCAGGTCACCTCGGC
>DATJNS010000202.1:0-57603 GCA_035507915.1 Candidatus Sulfotelmatobacter sp.
CTAGCGCGCGGCGACGCGGGCTTCGATCGCGTCCCAGACCTGGCGCTCGAGGGTCGCGCCGTCGAGCCGGTTGATCTCCTGGATGCCGGTCGGCGAGGTGACGTTGATCTCGGTGAGATAGTCGCCGATCACGTCGATGCCGACGAACACCAGGCCGCGCGCCCGCAGCTCGGGCCCGATCGCGGCGCAGATGTCGTGCTCGCGCGGCGTCAGGCTCGTCTTGGTCGCCTTGCCGCCGACATGCAGATTGGCGCGCGCCTCGCCTTGCGCCGGCACGCGGCTGACCGCGCCGACGGCGACGCCGTCGACCAGGATCACGCGCTTGTCGCCCTGGCGGACCTCGGGCAGGTAGCGCTGCACGATCACGGGCTCGCGGCCGAGCCGGGTGAACATCTCGAGCAGCGAATTCAGGTTCTCGTCATCGGGCGTGATGTGGAACACGCCGGCGCCGCCGTTGCCGAACAGCGGCTTGACGATGATGTCGCGGTGCTCGCGCCGGAACGCGCGGATCTCCTCGGGATGCGAGGCGATCAGGGTCGGCGGCATCAGCTCGGGGAAGTGCGTGACGAACAGCTTCTCGGGCGCGTTGCGCACGTGCGCCGGATCGTTGACCACCAGGGTCTCGGGGTGGATGTGCTCGAGCAGATGGGTCGCCGTGATGTACGCCATGTCGAACGGCGGATCTTGGCGCATCAGCACGACGTCGAAGCCGGCGAGATCGGTCGCCTCGGGCGCGCCCAGCGTGTAGTGGTTGCCGCGCTCGCGCCGCACGTCGAGCGTCCGCGTGTAGGCGAACACCCGGCCGTGCCGCAAGCTCATGTCCTGCGGCAGGTAGTGGAACAGCTCGTGGCCGCGGCGGCGCGCCTCGAGCGCGATCACGAACGTCGAGTCGGCGTCGATGTTGACCGATTCGATGGGATCCATCTGGATCGCGACGCGAAGCGTCATGGTGTGCGGCCCGTCGGTTAGTTGAGCTTGGCGCGCATGCGCTGCAGCAGCGCCGCCATGGTGTGGCGCGCCGTCTCGTTGTCGGCGATCGCGAGGAAGCGCTCGATCGCGGCGGTCGCGGCGCCGAGATTGCCGAGATGGGCGTGCAAGAGGCCGGCCTCGCGCCACAGCTCGCTCTGGTCGGGCGCGAACAGCAGCATCACGTCGATCACGCGCACCGCCTCGGCGATCCGGTCGGCGCCGATCAGCCGGAGCTTGATGTTGTTCTGCAGGCGCAGCAGGACCGCGCGGTCGGACACCGGCGCGTAGTGCTGGGGCGCGAGCTCGGCGTCGGCGCCCGCGGTGCCGCGCAGCAGCTCGCGCAGCGCGCCGGCGTCGGGCAGCTTGCCCTGGTTGAACGGGTCGACGATGGCGCGGCCGTCGGCCGCCTCGAGCCGCACCAGGAAATGGCCGGGGAATGCCAGGCCGACCATGTCCCAGCCCTGGGCTCGCGCGGCGTGCATGTAGAGGATGCCGAGCGTCACCGGCAGGCCGCGCCGGCGATCGATCACGCGCATCAGGTTGGCGTTCTGCAGATCGTCGTAGGTGTCGCCGTCGCCGCGATAGCCGTGCTTGCCGAGGATCGTCTGGTTGAGCGCCGCGGCGCGCGCCGCCAGCGACGGCGCGGCGTCGCACGCGCCGACATCGAGCGCGAGCTGCGCCAGATGGTCGCGATAGCGCGCCAGACCGACCTGCCGGCGCTCGAGCGACGCCAGCGCGAGCGCCGCCTCGCCGAGATCGAGCCGATCCGACCGGCTCGCCGCGATTTCGCGCAGCACGGTCTCGGCCCAGTCGGCGGGAACGCTATCCATGATGCATCATGACGGCTTGTCGGGCGCGGGCAACGGCGCCGTGTCGACCGGCGCCCGATCGGGCGCGGCGGCCGGCGCCGGCTCGGGCGTCGATGCCGTGCCGCCCGGCGCGGGTGCCGGCGTGCCGGTCGCCTGGGTGGCCGGCCGGCTGGCCGGCGCCGCCTGGTCCTTGACGCGCACGAAGCTGACCACGCGCTTCACATAATTCAGGTTGCGGGCGTAGTTCGTCACCCGGGCGAGCTCGTCCTGGCTTTGCGCGACGCCCATCAGATAGACGGTGCCGTCGACCGTCTCGACCGAGTAGTTGACCGACTGGATCGAGCGGTCGAACAGGATGTCGGAGCGGAGCTGGGTCGAGATCCAGACGTCGCGCGAGTAGTCGCCGACGCCGCTCTCCTTGCCGACCTTGATCTCGTCCATCACCTGGCGCACGCCGTCGACCTGCCAGACCAGCTTGACGGCCTGGAGCCGCATCTCCGACGTCGGCACCGTGCCGGTCAGCAGCACGCGTCCCTCGTTCACCGACAGATCGACCTTCTGCAGCATGTCCATCGACGCGTTCATCCACTTCTCGTTGATGTCGGCGCGGATGCGCGTGTCGTCGAGCGCGCCGCCCAGGCCGCGATCCTCGGATGCCGCGACGCCGGCGCTCGCGGCGCCGCCGAGCGCAAGCCCGACGCAGCCGGACAATCCGCCCGCCATGCTCGACAGCATGACGGCGACGCCGATCGTCAACCCCATCCGCCCGACACCACGCGTGCGCATCTGGCTCCCCCGCTCGATTGGGCACCGCATAGCACGATTCGGCTTGGCGCGTCAGCGACCCAGATCGTCGAGACGGCGCCACGCATCCGGCAGATGAACCGGGCGGCGCCACGCCGGCACGATCACGAGATCGCAGCGCACGTCGAGCCCCTGAAGCTGCGGTCGGCGCGCGACGAACCAGGCGCCGGCGCGCGCGATGCGCTGCTGCTGCATCGGACGCAGGGCGTCGAGCGCGTCGGCGCGGCTGACCCGCGCCTTGACCTCGACCAACGCCACCATGCCGCCGCGGCGCGCGATCAGATCGATCTCGCCGAACGGCGTGCGTTGGTTGCGCGCGACGATGCGATAGCCCTTGGCGATCAGCCAGCACGCCGCCAGGCGCTCGGCCCACCGGCCGCGGCGCAGCGCGGCGCGCCGCGTGGCCGCGGTCACGGTCGTCGCCTCACGGCTCGGCGTCCGGCGGGCGGGTCAACGCCAGCGCGCGCGCATAGACCTCGCGGCGCGGTCGGCCGGTCGCCTTGGCGACCGCGTCGGCGGCGTCGCGCAGCGACTGGTGTGCCAGCGCGTCGCGCAACAGGTCGTCGAGCGTGGGCGTGTCCGTCGCCGCTTCGGCGGGCGGCCCGACCACGACCACGACTTCGCCCTTGGGCGGTCCGGCCTCGCGGTAGTGCGCCGCGAGGGCCGAGAGGCCGCCGCGACGCATCTCCTCGAAGCGCTTGGTGAGCTCGCGGCCGACCGCGGCGTCGCGCTCGCCGAGCTGCGCGTGCATGTCGGCCAGCGTATCGGCGAGCCGGCGCGCCGATTCGAAGAACACCAGGCTGGCCGGCACCGCGGCGAGCTCGGCCAACGTGCGGCGCCGCCGCTCGGCGCGCGAATCGAGGAAGCCGGCGAACAGGAAGCGGTCGGTCGGCAGGCCCGACAGCACGAGCGCGGCGAGCACCGCGGACGCGCCCGGCAGCCCCGTGACCGGCAGGCCGGCCGCGACGGCCGCGCGCACCAGCTTGAAGCCGGGATCGGAGATCAGCGGCGTGCCGGCGTCCGACACCAGCGCCACCACCGCGCCCGCGGCGAGCCGCGCCAGGAGCCCGGGACGGACGCGCTCGGCGTTGTGATCGTGGTAGGCGATCAGCCGGGTCGCGATGCCGTAGCGCATGAACAGCTTGGCGGTGACGCGCGTATCTTCGGAGGCGACCAGATCGGCGCCGCGCAGCACGTCGAGCGCGCGCACCGTAATGTCGCCACTATTGCCGATCGGAGTGGCGACGACATAGAGGCCGGGCGCCGGTTTACTTGGCTCGTTGCCCTGACTACCGTCGGGGGCCGCGGGCGCGCGCCGCGCCTTGCCGGAGGAACCCCCGCGTGACGGATCCCGGGATGCGGCCGGAGAAGCAGATGGTTGGCGCAGCGCGCGCGACACGCTCGGGATCCTGGCCGGTTTCCTGGCGGCGGGTTTCGTGGCTGCTCGCGGGGCTGGGCCTCGCACTGGCGACCGCCTGCGCGCCGACCTCCAAAGTAGCCACGCCGCCGTCGGCGGCGCAAGCCAGGCCGCCCGCGCCCCAGGAGACGCCGCCGCTGGGCACGATCGCGCTGCCGCCGTTGCCACCCGGCAGCGCGCCGCCGCCGTTCGCGCCGCCGCCGGGTGGGGCGCCCGGCGCGCCGCCCGGTTCGCCGCCCGGAACACCGGGCGTGCTGCCCCCCGGCGCGCCGCCGGGTACGACCGGCGAGACGGCGCCGCCGGCCGAGGGCGAGCCGGGTGCCGTGACCCAGCTGCCGACCGTCACGATCCAGGCCGGCACCCACGTCGCCATCCTGTTGCCGCTGTCGGGTCCCGACGCGCGGATCGGGCACGCGCTGCTCGACGCCGCCGAGCTCGCGGTGTTCGATTTCGGCGACGACAATTTCGTGCTCGACGCCTACGACACCGAGAAGAACGGCGCCGCCGCCGCCGCCCAGAAGGCGTTGACCGACGGCGCCCAGCTGATTCTCGGTCCGCTGTTCGCGCGCTCGGTCGCCGAGGTCGCCAACGTCGCGCGGGCCCAGAACGTCAACGTCATCAGCTTCTCGAACGACCGCTCGGTCGCCGGGCCCGGCATCTTCCTGATGGGCTTGCCGCCGTCCGATTCGATCTTGCGCGCGCTCGCCTACGCGCGCTCGCAAGGCGTCACCCGCTGGGCGGCGCTGCTGCCGTCCGACACGCTGGGCGATCGCATCGCCGCCACCGTCCAGCTGGCCGCCCAGAAGCTCGACGCCGAGGTCGTGCGGATCGAGCACTACGATCCGGGCGGCGACGCCGCCAACGCGGTCAAGCGCGTCGCCGAGTTCGAGCGCCGGCACGCCGCCTACATCGCCAGCAATCCCGCGGTCCCGCCCGCCGCGCTCAGCCGCAACAAGCCGCAGACCACGGGAGAGGTCGACTACCAGGCCCTCGTGCTCGGCGAGGCCGGTCAACGCCTGCGCTCGATCGCCTCGCTGCTGCCGTTCTACGACATCGATCCGGCGCAGGTGCACGTGATCGGCACGCCGGCCTGGGAGGACCAGAGCCTGGCGGGCGAGCCGGCGCTGGTCGGCGCGTGGTTCGCCGCGCCCGATCCGTCGAGCCGGGCCAATTTCGAGCGCAAGTACCGGGAGACCTACGCGCGCTCCGCGCCGCGCATCGCCACCCTGGCCTACGACGCGGCCGGCCTCGCCGCGGTGCTGGCGCGCCTCCACGGCACGCCGGACTTCTCGGCCGCGACCCTGACTTCGCCTTCGGGGTTCGCCGGCGTCGACGGCATCTTCCGCTTCGCGTCGGACGGGGTGGTCGAGCGCGGGCTCGCCGTGCTTCAGCTCGATCGCCGCTCGATGCAGGTGATCAGCCCGGCGCCGACGAGCTTCGAGACGCCGGTGCAGTAGCGGCGCCGCTCAAACGCTCTTGCGGTAGACGATGAACCCCGAGCGCTCGGCCACCGCGTCGTAGAGACGCCGCGCGGTCGCGTTGGTCTCGTGGGTCTGCCAGTAGACGCGGGTCGCGCCGCCCGCGCGGGCGCGCTCGTAGACGCTTTCGATCAGCGCCCGGCCGATCCCCTGCCCGCGCGCGTCGGCGTGCGCGAACAGATCCTGCAGATAGCAGACCGGCCCCACCATCGTGGTGCTGCGGTGGAAGAGGTAGTGCGCGAGCCCGAGCAGCCGGCCGGCGCGCTCGGCGACCAGCGCGTGAACCGGCTCGTCGGCATCGAAGAAGCGCGCCCATGTGACGCGCGTGATCGCCGCGGGCAACGCGGTTGGCCCGACACGCTCGTAGAAGGCGTTATAGCCGTCCCACAGCGGCAGCCATCGATCGAAGTCGGCCGGGGCGACGTCGCGGACGACCAGATCGGCGCTGTCAGACCGCGGGCGCATCCTGCAGCGCGATCTCGATCGTGTCGTTGGCGCGATAGCCGAACTGGCGCGGGAAGCCGTCGGCGAGCGGACGCGGCTCGCGCATGCCGAGCCACAGGCGCAGCATGTGGCGCCGCCGGTGCGGCTCGGGCCAGTCCTCGAACCCGGTGCGCGAATGCATCACGGTGTAGTTGTTGCAGAGCTGCATGTCGCCCGGGATCAGGTCCATGTCGAGGCGGAACCGCGCGCTGTAGGACAGCTCGGCGACCAGATCCAGCGCCTGGCTCTCCAGCGGCTCGAGCGGCCGGCCGAGCTTCTTGGCGCCGGCCTTGATCTGGTTGGCGACCAGCCGGCCGCTGACCACGCCGCCCGTGACGCCGAACACCGGGATGCGCTGCGGCGTCACCGGCGTGTCGCCGAGCGCCGCTTCGCGGCGGATGTAGTGGAAGCCGCGATAGAGCGGCGGCAGCAGCTCGGGATGGGTGCGCGCGATCTCCGCGTGCACGGCGGTCGAGCTCACCAGGCTGCTGAGTCCGCCCGCCCGGGCGGCGCGCAGGCACAGCAGCCCGACGATCTCGCAGCCGTCGGTGTGGAACGGCAGGTGCGCGTTGGTCTCGTAGCCGCGCACGTCGATCTGGCCGTAGGGCCGGCCCTGGTCGAACACGTGGCCGAGCAGATCGCCTTGCGGGTTCTGGCGCAGCGGCACGCCGAGATGGGTGCCGATGCCGTAGAAGATCAGCCCGACCTCGTCGTCGCTGTAGCGCGCCATCGGCAGGCCGCGCACCACCACGAAGCCGCGGCCGTGGGCGATCTCGTCGAGATGGCGCGCCACGGTCGCGGCGAACCCCGGCAGCGGGAAGTGGTCCCGGGTCATCGCCTCGACCGGCAGACCCAGCGCCTGGACATGGCGCAGCGCCGCATCGATCTCGGCGATCTCGCCGGCCGAGAGGGTGTAGATCCAGCTCGGATCGTCGGCCAATTCCGGGCCGCGCCAGGCCGATCGATCGCGTGCGGTCGCCTCAGTCATCGCTGTCTCCGCCGTCCCGACATCACAAGTGTGCCTCGCGCAGGCCCAGGCGCGCCAGCCGCGGCAGCACCTCGGCGCAGAAATACGGCAGCTCGTCGGCGTAGTTGACCAGAGACACCGCGACACCCGTGAACCCGGCTTCGCTCAGCCGCGCGAGCGTGGCCGCGACCGTGTCGGGCGAGCCGTTGATCGGCAGCCCGCTCATGCCGTTGGCATAGTCGTCGCGCAGACGGCGGAACGCGTCGGGCGGATGGTCCTCGGCGCGGATGTTGCGCAGCGCCAGGATGCTGTCGACCGCCGCCCAGTCGGCGTGGTCGACCACGACGTGGCGGTAGTAGGCCTCGGCCTCGGCGTCGGTCGGGCGGCACGTGATGACGCCGACGGTGTAGACGTCGATCTCGCGTCCGGCCGCGGCGGCCTGCGCCTTGACGTCGCGCACGTGTTGCGCCGATTTCTCCAAGGTCGCGAGCTTGCTCGAGATGAACAGGGCGTCGCAGTTGCGCGCGGCGAACGCCTGGCCGGTCGGCGAGGCGCCGGCGTTCATGATCAAGGGGCGCGTGCCGCCGTACGGCTTCGGCTTCGCGCGCACGCGCTTCAGCTTGATGTAGGTGCCGTCGAAATCGAACTCGTCGGCGCGGCTCCACATCGCCTTGATGGCGTCGAGCCATTCCTGGGCGTAGGCGTAGCGGTCCTCGTGGTCGCGCTGCGCGACCCCGAACATCTCGAACTCGCCCTCGTTCCAGCCGCACACGACGTTGAGGCCGAAGCGCCCCTCGCCGATGTGGTCGGCGGTGACGAATTCCTTGGCCGCGATCACGGGATGGATCAGCGGCGCGTGCACCGTGCCGAACACGGTGATGTGCCGGGTCTTGGCGAGCAGGCCGGCCGCCCACGTCACGGTCTCGAGCGTGGCGCCTTGGTAGTCGGTGTCGCCGCCGTAGCCCTTCCAGCGCCCGATCGGCAGCATGAAGTCGATGCCCGCCGCGTCGGCCGCCTGCGCGAGCGCCAGGCAGTCGGACCAGCTGCCCGACCAGCGCTCGGGCACCAGGGTGACGGCGCGACCCGACGAGCAGTTGGCGCCGAACAGCCCGAGCTTCAGGCGATTGCCGTTGTAGAGCGACAGCCGGCCGGCCAGCGCACCGTCGCGCACGTCGGCGGCCCTACTGCGCCGCGCGCGCCGGGCCGGTCGCGGGAACGTCGGCGTCGTAGCCCGCGAGCAGCGCGTCGAGCAGCGCGCCGGCGCCGTCCCAGTCGTAGGTCCGGAAGCTGTGGCCCGCGGTGACGAACTGGGCGCCGGCGTAGAACATCTCGTACTGGGTATGGCGCGAGGCGAACTCAGAGCCGACCGCGTCCCACGCCGCCTTGAGGAACTTGACGCGTTCCATCGGGCTCATCGCGGGCGAGCGCTGCGTGCGCTCGATGATGCGGCGCAGCTCGGGATCGGCGAGGTCGGCCTCCGACGACGGCAGCATGATGAGGGCGCCGCCGGCCAGCTCGCGGATCGCGTTCATCAGCTTGGGGTAGAGGTCCTGGGTCAGCACCTGGGCCGAGTACATGAAGTGCTTGTTGGGCACGTATGCCCCCTCGTATAGGCGCCCGGCGGCCTCCATGCCCCACACCATCGCCTCGACCATGGCGGCCGAGGCGGCGAGCCGGCCGAGCTGCTCGCGGATCGGCGGCATCGCGCTGGTGCCGATCGTGTCGGCGATGCGCCGCGCGACCGCGACCAGGAACTGGATCTTCACCGCCAGCCGGATCTGCGACTGGTAGTTCTGCATCGTGTGGCCCATCGTGTCGTGGAACTGGGCGCGGCACATGTCGGTGTCGCGATGCACGAACACTCGGTCCCACGGCACCTTCACGTCGTCGAAATAGATCAGCGCGTCGTTCTCGTCGAACTGCCAGGACAGCGGGTTGTCGAAGCGCGACACCGCGTGCGCCTCGTAGGACTTGCGCGACAGCACGCGCATCCCTGTCGCGTTCATCGGCAGCGCGCACGAGAAGGCGAGCGCCTCCTCGCCCGGCTTGAGGGGCTGCAGATTGGCGACGAACACCTCGTTGGCGAAGATCGAGCTGGTGCCGAGCAGCTTGGCGCCGCGGATCGTCAGGCCCGTCGTGTCCTCGTCGACGATCTGGGCCACCAGCTCGGGCTCCTGCTCGCCCCACGCCTTGTTGCGGTCGGCCTGCGGATTGATGATCACGTAGGTCAGGAACAGGTCGTTGCGGCTGGCATAGTCGTAGTAGTCGAGCAGCGCCTTGGCGCGCGCCGGCCCATGGCGGCGGAATACCTCGACGCCGATCACCTGCCCGAGCAGGCTCGACGCCACGTGGTCGGGCGAGCGGCCCATGAAGCCGAAGCTCTGGCGCGCCCACTGGGTCAGCGCCTGGCGCCGCGCCACCAGCTCGTCGTAGCTGCGCGGGATCTGCCAGCACCGGTTGATCCGCCGCGGCGCGCCGGGCAGCTGGAACGTCATCGCCTCGAGGTTCTCGGGGCGCGCCTGGAAGTCGTAGAGCGCCCCCGCCGCGCGCACGACGTTGCGGAACGCCGGATGCTCGGTCACGTCCTCGACCCGCTTGCCGTCGATATAGACCGTGCGTCCGTCGCGCAGCGAGGCGATATGCTCCGCACCGGTCTTGCAGGTCTGGCTCATGAAGGCTCTCCTGGGCGCGGGCCGCGGGGCCACTGCGGCGCTAGGATAGCCCGGAACCAGCCGGCGGAGGGAGGGCGCGATGAGGACGGCGATCGTCAATCTCGGCACCATCGTGACGGGCGATTGGCGCCGGCCGACCGCGCCCGGCGACGGCATCCTGATGGCGGACGGCCGCATCGTCGCGGTCGGCACCGTGCCGGCATCCGCCGTGGCGGCATGCGACGTCGTGATCGACGCCGGCGGCGCGGTCGCGATCCCGGGCCTGATCGACAGCCAGGTCCACATCACCTTCGGCGACTACACGCCGCGCCAGAAGACCGTCGGCTTCCTCGACAGCTACGTGCACGGCGGCGTCACGACCTCGATCAGCGCGTCGGAGGTCCACGTGCCCGGCCGGCCCAAGGATCCCGAGGGCGTCAAGGCGCTCGCGGTGGCCGCCTTCAAGTGCTTCGAGCGCTACCGGCCGGGCGGCATGCGGGTCCACGGCGGCTCGATCATCCTCGAGCCCGGCGTCACCGAGGCGGACCTCGCCGAGATCGCCGCCAAGGGCGTGTGGCTCGCCAAGGCCGGCTTCGGCGCGGTCAAGACGCCGTTCGACTACGCGCCGATGATCCAGGCCGCCAAGCGCCACCGCATGATCACGACCGTGCATACCGGCGGCTCGTCGATCCCGGGCTCGTCGGGCATCTGGGCCGACCACCTGCTCGCCATGCAGCCCGACGTGTCGTTCCACGTCAACGGCGGCCCCGTCGCCATGCCGGATGGCGACTACGCGCGCGTGCTGCACGAGAGCACGATGGCGCTGCAGCTGTGCACCGCCGGCAACCTGCGCACGACCTTGATGCTGACCGACATGGTGCGCGCGGCCGAGCAGTTCGACCGGCTGCTGATCGCGACCGACACGCCGACCGGCAGCGGCATCATGCCGCTCGGCATGCTGTACACGATCTCGCACCTGGCTTCGCTGACCAAATGCCCGGTCGAATGGGCGATCGCCGCGGCGACCGGCAACAATGCCAAGATCTACCGCCTGAACTCGGGCTTCCTGCGCGCCGGCTGCGATGCCGACGTGGTGGTGATCGACGCCTGCGTCGGCGGCTCGAAGAACGACGCCTTGTCGGCGCTCACCAACGGCGACATGGTGGCGGTCGGCGCGGTGGTGACGGACGGCGTGCCGCGCTTCGTCGGGCGCAGCCGCAACACGCCGGCGTCGATCAAGACCGTGCGCGTCGCCGAATGCCGCCTGCCGCGCGATTTTTCGGGTGCGGCGCACTGAGAGTGAGGCCAGGCGAATCGGCCTGGGGACTGAGGTCAGGAGTTTGCGCGTGACGACCGAAATTCGCCTGAACGGCCGCGTTTATCGGCTGCCGCGCCGGCCGACCGTGGTGATCTGTGTCGACGGCTTCGATCCGGCCTATCTCGAGCACGGCATCGCGGCCGGCATCCTGCCGACCTTCGCGCGGCTGCGCGACGACGGCTTCGTCGGCACCGCCGACGCGGTGGTGCCGACCTTCACCAACCCGAACAACGCCTCGATCGTCACCGGGGCGCCGCCGGCCGTCCACGGCATCTCGGGCAACTACTACCTCGATCGCGCGACCGGCAAGGAGGTCATGGTCACCGACGCGCACCTGCTGCGCAGCGAGACCATCCTCGGCCTGGCGTCGCAGGCCGGCGTCAAGACCGCGGCCATCACGGCGAAGGACAAGCTGCGCAAGATGCTCGGCTATCACCTCGAGGGCATTGCGTTCTCGGCCCAGGAGGCCGATGCCTGCAGCCTCTCCGAAAACGGGATCGCCGACGCCGAGGCGCTGGTCGGGCGTCCCAAGCCCAGCATGTACTCACCCGATCTGTCGCTGTTCGTGCTGGATGCCGGCGTCGCGCTGCTCGAGCGCGGCGCGGCGACGCTCCTCTATCTGTCGCTGTCCGACCTGATCCAGCACGGCCATGCGCCGGGCGAGCCGGCGTCGAACGACTTCCACCGGGCGATCGACACGCGGCTCGCGCGCCTGATCGCGCTCGGCGCCGTGGTCGGCGTCACCGCCGATCACGGCATGAACGACAAGGCACGGCCGGACGGCAGCCCGAACGTCGTGTTCCTCGAGGATGCGCTGAATGCCCGGTTCGGCGCCGGCGCGGTGCGCGTGATCTGCCCGATCGCCGACCCGTTCGTGCGCCATCATGGCGCGCTCGGCTCGTTCGTGCGCGTCTACGACAAGGCCCCGGTCGGCATCGAGGCGCTCAAGGCCGCCATCGCGGCGCTGCCCGGCATCGAGCTGGTGCTCGACGGGCCGGCCGCCGCCGAACGCTTCGAAATGCCGCCCGACCGCGAGGCCGACATCGTCGTGATCGCGACCCGCAACGTCGCGCTCGGCGCCACGCGCGGCGAGCATGACCTGTCGGGCATCGACGGCCACCGCCTGCGCTCGCACGGCGGGCTGTCCGAGCAGAGGGTGCCGTTCGTCGTCTCGACGCGGCTCTCGCCGGCCTACCAGACGATCGCGCGGCAACGGCGCCTGCGCAATTTCGACATCTTCGATTTCGTGCTCAACGGGGTGGACTGAACCCATGCACAAGCTGTCGTGCTATCTCTCGACGCTCGGCGTCCTGCTGTGCGCCGTCGCCCTGTCGGCGCACGCGGCCGACTATCCGGCGCCGCAGTCGGGCGACTGGGTGGCGCACGACTTCCGCTTCCACACCGGCGAAGTGATGGCGGAGCTCAAGCTGCATTACACGACGATCGGCGCGCCGTCCGGCGAGCCCGTCGTGATCCTGCACGGCACCACCGGCTCGGGTGCGGGATTCCTGAACCCGGCGTTTGCCGGCGAGCTGTTCGGCCCAGGCCAGCCGCTCGATGCGACGAAATATTTCATCATCCTCCCGGACGCCATCGGCCACGGCAAATCGTCGAAGCCGTCCGACGGTCTGCGCACGAAGTTCCCGCGCTACGACTACGACGACATGGTGGCGGCGCAATACCGGCTGCTCACCGAGGGGCTCGGCATCCGCCACGTGCGGCTCGTCACGGGCAACTCGATGGGCGGCATGGAGACCTGGGTGTGGGGCGTCAGCCATCCCGATATCATGGACGCGCTGGCGCCGATGGCCGCCCAGCCGACCGCGATGTCGAGCCGCAACTGGATGATGCGCCGGCTGATCATCGACGCGATCCGCAGCGATCCCGACTGGCACGACGGCAACTACACGACGCAACCACGGTCGGCGCATTTCGCCAGCGTGTTCTACGGCGTCGCGACCAGCGGCGGCACCCTGGCCTATCAGGCGCTGGCGCCGACGCGCGCGGCCGCCGACAAGATGCTCGACGCGCGGCTCGCCGCGCCGTTCCCGGCCGACGCCAACGACACGCTCTACCAGTGGGACGCCTCGCGCGACTACGACCCGTCACCCGGCCTCGAGCGCATCGAGGCGGCGGTGCTGGCGATCAACTCGGCCGACGACGAGCGCAATCCGCCCGAGACCGGCGTGATGGCGCGCGCGATGCAGCGCGTCAAGCACGGCGCCCTCTATCTGATCCCCGCGAGCACCGAGACGCGCGGCCACGGCACCACCGCCATGGCCAGGTTCTGGAAGCAGCAGCTTGCGCGTTTCCTGGAGACGACGCCGCGCCGCGGCTCGTAGGGGCGACGCGGCGCGCGGCGATCAGCCGCCGAACGCCGCTGCGTAGACGCGCAGCCAGTTGCCGCTCGTGATCTTCTCGACCTCGGCCGCGTTGAAGCCGACGCGCGCGAGCGCCGCCGGAATGGTGCCGATCTGGTGCACCTGGGTGAACCAGTCGGCGGGCGGCACCTTGCCGGGGCGCGCCGCCGAGCCGGCGCCGTAATCGACGCCGCGCGTCCAGCGCCCCATGCGCATCCAGTCGTAATCCTTGATCGTGTGGTTGTGGCTGCGGTCGGTGCCGATGCCGACATGGTCGATGCCGATGATGTCGACCGTGCGCGCCACCATGGTGCACCAGTTGTCGACCGAGCTGCAGAAATGGTCGCCCGTGATGTTGCGGTAGGTCGCGCAGCCGATGATGCCGCCGTTGTCCTTGAGCGCCCGCAGCACGTCGTCGGTCTTGTTGCGCTTGTGCGGGAACAGCGAGTCGGCGTTGGCGTGGCTGACCGCGACCGGCTTCTCGGAATGGCGGATCGCATCGAGCGTCGTGCGGTTGCCGACATGCGACAGGTCGACCAGCACGCCCGCGCGGTTCATCTCGCGCACGACCTCGCGGCCGAAGCGCGCCAGGCCGGAATCCTCGGTCTCGTAGCAGCTGCCGCCCAGCGAGTTCTGGTTGTTGTAGGTCAGCTGGATGACCCGCACGCCCATGGCGGCGAACAGCTCGACGAAGCCGACGCGCCCGCCCAGCAGCTCGGAGTTCTGGCAGCCGAGCAGCAGCGCGGTGCGGCCCGACGCCGCGATCGCGCGGATCTCGGCGGCGGAGCGCGCGACGCCGACGAGGTCCGCGTTGTCGCGCTCGAGCACGCGCCAGCGCGCCAGGATGTCCATCGTCTCGACCGGCCCCTCCCAGAAGCCGCACGTGACGGTGACGCAGCCGACGTCGCCGCGGCGCAGCTCGCCGAACACGTCCCGGTCGAAATGGCCGCACTGAAGTCCATCGATCAACATGCGATCCCTTCCTCTCCTCGTCCGAACCTCATGCGCTAGCCGGAGCCTCGCGTCGTCAGCGCCGGCTCGACCACGGTGAGCGGCGCGATCGGCCGGCCGGCGTCGAGCGTGCGGAACATGGCGGCGACATGCGCGCCGACCGCGGCCAGGTCGAGCCCGATGGTGCTGAGCGCCGGCCGCACGTAGCGGCTCCACTCGATGCCGCCGAACCCGACGAAAGCGATGTCGTCCGGGATGCGGACGCCGCGGTCGAGCGCGGCCGCCATGCCGCCGAGCGCCAGCTCGTCGCTCGACGCCAGCACGGCGCGCGGCCGCACGCCGCGGTCGAGCGCGTCCGCGGTCGCCGCATAGCCGGCCTCGGCGCGATAACGATCGGCGCTCTCCCACACGAGCTCGGGCACGCTCTCGATCCGGCGCTCCGCCAGGGCGCGCCGGTAACCGCGATAGCGCTCGCGCCCGACCGCCGATTCCTTGATGCGGCCGAGGAAGGCGATCGGCGCCCGATCGGTGTCGAGCAGATGGCGCGTCGCGCGTGCCGCGCCGGCGGCATCGTCGTGGACCAGCGACGGGATGCCGTGGCGATCGAGCCGCTGGCCGACCGAGATCAACGGGATGCCGTTCTCGGCGAGCGTCGCCAGATGCGGCCGCAGCCGCCCGATCGACAGCACGTGTGGTGCCGCGATCAGGACGCCGCGCAGCCCGAGCGAGCTCGCGTGCGCCAGCAGATGGTGCAGACGATCCTCGCGGTGGCCGAGATTGAACAGCAGCAGATCGAGGCCGATGTCCTCGAGCGCTGCCTGCACGTGCTTGGTCAGCGTCGAATAGATACCCTGCTCGATGTCGCCGGCGAGCAGCGCCACCGTGCGGCTGTGGCCGCGCCGGAGGCTCTGGGCCACGGAGTTCGGCCGGTAGCCGAGCAGGCGCACCGCCTTGAGGACGCGCGAGCGCGCCTCGGGGGATACCGGATCGCGTCCGTTGAGCACGCGCGACACCGTCGCGGTCGAGACCCCGGCGTGCTGCGCGACGTCGACCACGGTGACCATCGCGGGCCTCAGGCCTTCGCCGCGAGCTTGAGGGCGCCCGACTTCAGGTCGCCCAGCACGGTCTGGCTGGCGTTGTGCCCGGCAAGCCCCGAGATGTAGTTGCCCGGCCAGGTGCCGTTGCCGCTGAGATAGAACCCGGCGGTCGGCGTGCGATAGGCGTGCAGGCCGGGCAGCGGGCGCATCCAGAACATGTTCCACGGCAGACCGTCGCCGTGCGTGATGTTGGCCTCGACCAGCCCATACTCGCGCTCGAAGGTCACCGGATCGATGCAGCGATAGTCGCTGATCAGCGCGGGCAGCCCCGGCATCCATGCGGCGAGCGCGGCGATCACCCGCTTGGCGAGCACGTCGCGCGCGCTGCTCCAGTCGCCGTCGCGCAGGTGATAGGGCGCGTTGCCGATGTTGAGGCTCATGACGTGGCGGCCGGCCGGCGCCAGGCTCGGCGAGGTCATCGACGGGCACAGGCCCCAGATCACCGGCTTCTCGGTCAGGCGCCCGCGGAGCATGTCGCTGTGCGCTTCCTCGAGATAGTCGAGGCTGGGCGCGATGCGGAATTGCGCGGCCGCCAGCGCGCGCGCCTCGGCGTCGTCTGTGGCGGCGCCGAAGCGCGGCATGCCGTCGAGCGCCAGCACGACCTTGAAGGCGCGGCCGCGCATCGATTTGCGCGCCATCTTGCCGCGCAAGCCGTCCCAGCCCTCGGCATTCGGATCGAGCAGGTCGACCACGGCGGTCTTCGGGTTGATCGCCGAGACGACGATCGGCGCGTCGATCTCCTCGCCCGCCGCGGTCACGACGCCGCGCACCGCGTCGCCGCGCGTGCGGATCGCGGCGATCGGACATTCGGTGCGGATCGTGACGCCGCGGGCGTGCGCGCTCGCCGCCATGGCGACCGCGATCGCGCCCATGCCGCCGACCGGCAGCCCGGTCGAGCCGCGCAGCGGCATGCGGCGCGGATCGTAGGCGGCGCTGCTGCGGTTCGAGGCGAGCGACAGCGGCCGGATCAGGAGATTGAGCAAGGTGCCGGGCGAGGACGGCACGACCTGGCCGCCGACCACCGCCAGCGGCGCGATGATCGCCTGCGTCTCGGGCGCGAGGCCGAACTCGGTCATCAGGTCGCGCGCGCTGCCGAAGAAGATGCGGCCGAACGCCTCCTGATCGGCCTCGCTCGTCAGATTGCGGACCAGCTGCTGCAACGACGGCGGGGGCTCGAACAGCGAGATGCCGAGCGTGTCGGCGAAGTCCTGCAGGTACTTGAAGAAGGCGTCGTAGCGCGCCGCCTCGCCGGGCGCGAAGCGATCGAGCTGCGCCGCGTTGCGCGCGATGTCGCGCCAGCCGACGAACAACCGACCGCCGTCGAGCGGGTGGACCAGGGTCGGGTCGGGCCGCACGAACTGCAGGCCGTGCCGCTCGAGCTCGAGGTCGTGCACGATCTTGGGCTCGAGCGAGCCCGGCGAGTTGCTGATGGTCGAGAAATAACCGGGCATGAACTCGACGGTGGCGATCGGCCCGCCGATCCGCGCCGTGCGCTCGAGCACGACGACGCGCAGCCCCGCGCCGGCCAGATAGCCGGCGACCACCAGGCCGCTGTGGCCGGCGCCGATCACGATCGCGTCGTAGCGCGGGGCGCCGGCGGCGGGGCGCGCCGCGACCAGGGCGTCGAGCGTCATTTGGGCAACAGGTCGTTGGTGTAGAAATCCGCGAGCGGCTGGTCCGCAGGGAGCTCGCCGACGGCGCGCAGCGTGTCGGTCAGCCGGCGCCACTCGGCTTCGGTCTGCCGGCCCCAGCTGGGGTCGGTCGGCGGCGTCGACAGCGCCACCAGGCCTTTGATGTAGTCGACGCAGCGGCTGTTGTTGCCGGCGAGATGCACCTTGGCACGCATGAACTCGCACGCCGCCTCCGGATCCTTGGCCGCGTCCGCCATGCCGCGCTTGGTCGCCGCCAGGAAGCGGCGGATCGCGTCGGGATGCGCCTTCAGGTACGTGTCGTTGGTCGCGAATCCGAAGCCGATCAGCGGCACGCCGTGGTCGGCGAGCAGCAGCGTCTCGGGCTCGCGGTCGGTCGCGCGCACATAGGCGTCGTAGGCCGGCGCATCGCCGCTGGCCACGTCGATCTGGCCGGTCAACAGCGCCGCGGTCTTGGCCTGGGCGTCGAGCGAGACGACGTCGAGCTCGCTCATCGCGATGTGATTCTCGCGCGTGAAGACCGTCAGGCTGAGGCCGTCGGAGCCGCCGGGCGTGCTGCCGATCTTGAGCCCGATCAGCGAGCGGGGCCCGTCGAGCTTGACGTGGCCCTTGATGCCGACGAACGAGGCGCCCGAGCGGTGCTGATAGATCGCCACCACCTTGATGGGGCCGCCCTTGCCGATCAGCTGGGCCGCGTTGGTGACGTTGAGGTGTGCGACGTCGAACTCGCCTTGGCTGAGCAGGACAGCGGTGGTCGCCGAGCCGCGGCCCTGCTCGATGTCGACGTCGAGCCCGACGTCCCGGTAGTAGCCGCGATCCTGGGTGAGCAGGAAGGCCGCGTGATACGGCAGCCAGGCCCAATCGAGCAGCAGCTTGAGGGGCTCCGCGGCGGCCGGCGCGGCGCGCCCGCCGAGCAGCGTCGCCGCCAGCAGCGTGACGCAGGCAACCTTGCGGACACGGCGCGTGAGAAGGGTCTTCATGGATCCGGCTCCGCTTTTCGTCAGGACTGCGAGGTCTGGCGGCGTTCGCGCTGGCTGGCGTGCCACGGCAGCGCCACGCGCTCGATCAGCTCGGCCAGCTTCCAGACGCCGACGCCGAACACCGAGAACACCGTGACGGCGGCGAAGGCGAGCGGCGTCTCCATGTTGCCGACCGCCTGGATCAGCAGATGGCCGAGCCCCTTGTTGGAGGCGACGAACTCGCCGATCACCGCGCCGACCGGCGCCAGGGTCACCGAGATCTTGATGCCGGCGAAGATCGTCGGCAGGGCGTTGGGGAAGCGGATCTTGCGCAGGATCTGCCAGCGGTCGGCGCCCATCGCGCGCACGAGCTGGAGCAGCTCCGGATCGGCCGCGTTCAGGCCCACCACCGTGTTCACGATGATGGGGAAGAACGTGAAGGTGACGACGAACAGGATCTCGCTCTTGAGCCCGAAGCCGAACCACACGAGGAACAAGGGCGCGATCACGACCTTGGGCACCGCGTGCGCGATCACGAGCCAGGGCGTCAGCATGCGGTCGATCGTGCGCGAGCCCGCGATGGCGGCGCCGGCGGCGAGCCCGAGCACCAGCGCGATCACGAAGCCGGCGGCCGACGCCAGCACGGTGGCGCCGAGCTCGCCCAGGAGCAGCGGCCACTCGCGCACGATCTCGCCCACGACCTGCGACGGCGCCGGCAGGAGATAGGTCGGCCAGTGGTTGATGCGGACCAGCGCCTCCCAGGCCCCGAGCCCGAGCGCGGCGCTGATCAGCGGCAGAACGACGGTCGCGCCGAGCCGCGCGACGGCGCGCGGTCGTGGCGGCGCCGGGCTCCCGGCGACCTCGAAAGCGCGGTCCGCGCTCATCCGTCGAGCACCCCGGCGCGCTCGAAATGCAGCCGGATGCGCCGCATGATGTCGACGAAGCCCGGCGTCTCGCGCAGGCTGAGCCGCCGCGGCCGCGGGAACTCGACCGCGATGTCGTCGAGCACGGCGCCCGGCCGCCCCGACATCACGATCACGCGGTCGGCGACGAACACCGCCTCGACGATGCTGTGGGTGATCAGCAGGGTCGTCACGCCCTCGCTCGCCTGGACCTGCTGCAGGGTCACGTTCATCTGGTCGCGCGTCAAAGCGTCGAGCGCGCTGAACGGCTCGTCGAGCAGCAGCACGGAGGGCTGCGGCAGCAGCGCGCGCGCGATCGCGACGCGCTGGCGCATGCCGCCCGACAGCTGCCACGGATAGGCGCCGGCGAACTCGGCGATGCCGAGCTCGGCCAAGAGGCCGGTCGCGCGCTGGCGCGCGGCGCCGAGGTCGAGGTGCTTGATCTCGGCGGGCAGCAGCACGTTGTCGAGCACGCGCCGCCAATCGAGCAGCAGGTCGCGCTGGAACACGATGCCGAGATCCGCGAGCGGACCCGCGACGACGGCGCCGTCGACCACCACGCGGCCGGCGCTCGGCCGATCGAGGCCGGCGATCAGGCGCAGCAGGGTGGATTTGCCGCAGCCGCTCGGTCCGACGATGCTGACCGCCTCGCCCGGCCGGATCGCGAAGCTGACCGGCGCCACCGCGCGCACGCTGGTGGCGCCGTCCCGGTAGGTCTTCTCGATGCCCTCGAGCGCGATCGCGCCGCCCGGCCGGCGCGCCGTCGGCGTCTCGTGCTCCCGCATGCTCAGATCGGCCGGCACCGCGACGTGAAATCCCCGCCAGATCGGCGCTGTAAACGATTACACGGGCGAGCCTAGGTGCGGCCGTGCGGGAGTGTCAAGCGGCGCACCGCCGCGCGCGGTCGCGGGCCGCGCGACCGCATGCGGAGCGTCGCGAAATCTGGCAGGATCGCGGTCAAGCAATCCAAGCCCGGAGGAGGAGATCATGAAGGCCGCCGTGCTGCACGAGGTGAACCAGCCGCTCGTCATCGAGGACGTCACGGTCAACAAGCCGGCCGCGCACGAGGTCCTGATCAACACCGCCTATGCCGGCCTGTGCCATTCCGATCTGCACTTCATCGAAGGTCTCTACCCGCATCCGCTGCCGGCCGTGCTCGGCCACGAGGCGGCGGGCGTCGTCGAGGCGGTCGGCTCCGAGGTCGGCTACGTGAAGAAGGGCGACCACGTGATCACCTGCCTGTCGGTGTTCTGCGGCACCTGCGAGAACTGCACCAGCGGCCGGCCGGTGCTGTGCACCAACACCGACGTCAAGCTGCCGCCGGGCGCGGCGCGTCGGCTCAGCCTGCGCGGCCAGCCGTTGCACACCTTCGTCAACCTGTCGGCCTACGCCGAGCAGATGCTGGTGCACGAGAACGCGGTGGTGAAGATCGGCAACGACTTCCCGCTCGATCGCGCGGCGCTGATCGGCTGCGGCGTCATGACGGGCTACGGCGCGGCGGTCAACACCGCGAAAGTGGCGCCCGGCGAGACCGTCGTGGTGATCGGCTGCGGCGGCGTCGGCATGGCGGCGGTCAACGGCGCGGCGATCGCCGGCGCCGGCCGCATCATCGCGGTCGACACCAACCCCGTGAAGCTGCAGCTCGCGACCAAGCTGGGCGCGACCGACCTCGTCAACCCGCAGGACGGCGATCCGGTCGAGCAGGTCAAGACCTTGGTCAAGGGCGGCGTGCACCACGCCATCGAATGCCTGGGCACCAAGACGACCGCCGAGCAGGCTTTCCAGATGCTCGCCTTCGGCGGCACCGCGACCCTGGTCGGCATGGTGCCGTTCGGCCAGAAGATCGAGCTGCACGGCTACGACTTCCTGCGCGAGCGCAAGATCCAGGGCTCGTCGATGGGCTCCAACCGCTTCCGCACCGACATGCCGCGGCTGATCGAGTTCTACAAGCAGCGCAAGCTGCATCTCGACGACTGGATCTCCGATCGCATCAAGCTCGCCGACATCAACACCGGCTTCGCCAACATGAAGGCCGGCAAGGTCGTGCGCAGCGTGATCCAGTTCCACTAGGCGCGCGGCAGCCCATTCACCGCGTCAACCGTCCGGCGCGTCATGACCGGCACAAGGCCGGCCATGGTGGGTACGGTTATGGCGGGGGGTCGCCCCGCCGTCAGGCCGGGACTTCGCCCTGGAGCATCAGGCGGTAGAGGTAGCGCCGCTCGCGCATGTCGTAGTCCGGGTTGGCCTGGTGCATGACAGAGCGGTTGTCCCACATCACCCAGTCGCCGGGACGCCATTGGTGGCGGTACTCGTATTTCGTCCGGGTGGCGTGGCGCATCAATTCGTCGATCAGCGCCAGCGCGTCCTCGTCCGCCATGCCGACGATCGCTTCCATGCGCACCGGGTTGAGATAGAGCGCCTTGCGGCCGTTCTCGGGATGCGTGCGCACCAGCGGATGCACGCCGGGCGGCGGCACGTTGCGCAGGCTGTCGGCGTCGATCTTGCCGAGCGAGCGCGGGCTGTACTTGCTCTGGTAGACGTGCACGGCCTTCAGCCCCTCGATGCGCGCCCGCATGGCGTCGGACAGGTCGTCGTAGGCGTCGTGCATGTTGACGTACTGGGTGTCGCCGCCGCGCGACGGCAGGTCGACCGCGAACAGCATCGTGGCCTTCGGCGGCCGCGGATGGTTCGAGTGGTCGGTGTGGAACGTCTCGCCGGCGATGATGCGCTTGCCGTTCACGATCTCGTCGTTGCAGACGTAGTACACGTCGGGGTGGCCGGGGACGTGGTGCTCCTTCTTGTCGTGCTGCTGCAGCGCGCCGAACACCTGCGCCGCGACCTTGAAGTCGTCCGGTCCGAAATGCTGATCGCGCATCACCAGCACGTGATGGCGCGCGAAGGCGCGCCAGAGCTCGGCGCGGACCTCCGGATCGATCGGCCGGGTGAAGTCGAGGCCGACGACCTCGGCGCCGGTGTGCTCGGTGAGCGGCGTGATGGTGTAAGACGCCATGGCAGGGCTCCCGTCACGCGGGTAATCGCTGATCGGACGCTATCGCCGCCTGCCGGAAGGGTCAAGAAAGCCCCTGCTTCGTTGCGTGCGCCGGTCGGGAGGGCTACTCTTTAGGTTGCACAACAGGCTGTGACCTTGGAGGCGTGCTCATGGGCTCTCACCGCAGTCCCGCAGACGTCCGTGCCGGTCTCAAGCATCCGATCGTCGACGGCGACGGCCACTGGGTCGAATACAACCCGGTGTTCGCCGAGCGCATGCGCAAGGCCGCGGGCGACAAGGCGGCCGACGGATTCCTCGCCAGCCAGCGCCGGATCCCCGATGCCCTCAAGCTGACGATCGACCAGCGCAAGCAGCGCGGCGTCGCCATGGAGGGCTACTGGTCGCGCCAGTCGACCAACACACGCGACCGCGCCACCGCGATGATGCCGCGCATGCTCTACGACCGGCTCGACGAGCTCGGCATGGATTTCGCGATCGTCTATCCGACCGCCGGCCTGTCGATCCATCGCATCCCCGACGACGAGACACGGCGCGCCGTGGTGCGCGGCTACAACATCGTCAGCGCCGATTTCTTCGCCAAGCTGAGCGACCGGCTCACCCCCGCGGCGGTGATCCCCATGCACACGCCCGAGGAGGCGATCGCCGAGCTCGAATTTTGCATCAACCAGCTCGGCACCAAGGTCGCCATGTTCGGCAGCAACATCGCGCGGCGCGCGCCGGGTGCCGAGAGCATCGACCCCGCGCTCGCGCGCTACACGGTGGCGTTCGATCACATCGGCCTCGACAGCGCGCACGACTATGATGCGGTGTGGCAGAAGTGCCGCGAGCTCGGCATCGCGCCGACCTTCCACACCGGCGGCCGCAGCTTCGGCATGCGCAATTCGCCGAGCAACTTCACGTTCAACCACATCGGCCACTTCGCCGCCGCCGGCCACGCGGTCGCCAAGGCGCTGTTCCTCGGCGGCGTGACGCGGCGCTTCCCCGATCTGCGCTTCGCCTTCCTCGAGGGCGGCGCCGGATGGGGCTGCCAGCTGTTCGCCGACCTGATCGAGCACTGGGAGCGCCGCGGCAAGGACGGCATCGCCTACATGGATCCCAAGAAGCTCGATCGCAAGCTGCTGCGCAGCCTGGTCGACAAGTACGGCTACGACGACTACGCCGCCGAGCTCGACCGGCGCGACGGCTGGCCCAGCAAGGAGGAGGACGAGCTGACCGGCGGCGTGCCGGTGCTCGACGACTACGCGGCGTGCAACATCACGCGCAAGGAGGACTGGATCGACCTCTACGCCAAGCCGTTCTACTTCGGCTGCGAGGCCGACGACCGCATGAACGTCACGGCGTTCGGCAAGGCCAATCCGTTCGGCGCGCGCATCAACGCGATCTTCAGCTCCGACATCGGGCATTTCGACGTGCCCGACATGCTGAGCCCGGTGCCCGAAGCGCACGAGCTGGTCGAGGACGGCTTCATCACCGACGACGACTTCCGCGACTTCACCTTCGCCAACGCGGTGCGGCTGTGGGGCACGCAGAACCCGCACTTCTTCGACGGCACGGTCGTCGCCAAGGAAGCCGCCGCGGTTCTGAAGGGCGCCCAGACCCGGGCCGCCGCGGAGTAGCCGCGCTCACCCCAGGTCCCGTCATCTCGCGAAGGCAGGCGTCCCCGCTGGCGCGGGGATGCCGGCGGGGGTGTCCGGCGTCGTCCTACTTCGCGAGCTCGAGCGGGACGTCCTGGTCCTCGCGGCCCTTGCGGAAGATCTCGAGCGCGTCCGGGCGTTCCCAGTAGCACTCCAGGATGTGGCCGTCCGGGTCCTTGAAATAGACGCTCTGCTGGCTCACGTGGTCGAGCGCCGCGACGATCTCGACGCCGTGCGCCTTCAAGGTGGCGTGCGCCGCGTCGAGCGCCGCGCGGTCGGCGACCAGGAAGGCGACGTGGCCGAGGCCGAGCCCGACGCGCGAGCGCCACGCGCTCGGCTGCGGTCCGGTATCGGGATCGGTGCTCGGCTGCAGATCGAGGCAGTGGCTCTCGTCGCCGAGCGACAGGAACACGCCGCCATGGTCGGGGTCCTGCTCGAGCAGCTTGAAGCCGAGGAGCTCGGTGTAGAAGCGCTTGGAGCGCTCGATGTCCCGGACCCGCAGCACCACGTGGCCCAGACGCTTCAGCTGGATCATGGCGGTCCTCCCTTCACCGATCCGTCGATCGGCTGCCGCGAGCATGCACCCGCCGGGTGCCTGCGGTCCAGCCGGGATGCGCCTCGGCGCGCTGCTGCACGAGGCTCGCGAGCTCGCGCCGGGTCTCCGGCGGCTCGTCGCCGCGCGGCAGCCCGATCTCGGGTAGCGGACCGCCGACCACGAGCGCGTTGCGGCAGGTCTGGCGCGTGCCGTCGAACAGCGTGACCGGGAAGCCGGCCGCCGCCACCGCGACCGCCAGGCTGGCGGCCCGCGAGCGCTGACGCCGGTCGATCGGCACGTTGACCACGAGCAGGCCCTGGGGCAGCAGACGCCGGCGCGCGAGGCCGAAGAACCCGGCGGTCGCCAGGTGCTCGGGCATGTCGTCGGTGCTGAAGGCGTCCAGCACGACGGCGTCGAACAGCTCGGTGCCGCCGGCGAGGAAGCGGCGCGCGTCGGCGACCACGCACTCGACCGACGGCGCGAGCCAGAAATATTTGCGTGCCAGCTCGAACGCCTCGGGATTGATGTCGACCAGCACGGGCGTCGCGCCGTCGCGCGCCAGCATGGTGCCCAAGGTGCCGCCGGCGGCGCCGAGCACCGCGACCCGCCGCGCGCCGACCTGCAGCAGGATGGCGCGCATCGCCTGCACGTAGGCGAACAGGCTGACGCCGCCGGGTCGCGCCAGGCACTGGAGCTGCTCGTTCTGCAGGTAGAGCCGCGCGCCGTCGGAGCCGCGCTCGATGATGTCGATCGTGCCGAAGGCGCCGACGCGATGATCGAGGCGCACGGTGCCGGAGGGCTGCGCGTCGGGACGATCTGCGACGCGTGTCATGGCGCGCTAACCGGGCGGCAGGAAATCGGCGAGCGGCGTCGCCTCGAGGTTCTTCGGTGTGGCGCGCGCGAAGCTGAGCCGCCGCTCCGGTTGCGTCAACGGCGGCATGGTCGAATCGATGAACCAGCGCGTGCCGATGCGTTCGCCGCTCGCGCCGTCGCCGTCGAACGGCGACGCCGCGTCGTCGGCGTGCGCGCGCACGCCGTCGATCATGCCGACGTCGGTCTCGGCGTGGGTGCGGCTGGCGGCCGACCAGAACACGTCGCGCAGGTCGCCGGCGTCGATGTCCTCGTCGACCCCGATGGCGAGCTTGGGCCAGAACGCCGGTCCCGACAGCGCGCCGATCAGCGCGGTCTTCGATTGGCCCTCGACGCGCGGGCGCAGCTTGACGGCGAGCACGAGGTCGCCGCCGGCCGGATGGCAGCGCACGTCGATGAGATCGAGGCCGCCTTCGATGTTGCGCACGTGCTCGGCGACCAGGATCTCGATCGCGAGCGCCATCGTGCCGGCGAGATCGTTGGGCGGTGCGCCCACCTGCATGGCGTAGTGGACCGGGTTGACGCGATGCAGCAGCGCTGCGGCCTGCAGCACCGGTGCCGCGCGCTCCGCCGCGTAGAGTCCGAGCAGGCCGCCGCGCGGCGCGAGATCGACGGTCTCGTCGGCCGCCAGCGTGCCGCCGATCGCGAGCTCCGCATGCGCCGGCACCGGCACGTCGAGCCCGTCGAGATGCGCGAGCTCGAGCGGCGCGTCGAGCAGGCCGCCGGCCAGCCCGAGATCGGCACCGGGCATGAACTGCGCGAGCGCGGCGGCGAGATAGAGCGCGGGCGGGCCACCCACCGTCACGGCGATCGGCAAGGCGCGTCCGGCCCGGCGCGCCCGCGCGTGCAGCTCGCGCAGCGCCGGCGATAGCCACCCGACGGACGCGCGGTCGCGCCCGAGCACGCCGAGATCGGCGAGGCTGGGCAGGATGCGGCCGGTCTCGGGATCGCGCGCGAGCGCGACGCCGATCACGCGGCGTCCCGGATCGTCGGCGCACGTCAGCACCGCAGGCAGCTTGGCGAGATCGACCTGGGCGCCGGTCGCGCGCACCGCCTTGACGGGAGCGCTCGCGCCGTCGACCGGCGTTTGGCGCGCCTTCAGCCGCTCCCGCAAGGTGAAGAGCAACGCTGCGCCGTCTAGCCCGAAGGCGTGCGCCCACTGCGTCCGGTCGGCCAGCAGCTGCGCGGCGACGTGCCAGCCGAAATGGCCGAACGGCGACTCGAACCAGGTCGCCTTGCCGAGCCGCGTGCGCGCCTGAAAGGCGAGCGCGGCGAGGTTGCTGCGCGGATCGACCGGCTTGACGATGCGGACGAGCGCGCCGGCCGTCTCGAGGCGGCTCACCAAGGCGCGGATCGATTGCTCGGCGGCGGGCGCGGACATCGGCGGCTCAGGGCAGATAGGGATCGAGGTCGATCATGTCGAGATTGGGCGGCACGGCCTTCGCGAAAACCCCGCGATCGTTCGCGCGCGCGAGCGGCGGCTTGGTCGCGTCGATCAGCATCTTGGTGCCGACGCGGTACATCGGGCTCATGCCGGGCTCGATCGGCGAGGCGTTGTCGAGGGTGAAGACGCGCGTCGCGTCCCAGCGCTGGACGTCGCGCGCCGCGTGGCAGCGCGTCGCGATCGCCCACATCACCTGGTCGACGTCGCTCGGATCGACGTCCTCGTCGACCGCGACGGCGAACTTCGGATGCAGATACGGGCTCGCCAACACCGACATCAGCGCCGCCTTGGCCTGGCCGGCGTGGCGCTGGCGGAGCTGCACCACGACCATCATGGGCGTCATGCCGCCGATGCAGCGCACGTCCAGCAGCTCGAGCGCGCCGCCGTCGACGCCGCGCATGTGCTCCCACAGCTTCATCTCGATGGTCGTGCAGATGATCGAGTGCGCGTCGCTCGGCGGCAGGCCGCATTGCATGGCGTAGAAGATCGGGTCGCGCCGATGCGTCACCGCCTTGACGCGGAACATCGGCGTCGAGCCTTCCTGCGCGTAGGTGCCCGTGACCTCGCCGAACGGCCCCTCCTCGGTCATCTCGCCGGGCACAATCTCGCCCTCGAGGATCAGCTCGGCGTCCGCCGGCACCTCGAGATCGACGGTCTCGCATTTGACCAGGCGCACCGCGTCGCCCAGGAGGCCGCCCGCGATGGTCAGCTCGTCGACGCCGTAGGGCGCGACGAAGCCGCCGGCGAACGCGATCAGGGGATGCGCGCCGACCACCATCGCGACCTCCATCGGCCGGCCGCGCGCGCCGTACATCTGGAAGATGCGATGGGCCTGGCGCGGGCAGATCAGGAAGCCGGTGGTGTTCGGCCCCAGCACCTGCGCGCGGTGGAACGACATGTTGCGGATGCCGGTGTCGGGGTCCTTGATGATGCACATGCCGGCGGCGATGTAGCGGCCGGGGTCGCGCTCGGAGGTCCACATCGCCGGGATGCGCGTGAGATCGACCGCGTCGCCGATCATCACGACCTCCTTGCACGGCGCCTGGTCGCGTGCGACGTCGACGGTCGGCACCGGGCGGGCGATGCGCTCGGCCAGGGTCGGCACGACCTCGTGCTCCTCGACCCCGAGCGCCACCGCCCACTTGCGCCGGCTGGCGACGATCTGGCTGACCGCGCGCCAGTCGGGATGGTGCTTCAGGTTGGTGAACAGGCAGCTCTGGCCGCGCTCGGCGAAGCTCTTCCAGCTGACCGCCGACATGTTCGCGTCGGGATCGATCTCGACCGCGAAGCGGGTCAGCTCGCCCTGCTGCTCGAGGTTGGCGACGTGGGTGCGGATCGATTGGTCGCGCATCGCGTCAATGTGCCGGTTGCGGCAACGGATAGCCGAGCGCGGCTGCCAGCGCGCGGTAGCGTCGGCCGAGCCGTTGCGCCGGACTGTTGGCGTCGGCGGCGCAGGCGGCGCAGCGATTGACGCTGGTGAACGGCTCGGGGTCGATCGCGGTCACCGACTGGAACCGCCGCCACTCGTCGGGCTCGCGTGGCGTCGGCGTCACGCCGGCGGCGACCAGCCGCTGCAGCCGTTCGGTGTCGTCGCCGGCGAGCCGCGCCAGCAGCGCGATCGTGAGCTGCTCGAGCGCCAGGGTTTGGGTGTGGTGCTGCGCGACGCAGCAGAACGGATAGCCGAGCAGCGCCGCCTCGTCCGCCGCGGCGACGCGCTCGCCCGTGCCGAGCGCCGCGACCTGCGCGCCGAGCCGCGGCTCGGCATAGAGGTAGACCACCGGCGCGCGGCTGAGCCGCGCCGCCGTGGCGTCGCGGTACCAGCGCGGCAGGGCGTCGTCGGCCGCCGCCGGCAGCCAGCCGACGCCGTCCCGGGCGGCGAGGTCGAGCGCGGCCGCGACCTCGCGCGCGGCCGCCAGCCACTCCGGGTCGACGTCGCCGCGGCCGAGCAGGCACACCGGCTTGAGGCCGGCCGCGACCGCCAGCAGGTCGAGCCCGTCCTGCCAGGCCGCAGCGTCGAGCGGCGGCGCCACGCGGCCGGCCTGCCACGCCAGGCGCGCGGCGGCGTCGCGGAGCTTCCGTTGACCTGTCTCGAGGGCGGGATCGGCCACCCGGGTCTCCTGTCGGGCGCTCGCGGGACTTCGTCCCTGCCGCGCGGGTCTGGGGCGCTCGCGGGACTTCGTCCCTGCCGCGCCGGATGGGGGCGCTCGCGGGACTTCGTCCCTGCCGCGCCGGGCGATTAAGGCACAGGTCAGCGGCCGCTCGCCAGGGCTCGGGGTTGCGGCGTGCACGCGCGCATGAAAATCTCTCCATTGAAGCCGAGGCGCGGGTCGCCTGGGTGATCCTGGATCAGCCGTGGGACCAGCCGGAGGTCGCCGCCATGCCGCTCGACGAGCAACTCGAAAGCCTGGCCTCCGTCGAGGCGCCGCTGAACTTTCTGGTGCCGATGGCGGAGAAGCCAGTCAACTACGTGTACCAGCCGCCGCCCGGCGTGCCGCAGCGCAACGGCCGCTACGCGCCCGTGACCGTGCGGGTGCGCGACGCGCGACCACTCGCTGGCGAGCTGTCGCTGGACAGCTACGGCTTCGCGCTCGCCCGGCACGCGAGCAAGGTCGGCGATTTTTACGACAAGGCCGAGGTCGAGCGCGTCTACTACCGGGAGATGGAGGCGCTCGTGAAGGCCCAGACCGGCGCGCGCCGCGTGCTGTGCTTCGACCATATCGTGCGCCACGCCCCGCGCTCCGACACCAACATCAACGGCGTCAAGGAGCCGGCCAAGCGCGTGCACAACGACTACACCGAGACTTCCGGGCCGCAGCGCGTGCGCGATTTGTTGCCCGACGAGGCCGATGCGCTGCTCCAGCGCCGGTTCGCCGTCGTCAACGTGTGGCGGCCGCTGCACGGCCCGCTCAAGGACGCGCCACTCGCGCTGGGCGACGCTCGCAGCCTGGCGCCCGGCGACCTGGTCGACACCGATCTACGCTATCCCGACCGCACCGGCGAAATCCAATCGGTGACCTACAGCCCGGGTCAGCGCTGGTACTACTTCCCCGACATGCTGCCGAGCGAGGTCGTGTTCATCAAATGCTTCGACTCGGCGAAGGACGGCCGCGCGCGCTTCGCCGCGCACGGCGCCTTCGACGATCCCACCACGCCGGCCGACGCGCGACCGCGCGAGAGCATCGAAGCGCGCACCCTGGTGTTCTTCTAGGGCGCGTCGGAGCAATCACGACATGTCGATCATCGGGTGGATCGTCCTCGGCCTGGTTGCCGGCTTCATCGCCAGCAAGTTCGTCAACCGGCGCGGCGAAGGCTTCTTCGGCGACGTCGTGCTCGGCGTCATCGGCGCGGTGGTCGGCGGCTTTCTGTTCACGACGTTCGGCGAGCCCGGCGTCACGGGCTTCAATCTCTACAGCCTGGTCGTCTCGGTGATCGGCGCGGTGGTCGTGCTCGTGATCTTCCACGCCGTGCGCGGCTACTGAGCCCGCGCCATTGGGCCCTCAGGCGACCGCCGCAAGCGCGCGGGCGTAGCCGCGGCGCTTGGCGCCGACCGTCCAGACCGCGGGCGCTTCGCCGAGCAGGCTGCGCGCGACCTCGAGGCGGCCGGCGCGCACGGCGGAATCGACGATCATCTGGGTGAACACGTCGCGCTGGGCATGGCTGCCGCCGAGCTGCCAGATGCGGTCGCGGATCGGCAGGGTGAGGGTCAGCACGCGCGCGTGCTCGCCCTTGCGATGCGCCAGCACGGCGGCGGTCAGCGGCACCGCGACCGCGCCGACGATCTCGGCCAGCGCGCCCTGGTCGGCGGCCGCGAACGCCTGCATCGCGTCGAGCAGCCGCGCCGCCGCTGCGTCGCGTCCCTCGGCGGCCAGCGCCATCATGTAGTGCGGCAGGGTGAAGATCAGCACGTGGTCGCCGATGCGGGCCTCGCTCTTGTCCGCAAGCTCGCGCCAGCGTGCGCCGACCGCGACGCCGACATGCTCGAGCCGCCACAGCAGCGCGGCGGCGTTCTGGATGTCGATGTAGAGATCGGGGATCGCGCGCACCAGCGGCGAGTCGAGGTTGCGGATCCTGTCGTCGTAGAGCGCCAGCACGGTGTCGGTCTCGCCGCGCTCCAGGTGGAACAGCGCGCGATGCCACCACAGGTGATGCACCATGTTGTTGGCGGCGCCCCAATTCGACGCGAGCCCGTCGAGCCAGGCGATGCCGTCGGCCGAGCGGCCCTGCATCTCGAGCGCGTGCGCCACCGCATGCGTGCCCCACAGATCGGCGGGATCGAGCTCGACTGCGCGGCGTCCGGCGCGCTCGGCGACGGCGTAGTCGCCGCACTCCTCGGCGCCGAACGAGCGCATCGCGAGCAGGGTGCCGAAGCCCGGCGTCGTGTCCGACCACGCCGCCGCGGCGCGTTCGACCGACGCGCGCATGTCGCCCATGCGGCCGAGCCAGAAGTAGTTGAAGTGCGAAAGGCGCAGCGCGAGGAGATCGGTCGGATGCTCGGCGAGAATCGCCTCCCAGGCCACGATCGCCTGATCGACATGACCGCCCTGCCACGCCGCGAGCGCCGCCAGATGGCCGCGCTCGCGCGGGCTGGCACGGACCACTGCCTCGCCGGCGGCCAGTGCCGCGGCGGCGACCGGCAGATTCGCCTGCTTGCTCGACAGCATCACGAGATAGCCCTTGAGCGCGTGCGCCAGCGCGAAGTCCGGGTCGGCGGCGAGCGCCTGCTCGGTGCGCGGCATGGTCTCGACGCGGTATTTGGTCAGGCCCTCGACGGCGTCGCGGAACGCCGCGGCGGCCTGATCGCTGTCGGTCGAGAGGGCGAGGCCCTGGGCGTCGGTGCGCATGGCGCTACTCCAAGAGGCGCGCGAGCACGGCGTTGAGCCGCTGGCGCCCGGCGGCGGTCGCGCGCAGCGCCGCCGGGTCGAGCTCCAGGAAGCCGGCCTCGACGAGTTGGCCGAGCGTCGCGGGATCGAACAGCGCCTCGGGCTCGGCGCCGAGCTCGCGGCGGAAGCGCCCGCGCGGAATGCCGGCCTCGAGCCGCAGGCCCATCATGGTGAGCTCGATCCGTCGATCCTCGCGGTCGAGCACGCTCACCTCCGCCATGCCGTCGCCGCCCGCCGCGACGTCGGCGAGCCAGGTTTCGGGCGCCTTGTGCTGGCGCGTCGCCAGCTTGCGGGCGTCGCGCGTCAGCCGGCCGTGCGCGCCCGGTCCCACCCCGACATAGTCGCCATAGCGCCAATAGACCAGATTGTGCCGGCTCTCGGCGCCCGGGCGCGCGTAGTTGGAGACCTCGTAGGCGCTGAACCCGCGCGCCGCCAGGAGCTCGCCGGTCAGCTCGTAGAGCGCGGCCGCGTCATCGTCGTCGGGCAACGCGAAGTCGCCGCGCGCGTGCGCGGCGTGGAACGCGGTGCCCGGCTCGATGGTGAGCTGGTAGAGCGACAGATGGTCGCCGGCGAGCGCGATGGCCTCGTCGAGCTCGTCGCGCCACGCCGCCGGCGTCTGGCCGGGCCGCGCGTAGATCAGATCGAACGAGAAGCGCGCGAAGTGCCGGCGCGCCAACGCGAGCGCGCGGCGCGCCGCGGCGACGTCGTGGGCGCGCCCGAGGAAGCCGAGCGCGCGGTCGTCGAGCGCCTGCACGCCGAGCGATAGACGATTGACCCCGGCGGCCGCCAGGTCGGCGAAGCGCTCGGCCTCAACCGAGCTCGGGTTGGCCTCGAGCGTGATCTCGGCGTCGGGCGCGAGCGGCCAATGATCGGCGATGCGCGCGAGCACGGCGGCGACCGTCGTGGGCGCCATCAGGGACGGCGTGCCGCCGCCGAAGAAGATGCTCGACACGGTCCGGCCATCGAGCGCGGCGGCCTGGCGGTCGAGCGCGGCAATCAGCGCGTCGCGCCACGCCGCCTCGTCGATCCGCTCGCGCACGTGGCTGTTGAAGTCGCAGTATGGGCATTTCGACTTGCAGAACGGCCAGTGCACGTAGATCGCGAAGGCCGGCGCCTCGGCGTCCGCGGTCGACGGCGCGTTCGGCGCGGCAAGGATCGCCTCGGCGCTCATGCGAGCAGCGCGTCGACCAGCTTGCGGAATGCGATCGCGCGGTGGCTGATCGCATGCTTCGCCGTCGGCGCCATCTCGCCGAACGTCTCGGTGCCGCCGGTCGGCAGGAACAGGGGATCGTAGCCGAAGCCGCGCGTGCCGCGCGGCGGCCACACCAACGTGCCGTCGACCCGGCCTTCGAAAGCGGCGAGCGTGCCGTCGGGCCAGGCGACCGCAAGCGCACATACGAACGACGCGCGCCGGTCGGGATTGCCGCCCAACGCCTCGTGCACACGCTGCATCGCGAACGCGAAATCCTTCGTGGGGCCGGCCCAGCGCGCGGAGTAGATGCCGGGCGCGCCGTCGAGCGCCGGCACCACCAGGCCCGAGTCGTCGGCGAGCGCGGGCAGCTTGGCGGCGGTCGCCGCGGCGTGCGCCTTGAGCGCGGCGTTGGCCGCGAAGCTGTCGCCGGTCTCCTCGGGCTCGGGCAGGCCGAGCGCGCCGGCCGACACCACGGCGACGTCGAACGGCGCCACCAGCTCCTCGATCTCGTGCACCTTGCCGGGGTTGTGGCTGGCGATCACCAGGCGGCTGCCGCGCGGCAGCGTGGCTGGCCGCGCCGGCGCGCGCGGCGCCGTCACGCGAGGGCTGCGCGCTGCAGGTCGACCAGCTGGCCGATGCCGTGGCGCGCCAGGCGGAGAAGCTCGAGGAACTGCGTTTCGGAGAACGGCGCCTGCTCGGCGGTGCCCTGGATCTCGACGATGGCGCCGCTGCCCGACAGCACGAAGTTGGCGTCGGCGTCGGCGCTCGAATCCTCGGCGTAGTCGAGATCGAGCACCGGCTGGCCGCCGACGATGCCGCACGAGATCGCCGCGACCTCGGCGCGCAGCGGCAGCGCCGCCAGCGCGCGCGCCTTGACCAGGCCGCCCAGCGCCTGATGCAGCGCGACGTAGGAGCCCGTGACGGCGGCGGTGCGCGTGCCGCCGTCGGCCTGCAGCACGTCGCAGTCGATCTTGACCTGACGCTCGCCGAGCTGAGTCAAGTCGGTCACGGCGCGCAGGGCGCGGCCGATCAGGCGCTGGATCTCCTGGGTGCGCCCGCTTTGGCGCCCGCGCGACGCCTCGCGGTCGGTGCGCGTGTGGGTCGAGCGCGGCAGCATGCCGTATTCGGCGGTCACCCAGCCGCGGCCGCTGTTGCGCAGGAACGGCGGCACGCGCTCCTCGACCGAGGCGGTGCACAGCACATGGGTGTCGCCGAAGCGCACCAGGCACGAGCCCTCGGCATACTTGGCGAACCCGGGCTCGAGGCGGACGGCGCGCAGCTCGTCGGGGCGGCGTCCCGAAGGGCGCGGGGCCAGGGCGGGGGTGGTCGGCAGGGGGGCGGTCGGTAGGGTCGGCATGGCTGGGCGCGACCCTACGGCGCGCGGCAAGAGCGAGTCCAGCCGCCAGCTGCGGCAGCCGCTGGGAGCGCCCCGACGCGGTGTGACCGCCGTCACAGACCTGGTAATGCCAAGTAATTTACGTTAAATATAGAGTCCGAAAGAATTTCGGGTTGTCCGGGACATGAACGTCAGCGCGTTGCATTCTTCGCTCGGCCCGTACGGCCTCAGTGGGGTCTCGGGGTTCGGGCAATCGCCCTTCGGGGGCCTGCCGCCGTTCGGCAGCATCTCGGTGAATATCGGCTTGGCGCCGCCGCCGCCCTTGCTGCTGCCCTACGGATCCTCGGGCGCGGTCGAGACCGGCATCAGCCTCAGGGACCAGAGCGGCGGCCGCGTTTCGGTCGGCATCGGCACCGACGAGACCGGCAACCGGGTCTACACCGCCAGCCTGGGGACCAGCCGGGGCGGCATCATCACGTTCCAGTCGACGCGCCCGTCCGACCTCGTGTCGACGACGCGGCCGAGCACGCAGGCCGCCCTGCCGTCCTTGACCGATTCGTCCGGCAACCGCGTCCCCTACTCGGTGAATTACGACCAATCCGGCGGCGCCGTGCTGCAGATCAGGCTCAGCGACGCCAATGGCCGATCGATGAGCTTCTACAGCTCGGTCGACTCGCTGGGCTACCCGACCGGCCACAGCCCGACAGCCTTGCTGGCGGCCTGACGCTGCCCGCCGGGCCGTCGAGGCCCTTACGAAGCCGCCGTTTCCGGGCCTTCCGCGGCGCGCGCTCGTTGACGCTGTTCGGCCCGCTCACTAGATTCCCGACCCCGAGCCATGCCTCGCAGAGTCCGATGATCACGGAGCTGAACGAGCGGTCGCGCGAGATCTTTCGGCACATCGTCGACGCTTATGTCGAGACCGGCGAGCCGATCGGCAGCCGCACCCTGTCGCGCCGGCTCGGCGTCGCCCTGTCGCCGGCCACGATCCGCAACGTCATGGCGGATCTCGAGGATGCCGGCCTCCTGTCGGCGCCGCACACCTCGGCCGGGCGCATGCCGACCGAGGCGGGCTTGCGGCTGTTCGTCAGCGGCCTGCTCGAGATCGGCGGCCTGTCGGCCGACGAGCGCGCCAGCATCGACAGCCAGTGCGCGGCGACCGGGCGCAGCCTGGCGCAGACCCTCGAGGAGGCGACCGCGGCGCTGTCCGGCCTGTCGCAGTGCGCCGGCCTGGTGCTCGCGCCCAAGCTCGACCGCTCGCTCAAGCACATCGAGTTCGTGCCGCTGGGGCCCGGCCGCGCCCTGGTCGTCATGGTGACCGAGGACGGCATGGTCGAGAACCGCGTGATCGACGTGCCGATCGGCATGCCGCCGTCGACCCTGACGACCGCCGGCAACTATCTGAACGCGCGCCTGGCGGGCCGCACGCTCGAGGAGGCGCGCGGGCTGATCGATCGCGAGCTCGAGGATCATCGCGCCCGGCTCGACGAGCTGACCAGCCGGGTGGTCGAGGCCGGCCTCGCGGTGTGGAGCGGCTCCGAGAACGGCCGCGACGCGCACCTCATCGTGCGCGGCCAAGCCAACCTCCTGGAGAACGTCACGGCGATCGAGGATCTGGAGCGCATCCGCGCGCTGTTCCAGGCGCTCGAGGCCAAGGAGGCGATGGCCAAGCTGCTCGACGCCGCCAACCTCGCCGAGGGCGTGCAGATCTTTATCGGCGCAGAAAACAACCTATTTAGTGTCGCCGGTTGCTCGGTGATCATCGCGCCCTACACGGACCAGCGCGAGCGTATCGTCGGCGCCATCGGCGTGATCGGTCCGACGCGCATCAACTACGCGCGGATCATTCCGCTGGTCGACTACACCGCCAAGGTCATCGGCCGACTGATCGGCTGAGCCGCCCCTGCGAACGGAACGATGCGATGAACGACGGCACCGACAACCAGCCGCCCAACGAGCCCGACATGACGGCGTCGCAGGACCCCGGCGGCCCGGCGGACGGCGACGCCACCCAGCGGCTCGAGGCGCTCGAAGCCGACAACGCCCAGCTGCGCGACCAGCTGCTGCGCGCGCTCGCCGACACCGAGAACCTGCGCCGGCGCGGCGAACGTGAGCGCGAGGACACCTCGAAATACGCGGTCGCGACCTTGGCGCGCGACATCCTGTCGGTCGCCGACAATCTGCGACGCGCGCTCGACGCCCTGCCGGCCGACCAGGCGCCGGACGACGCCACGCGCAACCTGCTGACCGGCATCGAGGCGACCGAGCGCGAGCTGCTCGGGATCTTCGAGCGCCGCGGCATCAAGCGCATCGAACCGATGGGCGAGCGCTTCGATCCCAACTTCCATCAGGCGATGTTCGAGGTGGCGAACACCGGCCAGCCGCCCGGCACCGTCGTTCAGGTGCTGCAGCCCGGCTACGTCATCTTCGATCGGCTGCTGCGCCCCGCGCTGGTCGGCGTCGCCAAGGCGGAGAACGGCGAAGCCCGCAGCCACATCGACACCCGCGCCTGAGCTCGGGTTTTCACCGCCGAGCCGCTGCGCCCTGGTCTCATTCCGCGGCGGCGCGCTTGCGCGGCTCGCCGGTCTCGGCGCGCTCCATGCGGTTGAGGATCAGGCGCGCGCGCCGCAGCGCCGTGTCGGGCTTCAGGAACACCTCGGTGTAGCCGTCGTCCGGATAGTCGAACATCCGCTGCTGCTTCTCGAGCGCCCAGTGGTCCTCGGCGATCACCTTGGGGAAGGTCTCGACGAACTCGTCGATCGCCCGCTTCGCCGGATCGCTCTTGCACATCTGACCCTTCGGCATGCTGACGATCAGGTGCCAGACGTGGTTGCGCCGGTCGACCGGCGTGTGGGTGTGGTGGATCACGTAGCCGCGCTCGACCGCGTCGTCGCCCTGGCGGCCGGCGGGCCACACGCGCATGCGCACGCGCGTGAGGCCGGGCGCGACCATGAAGTGGGTATGGTCGCGGTCGACCATGTCGTAGCCGAAATACTCCTCGAGATAGGGCGGCTGGCGATAGCCGCGCACCTCGCGCACCGTGCCGACGAAAGGCGTGCCGTCGGCGACGCCTTCCTCGACCTTGATGGGAATCCGACTGTTCTCGATGTCGCCGATATTGCCGTCGTGCAGCGGGTAGAAGTGGGTGATGTCGAGCAGATTCTCGATCAGCAGCAGCGAATTGGCCGGCACCGCCATCGCGCCGCCGACGTCCGCGGTGTCCCAGTCGGGGCTGGCGAGCTCGGGCAGGCGCGGCGGCGGCGTCGCCTCGGCCTTGGCGGGGTCGCCCGGCCACACCCACACCACGCCGTCCTGCTCGATCAGCGGCACCGGGCGCAGGCGCGCCTGCGGCGGGATCTTGCCGTCCGGGTGGGCGGGCACCCGCACGCACTGGCCGGTCGCGTCGTAGCACAGTCCGTGATAGGCGCACTCGAGCAGGTCGGTCTCCAGGAAGCGGCCGGCCGACACCGGCATGCGCTTGTGGCAGCAGCGGTCGTCGAACCCGACCATGCGGCCCTCGGCGGTGCGCCAGAGCACGAGCGGCTTCTCGGCCACCACCTGGCCCGTCAGCGCGCCCTTGGCGAACTCGCCCGACAGGCCGGCGGCGTACCAGGCGTTCTTGACCAACACGTTGGCGATCACGGGCGGAGGCTCCTTCCCAGGGGGGTCGAATCGGGTCGCGGGCGGCCGTCCGGCGATGATCGAGCCTGGTCCGGGGAAGTCAAACCCGATTTGGCCGACCGAGCGGCCACCCAAGGCCGCAAACGCGTCCACCGACCCCCCGCTAAGCCCCTCAAGGCCGCACGAATCTCCGGTTTTGCCGGTTGCAGCGCCCGCCTCGGTCCCCTACATAAACCCCCGAGCCGGAGCGCAGCGCTCGGGCGCTGACCCATGGGGTTCTCACGGTGCCGCGACCGTCTTGGACCGCGGGAACCTGCTGAAAGGAAGAGGGCAACGATGAGCAAGGTTATTGGCATCGACCTCGGCACCACCAACTCCTGCGTCGCCGTCATGGACGGCAAGCAGGCCAAGGTGATCGAGAACGCCGAGGGCATGCGGACGACGCCGTCGATGGTGGCGTTCGCCGACAACGGCGAGCGGCTGGTCGGACAAGCGGCCAAACGCCAGGCGGTGACCAACCCGGACAACACCTTCTATGCGATCAAGCGCCTGATCGGGCGCCGGGCCGACGACCCGATGGTCCAGAAGGAACGCGACATGGTGCCGTTCCGCATCATCCCGGGCGACAACGGCGACGCCTGGGTCGAGAGCCGCGGCAAGAAGTTCGCGCCGTCCCAGGTCAGCGCGTTCGTCCTGCAGAAGATGAAGGAGACCGCCGAGGCGTTCCTCGGCGAGAAGGTCGAGCAGGCGGTCATCACCGTGCCGGCCTATTTCAACGACGCCCAGCGCCAGGCGACGCGCGACGCCGGCAAGATCGCCGGGCTCGAGGTGCTGCGCATCATCAACGAGCCGACCGCCGCCGCGCTCGCCTACGGGCTCGAGAAGAAGGGCAGCGGCACGATCGCGGTCTACGACCTCGGCGGCGGCACGTTCGACGTCTCGGTGCTCGAGATCGGCGACGGCGTGTTCGAGGTGAAATCGACCAACGGCGACACCTTCCTCGGCGGCGAGGACTTCGACAAGCGCGTGATCGACTACCTGGCCGACGAGTTCAAGAAGGAGCAGGGCATCGACCTGCGCAACGACAAGCTGGCGCTGCAGCGCCTCAAGGAGGCCGCCGAGAAGGCCAAGATCGAGCTGTCGTCGACGGCCCAGACCGAGGTCAACCTGCCGTTCATCACGGCCGACCAGTCGGGCCCGAAGCACCTCAACGTCAAGCTGTCGCGCGCCAAGCTCGAGGCGCTGGTCGACGATCTGATCCAGAAGACCATCGAGCCGTGCCGTGCCGCGCTGCGCGACGCCGGCGTGTCGGCCGGCGAGATCCAGGAGGTCATCCTGGTCGGCGGCATGACGCGCATGCCGAAGGTCATCGAGGTCGTGAAGAACTTCTTCGGCAAGGAGCCGCATCGCGGCGTCAACCCCGACGAGGTGGTGGCGATCGGCGCGGCGATCCAGGCCGGCGTGCTGAAGGGCGAGGTCAAGGACGTCCTGCTGCTCGACGTCACGCCGCTGTCGCTCGGCATCGAGACCTTGGGCGGCGTGTTCACCCGCCTGATCGAGCGCAACACCACGATCCCGACGCGCAAGTCGCAAACCTTCTCGACCGCCGAGGACAACCAGACCGCGGTCACCATCCGGGTGTTCCAGGGCGAGCGCGAGCTCGCGGCCGACAACAAGCTGCTCGGCCAGTTCGACCTGGTCGGCATCCCGACGGCGCCGCGCGGCGTGCCGCAGATCGAGGTCACGTTCGACATCGACGCCAACGGCATCGTCAACGTCTCGGCCAAGGACAAGGCGACCAGCAAGGAGCAGCAGATCCGCATCCAGGCCTCGGGCGGGCTGTCGGATTCCGAGATCGACAAGATGGTCAAGGACGCTGCCGCGCACGCCGCCGAGGACAAGAAGAAGCGCGAGGGGATCGAGGCCAAGAACGCCGGCGACTCGCTGGTCCACCAGGTCGAGAAGAACCTGGCTGAGCACGGCGACAAGATGGGGCCGGCCGACCGTCGCGACATCGACAGCGACCTGGCCGCCCTGAAGGGCGTGCTCGACTCGGGCGACGCCGCGCAGATCAAGGCCAAGACCGAGGCGCTGGCGAAGTCGTCGATGAAGCTCGGCGAGGCGGTCTACAAGTCCCAGCAGGGCGGCCCCGACGCTGCGGCGGGGGGGCCGGGCGCAGCACCCGGCGGCGCCGCCGGCGGAGAGCCGCCGCGCGACAGCACCGTGGTCGACGCCGACTTCGAGGAGGTCGACGAGCGCAAGAAGAACAAGTCAGCCTGACCAGAGCGATCGGAAGATGACGAGGCATGCGCCCGGCCGGCAACGACCGGGCGCATGCTTTGCCTGCGTGATATTGGGGACGCCCTTAGGCTAGGGTGCTGGTGATGGCCAAGCGGGACTACTACGAGGAGCTCGGGGTCGCCAAGGGCGCGAGCGCCGACGATCTCAAGAAGGCCTATCGCAAGCTCGCGATGCAGTTCCATCCGGACCGCAATCCGGGCGATGCCAAGGCCGAGCAGCGTTTCAAGGACATCAGCGAAGCCTACGACGTCCTCAGGGACGATCAGAAGCGCGCGGCCTACGACCGCTACGGCCACGCGGCGTTCGAGAACGGCGGCCCCGGGGCGCGCGGCGCGGCCGGCTTCGAGTTCAACTTCGGCTCGGGCTTCGCCGACATCTTCGACGAGATGTTCGGCGAGTTCATGGGCGGCCGGCGCGGCCAGAGCCAGGGCCGCGGCGCCGATCTGCGCTTCAACCTCGAGGTCAGCCTGGAGGACGCGTTCGCCGGCACCAACGCCAAGATCCAGGTCGCCGCGTCGCAGATCTGCGAGGCGTGCGACGGCGCCGGCGCCGCGCCCGGCTCCAAGCCGGTCGGCTGCCCGTCCTGCCACGGTCACGGCAAGGTGCGCACGCAGCAGGGTTTCTTCACCGTCGAGCGCACCTGCCCGACCTGCCACGGCGCCGGCCGCGTGATCGAGAAGCCGTGCCCGACCTGCGCCGGCGGCGGGCGCGTGCGCAAGGAGAAGACGCTGTCGGTGGCGATTCCGGCCGGCGTCGAGGACGGCACGCGCATCCGGCTCGCCGGCGAGGGCGAGGCCGGCCTGCGCGGCGCGCCGCCGGGCGATCTCTACATCTTCGTGTCGATCGCGCCGCATCGGTTCTTCCAGCGCGACGCCGCCAACATCTACTGCCGCGTGCCGATCCCGATGACGACCGCCACGCTCGGCGGCGCGATCGAGGTGCCGGCGGTCGACGGCTCGCGCGCCAAGGTCAGCGTGCCGGCCGGCACCCAGACCGGCCATCAGTTCCGCTTGCGCGGCAAGGGCATGTCGGTGCTGCGCTCGCCGGCGCGCGGCGACATGTACATCGAGGTCGTGGTCGAGACGCCGGTCAACCTGACCAAGCGCCAGCAGGAGCTGCTGCGCGAGTTCGAGGGCGCCGGCACCGCCAAGGACCACAGCCCGCAATCCGAAGGCTTCTTCGCCAAGGTCCGCGAGCTCTGGGCCGACCTGCGCGAGTAGCGGCTTTCCCAGCCGCGCTCGCAGCCGCCACGCCAACCCTGCTCGCGCGGCTGTCGACCCCCCATCCCAACCTTCCCCCTCAAGGGGGGAAGGAGTCAGACTGTGCAGCTTGCACCTCCCTGCCCCTTCCCCCCTCGAGGGGGAGGGTCGGGAGGGAGGTGCTCGTCGGAGCGACGCAACCGCTGGGGCGAGGCACACCATGAAGATCGGCATCGTGGGCGCGACCGGGCGCATGGGCCGGATGCTCATCAAGCAGGTCCACGAGACCGAGGGGTGCGAGCTGGTCGGCGCGATCGACCGTCCCGGCGCCGCCGAGACGGGCGCCGACGCGGGCGAGCTCGCCGGCGTCGGCGCGATCGGCGTCAAGCTCGGCACCGACGCGGCGGGACTCTTCAAAGCCGCGCAGTGCGTGATCGACTTCACCGTGCCGGCCGCCACGCTCGCCCATCTCGGGCTCGCCGCCGAGCACGGCTGCAACCTGGTGATCGGCACCACGGGCCTGACCGCCGAGCACGACGCGGCGATCGCGCGCGCCGCCCAGAAGATCGCCGTCATGCAGGCGCCCAACATGAGCGCCGGCGTCGTGCTCCTGACCGCGCTCGCCGAGCAGGTCGCGCGCACCTTGGGGCCGGAATACGACATCGAGGTGCTCGAGATGCACCATCGCCACAAGATCGACGCGCCGTCGGGCACCGCGCTCGCGCTCGGCGCCGCCGCCGCCAAGGGCCGCGGCATCGATCTCACGGCGGCGGCGATCCGCGCGCGCGACGGCCACACCGGTGCGCGGCCGCGCGGCGCGATCGGCTTCGCGACCCTGCGCGGCGGCGACGTGGTCGGCGACCACTCCGTGATCCTGGCGACCGACGGCGAGCGCATCGAGCTCACCCACAAGGCGCAGAGCCGCGTGATCTACGCCGCCGGCGCCGTGCGCGCCGCGCGCTGGACCGCGGGCAAGAAGCCCGGCCGCTACACCATGCGCGACGTGCTGGGGATCTGATGGGCGCATCTCCGGCCCGCTTGACGACGGCGGGCTGGGAATGATCAAGTGCGCGCGATGTGCATGACGCAGCGTTTTTTCGGCAAGTGGTGGCGGCGCGCCTGACCGGCGGCCCCTTGCGCATGCGCGAACGGGCCGCTCGGACGAGGGCGGCCGCGACCTGATCCCAACGGTTTCGCGAGCGTCCTCAGCCGGGCATCCCGGTGGCGAGGAGAGGTGAGATGACGACGTTTGAGACCGCGAACGCGCGCGTCGGCTGGTTCGGCGATTTCGGCGGCCAGTTCGTGCCCGAGCTGCTCGTCTCGCCGCTCGAGGCGCTCGAGCAGGCCTATCACGAGGCGCTGGCCGATCCCGCGTTCGGCCGCCGGCTCGAAAGCCTGCTGACCGACTACGCCGGGCGGCCGACGCCGCTCTATCACGCGCAGCGCCTGAGCGCCGAGCTCGGCGTCGAGATGTACATCAAGCGCGAGGACCTGCTGCACACCGGCGCGCACAAGATCAACAACTGCCTGGGCCAGGCGCTGCTCGCCGAGCGCATGGGCAAGCGCCGGGTGATCGCCGAGACCGGCGCCGGGCAGCACGGCGTCGCCAGCGCCACCGTGGCCGCGCTGCTCGGCCTCGAATGCGTCGTCTTCATGGGCGCCGAGGACATGCGCCGGCAGTCGCCCAACGTGTTCCGCATGCGCATGCTGGGCGCGCGCGTCGTCGAGGTGACGAGCGGCAGCGCGACCTTGAAGGACGCCACCAGCGAAGCGATGCGCGAGTGGGCGAGCTCGGTCGACACCACGCACTACCTGCTCGGCTCGGCGCTCGGTCCGCATCCCTATCCCACCATCGTGCGCGAGTTCCAGCGCGTGATCGGCGACGAGGCGCGCCGCCAGATCCTGGCGGCGGCCGGGCGTCTGCCCGACGTCGTGTTCGCGTGCGTCGGCGGCGGCTCGAACGCGATCGGCATGTTCCACGCTTTCGTCGACGATCGCCAGGTGCGCCTGGTCGGCGCCGAGGCGGGCGGCCGCGGTCCGGCGCCCGGCGATCACGCCGCGCGCTTCCAGTCGGGCGCGCCCGGCATCCTGCACGGCGCCTACTCCTATCTGCTGCAGGACACGAACGGCCAGGTCTTGTCGACCCACTCGGTGTCGGCCGGCCTCGACTACGCGCTGGTCGGCCCCGAGCACGCGCATCTGCGCGCGATCGGCCGCGCCGAATACGTGGCGCCGACCGACGACGCGGCGCTGCGGGCCGCCCTCAAGCTGTCGCGCGTCGAGGGCATCATTCCGGCGCTCGAATCAGGACACGGTCTCGCCGCGGCGTTCGCCGAGGCGCCGAAGCAGAAGGGCAAGCTGTTCCTCGTCAATCTCTCGGGTCGCGGCGACAAGGACATCGACATCTATCGCGCGCACTTCAAGGAGCTCGCGTGATGGCCGAGTCGGGTCGATTGGCGTCCTGCTTCGCGGCGGCGCGCGCGCGCAAGCGACCGGCGTTCGTCGCCTACATCACGGCCGGCGATCCCAGTCTCGCGGCAACCGTCGAGATCGTGGCCGCGCTCGAGCGCGCCGGCGTCGACATCGTCGAGCTCGGCGTGCCGTTCTCCGATCCGGTGATCGACGGGCCGATCATCCAGGCGGCGTCCGGCCGCGCGCTCGCCGCCGGCACGACGCTCGCCGGCACCTTCGAGGCAGCGCGCGCGATCCGCCGGCATTCGCAGCTGCCGCTCGTGCTCTACAGCTATCTCAATCCGCTGCTCAGCTTCGGCATCGACGAAGCGGCCGCCGCGGCGTGCGACGCCGGCATCGACGGCATGCTGACGGTCGACCTGCCGGTCGGTGCCGCGCCCGAGGTGACGCGCCGCTACCGCGACCACGGACTCGATCCGATCTTTCTCGTCACGCCGACGACCTCGCCGGCGCGCCGGGCCCTGGTCGCCGAGCAGGCGCGCGGCTTCATCTATCTCGTCTCGCTGCGCGGCGTCACCGGCGTGCAGGACGCGGCGGCCGAGGCGATCGCGCCGATGGTCGCCGACGTGCGGCGTCTCACCGACGTACCGATCGCGGTCGGCGTCGGCATCAAGCGGCCCGATCAGGTCGCGGCGATCGGCCGCGTCGCCGACGCGGTCGTGGTGGGCAGCGCGTTGGTCGCGGTGGTGGGCGAGCACGCCACCGGAGGCGGTGGGGGGAACGATCTCGCCGCGGCGGTCGAGCGCGCCGCCGCCGCGTTGGTCGCCGCGTTGCCGGGGCGGGCCTGACGCGAATTCGGGTCCGCTATCTTTGCGCGCATTAAACAAGATAAATACCCGCTGTTGACGCGCCCTGCTGCGGGCGTTTAACGTAGTGCCCAATGAGGCGCTGCGGACGTCCGCGCGCCCGCGGAACACGACGCCGAGCGGACAATGACAACGAAGAAACCGCGCCCCGCCGTCATGGTGGTGGACGACGAGACTGGGATCCGCGACCTCATGGTCGAGTGGCTGGGTGACGACGGCTATCCGGTGCACGCGGCGGCCAACGGCGCAGCGGCGCTCGCGTTGCTCGAGCGCACGCCCGAGGTCAAGCTGCTGGTGACCGACATCGTCATGCCCGGCGGGCTGAATGGCTTCGACCTGGCGAGTCGCGCGAAGTCGCTGCGCCCCGACCTCAAGGTCATCTACATCAGCGCCTTCTCGATGGCCGAGGCGGTCGCGCAGGCGCGTCCGGCCGGTGAGCCGATGCTGCGCAAGCCGTTCCGGCAGGCGCAGCTGATGAGCCAGATCCACGAGACGCTCTGCGGCGCCGCGCGCTGCTGCTAGCCGGCGGCGCGCCGGTCAGGCGCCGTGATCGAACACCGGGTTGCGGAGCTGGCGCAGCGCTTGGCGCAGCGCGGCCGCCAAGGTCTCGCGCTCGGGCGGCGGCAGGAACGCGCCGACGGTAACGCTGCGGCCGTGCGAGCGCAGGCGCAGCTGGCTGCCGTGCTCGGGCGGATCGTCGAACTCGACGCGCAGCCAGTAGGGCTGGAAGGTCCAGCGGCGCCGCACACCCGCCGGCGTGACGCGCTCGTACACCAGCAGGGACGCCGTCAGCCGCAGGGTCTCGAACGCGCGCATGCGCCGGAAGCTGACCTTGAAGGCAATGTAGACCAGCAGGACGTCGAGCCCGAGGAAGCCGACGATCGGCCAGGCGCCGATCAGGTAGAAGGTCAGCCCGGCGCCGAAGCTGACCAGGCTGATCCCGGCCATCAGCAGCGCGAAGCCGATCGGCGGCAGCGAGCGATGCGGCATCAGGCGCGCGTCGAACAGCACTCGATCGTCGGCGGCGTCGGCGGCCGTGTCGGCGGTCGCCTCGGTGGTCGTCTCGGGCATCGGAGGCGCCGCGGCCGCGGAGGGGTCATTGGCCATCACGAGATCATAGGAAGCTGCTTGCGCACGTAAAGACCCGGCGCCACTCTCCGGCGATGACCAAACAAAAAGCCGCAAAGTTTATGGAGCGGCTCGCCAAGCGCATGCCGGCGCCCAAGAGCGAGCTCGAGTACGAGAGCCCGTTCACCTTGCTGGTCGCCGTCGTCCTGTCGGCGCAGGCGACCGACGCCGGTGTGAACAAGGCGACCCCGGCGCTGTTCAAGGCGGCCAACACGCCGGCCAAGATGCTCAAGCTCGGCGAAGCGCGCATCCGCGACTACATCAAGACCATCGGGCTGTTCAACACCAAGGCGAAGAACATCGTCGGACTCAGCAAGGCGTTGATCGAGCAGCACGGCGGCGAGGTGCCGCGCGATCGCGAGGCGCTCCAGGCGCTGCCGGGAGTCGGGCGCAAGACCGCCAACGTCGTGCTCAACGTCGCGTTCGGCGAACCCACCATCGCGGTCGACACGCACATCTTCCGGGTCGGCAACCGCACGGGCTTGGCGCCGGGCAAGACGCCGCACGACGTCGAGCGCGGCCTCGAGGCCATCATCCCGGCCAAGTGGAAACACGGCGCGCACCATTGGCTGATCCTCCACGGGCGCTATGTCTGCAAGGCGCGCAAGCCGCTGTGCGGCGCCTGCGTCGTGCGCGACCTGTGCGGGTACGGCGCCAAGACCGAGCTCGCCCTCGACACGGCAGGCGCTTAGAGGCTCGTCATCCAAGTTTGAGTCGTCATCCCCGCGAACGCGGGGATCCAGAGTCGAGCGGCAGTGCGACGTGGCCCTGGATGCCCGCGTGCGCGGGCATGACGGATCGGAGAGGCATCGCCCGAGGCGGGAACGTCAGAGGCTGGCCAGGCAGGTCGCGGCGGGCAGCTCGCGGCCGTCGCGCGGCCTGAGCTCGGCGTTGGTGACGCGCATCGCCGCGCCGTCGCGATAGAGGAACACGTCGAGCACGCACAGCGGGCTGCGGTACTGCCAGATCTCGGCCGGTGCGTCGCGCCGGCGCATCGCCGGGTCGCCGAGCCGCGCCTGGACCTGGTCGCGCTCGAGCCCGATCAGCTCGCGCACGTCCTTGAGCGGCGGGCGCGTCGGCGCGGCGGCCGGCGCCGGCACGGGCCCCGTGCCCGGCTCGAGCGACGCGGTCGCGGCCTCCGGCGCGGCGCCGTGCGCCGGCGTGCCTTCGAAGCGCTTCTGGGGCGGACCGATCAGATGGGCGAACTCGGGCGGCAGGGTCGTGTTGAGATCGGTGCAGCCCGCAAGCAGGCCGGCCGTCAACACGGCCGGCATCAGGACGAAGCGGGACAGCAGGGCCGGGACGGGCCCGTCGGCGCGCCCCGGCATGGCCGTTCAGTCCGCCATGCTGCGGGTCATCAGGCCGGCCTCCGCCGGCGGCGCCGCGTCGGACAGCGGCGCCGACTGGGCGCGCGGCAACACCTGGACGTCGCCGATGATCTCGCCGCCGCACTCGATCTCGAGCCGGCCGTAGCGCACGCTGCCGACCACCTTGCCGGTGGCGCGCACGAACAAGCGGTCGCGCACCGTGAGCTCGCCCTCGTAGCGCCCCGCGATCTCGGCGTTGTCGATCTCGGCCTTGCCCTTGAAGATCCCCGAATCGGCGATCTCGACCATGCGGCTGTCGGCAAGCGAGGCCTCGACCTTGCCTTCGACCACCAGGACGTCGCACGCCGTGATCTCGCCGGTCAGCGAAATGTCGCGGCCGACGATCAGACGTTTGCCCTCGCTCGATTCCGGCTTGGGCGGCGGCGCCGTCGGCGTCGTCGGGCGGCGCATCGTCGTCGTCGCGACCGGCGGATCGGGGAGCCGGCGCGGCAGATCGGGGCGCAGCGTCACGGTGCTCGGTTTGGCGTCGTTCATGGGCAACCCTCTCCGCAGCGGCGGCAACGTCGACAGGTCATCGCTCTCCGGAGGCGCCTCGGGAACCGCAGGAGAGGTATTGATCTCGCCAGCCTTCCTCTTGCGACCGAACATTCGTCATGAACCCTTTGTCTCGGGTTGTCACGCGCGCCAGAGTGAACTTTCGTCCCGCACAAGTCTAGGCGAAACATTCAGCGCGCGCGCAAATCCTCGAGCACATGAGTCATCAACGCAGTCGCGAGAATCGGCACCACCAGGTTCAGCAACGGCACTGTTGACATAAATGTGATGATTATGCCGCCGAGCCACAGCGCCGGCCGGTGGCGTGCGAAGAGCCCCCGCGCCTCGGGCAATGTCAGGCGGCGCACCGCGACCTGCTCGAAATAGGCGCGCGCGACCACGTAGCCGTTGAGCGCGAAGAACAGCACCAGGTTCAAGCCCGGCACCAGGTAGAGCGGCAGCAGCACCAGGTTGACGACCAGCGCGAACGCGCCGAGCCGCAAGCCGGCGACCAGTGCGTCGATCCCCGCTTGGCGCCGCGGCGGCGGCAGACCCGGGTAGTAGCGCGCCTCGACCGCGCGCGAGATCGGATCGACGAGCAGCGCCGTCATGGTCGCGAGCACACACGGCAACAGGAGCCAGGCGAGCACGATCGCGGCCGCGGTTCCGAGCGCGTCGATGATGGCGTCGATCCAGCGCACGTCGAACCAGTGGATGCCGGCGAGCAGCCAGCCGACGACGACCACCGACGCGACCAGCAGCGCCAGCGTGCTCGCGATGCTGAGCCACAACACGCGGCGCGCGCTGCGGTCGGCGAGCTGGGCAAAGGCGAGCGGCAGGGCGCGAAGCACGGGCACGTGGGGTTGTAGCGGGCGGCGCACGACCCATATCGGGCCGGCGCGCGCTTGGCAACGCCGCGGGCCGACGCCGCGGTCGGGGCGGCTCGGGGCGCCGCGCGGCGGCCGATTCGGCGGCTGCGGGCGCGGGGGAGCGCCGGTTGCACCGGCATCGGCGATGACTATACTGCGCCGCAACTTTTCGGGGACCAGGGTGGGGTCATGGCGGGGAGCCCGCTCGACATCGTTGGAATCGGCAATGCCATCGTCGACGTCATCGCGCATGCCGACGAGGCGTTCCTCGGCGCCGAAGGCCTGGTCAAGGGTACCATGACGCTGATCGACGAGGCGCGCGGCGAATCGCTCTACGGCCGCATGGGCGCCGGCGTCGAATCGTCGGGCGGCTCGGCGGCCAACACGATCGCCGGCTTCGCGTCGTTCGGCGGCAAGGCGGGGTTCATCGGCAAGGTGCGCGCCGATCAGCTCGGCAAGGTGTTCCGCCACGACATCGAATCGCTGGGCGTGGCTTATCACACGCCGGCGGCGTCCGACGGCCCGTCGACCGCGCGCTGCCTGGTGCTGGTCACGCCCGACGCCCAGCGCACCATGGCGACCTATCTCGGCATCTCGACCCAGCTCGGCCCGATCGATCTCGATCGTGACGCCATCACGAACGCCAAGATCGTCTATCTCGAGGGCTATCTGTGGGATCCGCCGCGCGCCAAGCAGGCGTTCCTGCAGGCCTCGCGCCTGGCGCACGACGCCGGCGGACAGGTCGCGCTGACCTTGTCCGACACGTTCTGCGTCGACCGCCATCGCCAGGAGTTCCGCGAGCTCGCGCACGGGCACATCGACATCCTGTTCGCCAACGAGGCCGAGCTCCTGTCGCTGACCGAGGCCAAGAGCTTCGACGCCGCGCTGGCGGCGATCCGCGGCAAATGCGAGATCGCCGTGCTGACGCGCAGCGAGAAGGGCTCGATCGTGCTGGTCGGCAACGACACCACCGAGGTCAAGCCCGATGCAGTCGACAAGGTCGTCGACACGACCGGCGCCGGCGACCTCTATGCCAGCGGCTTCCTCTACGGCCTGACGCGCGGGCTCTCGATGGAAGGCTGCGCCCGGCTCGGCAGCCTGGCCGCCGCCGAGGTGATCAGCCACGTCGGCGCGCGCCCCCAAGTGTCGCTCAAGGCGCTGGCCGAGCAGCGCTACCCCCAGCTGATGAAAGGCTAGCCGCCGACCGGCTGGACGCGTTTTCCATGGACCGCCGCAATCTCGCGATCATCGCGCATGTCGACCACGGCAAGACGACCTTGGTCGACAAGCTGCTTGCCCAGAGCGGCACGTTTCGCGCCAACCAGCAGGTGGCCGAGCGTGCGATGGACTCGAACGACCTCGAGCGCGAGCGCGGCATCACGATCCTCGCCAAGTGCACCTCGGTGGTGTGGAAGGACGTGCGGCTCAACATCGTCGACACGCCGGGCCACGCCGATTTCGGCGGCGAGGTCGAGCGCATCCTGTCGATGGTCGACGGCGTGGTCGTGCTGGTCGACGCCGCCGAAGGACCGATGCCGCAGACCAAGTTCGTCACCGGCAAGGCGCTGCGCCTCGGCCTGCGGCCGATCGTTCTGATCAACAAGGTCGACCGCTCCGATGCGCGGCCGCACCAGGTGCACGACCTGGTGTTCGACCTGTTCGCCGCGCTCGACGCGACCGACGAGCAGCTCGATTTCCCGACCCTGTTCGCGTCGGCGAAGGAAGGCTGGGCGGTCGCCGATCTCGCCGATCCGCGGGTCGACATGGCGCCCTTGTTCGACCGCATCGTCGCGCACGTGCCGCCGCCCAAGGTCGACCCGGACGCGCCGTTCGCCATGCTGGCGACCACGCTCGAGCGCGACGCCTATCTCGGGCGCGTGCTGACCGGCCGCATCCATTCGGGCGTCGCGCGCGTCAACATGACGGTCAAGTCGATGGCGCGCGACGGCCGCGTGATCGAGCAGGGCCGGCTCTCCAAGCTGCTCGCCTATCGCGGGCTCGAGCGCGTGCCGGTCGAGAGCGCCGAGGCGGGCGACATCATCGCGGTCGCCGGGCTGACCCAGACGACGGTCGCCGACACGCTCGCGGCGCCCGAGGTGACCACGCCCCTGCCGGCGCAGCCGATCGATCCGCCGACCTTGGCGATGACCTTCTCGGTCAACGACTCGCCGATCGCCGGGCGCGACGGCGACAAGGTGACGAGCCGCGTGATCCGCGATCGTCTCTTGCGCGAGTCCGAGGGCAACGTCGCATTTCGCATCACCGAAACCGCCGAGAAGGACGCCTACGAGGTCGCCGGGCGCGGCGAGCTGCAGCTCGGCGTGCTGATCGAGACGATGCGCCGCGAGGGCTTCGAGCTGTCGATCAGCCGGCCGCGCGTGCTGTTCAAGACCGACGAGGTGACGGGCCAGCGCCTGGAGCCGATCGAGGAGGCGGTGATCGACGTCGACGACGAGTTCACCGGCGTGGTCGTCGAGAAGCTGGGCGCGCGGCGCGCCGAGATGGTCGAGATGCGGCCGTCGGGCGGCGGCAAGACGCGCCTCGTTTTCCTGGTGCCGTCGCGCGGTCTGATCGGCTACCAGGGCGAGTTCCTGACCGATACCCGCGGCACCGGCGTGATGGCGCGGCTGTTCAACAGCTACGCGCCCTTCAAGGGCCCGATCCCGGATCGCCGCAACGGCGTGCTGATCTCGAACTCGGGCGGCCACGCGGTGGCCTATGCGCTGTGGAACCTCGAGGATCGCGGGCCGATGTTCATCGAGCCCGGCACCGAGGTCTACGAGGGCATGATCATCGGCGAGCACACGCGCGGCAACGACCTCGAGGTCAATCCGCTGAAGGGCAAGCAGCTGACCAACATCCGCACCACCGCCAAGGACGAGGCCGTGCGGTTGACGCCGCCGCGGCTGATGAGCCTCGAGCAGGCGATCGCCTACATCCAGGACGACGAGCTGTGCGAGGTCACGCCGCGCGCCATCCGGCTGCGCAAGCGCCTGCTCGATCCGCACGCGCGCAAGCGTGCGGCGCGCGCCCAGGAGGCAAGCTGACGGCAGCGATCGGCACGCGTCTCGCGAAAGGCTTCGACGCCTATCTCGACCGGCGCGTCCTGATCGTCCTCGCCATGGGGTTCTCGAGCGGCCTGCCGCTCGCCCTGTCGGGCGCCACGCTCAGCTTCTGGCTCGCCAAGGTCGGCGTCTCGAAGACCGACATCGGCCTCTTCGCGCTGGTCGGGCTCGCCTACAACCTCAAATTCGTGTGGTCGCCCCTGTTCGACAACGTGGCCGCGCCGTGGCTCGGCCGCCGCCTCGGCCGGCGGCGCGCCTGGGGCATCGTCACGCAGATCGGCCTGATCGCGGCGCTGCTCGCGACCGGCGCGAGCGACCCGGCGATCAGCCCGCTGCGCACCGCGCTGTGCGCCGTGATGGTCGCGTTCTTCTCGGCGAGCCAGGACATCGTGATCGACGCCTACCGCGTCGAGATCCTCGATCCGCATCGGCAAGGCGCCGGCGCCGCCGTCACGCAATACGGTTACCGCATCGGCATGCTGGCCTCCGGCGCGGGCGCGCTGTTCCTGTCGACGGTGCTGAGCTGGTTCGCGGTCTATGCCGTGATGGCGGCGCTCGTCGGCCTGTGCGTGCTCCTGTTCCTGGCGAGCCCGGAGCCGGCGCGCGTCTCGAGCGATGCGCCGAGGCAGCGCGCGGGCGCGGCGGCGCGCCTGCGCGAGGCCGTGATCGAGCCGTTCGCCGATTTCTCGCGCCACGGCGGCTGGGTCGCGATCCTCGCCTTCGTCGTGCTCTTCAAGCTGGGCGACGCGCTCGCCGGCAACATGGCGACGCCGTTCTACGTCGAGATGCGCTTCACGGCGGCCGAGATCGCCACGGTCACGAAGATCTTCGGGCTCGCCGCGACCACGCTCGGCATCTTCTGCGGCGGCCTCCTGGTGGCGCACATGCCGCTCATGCGCGCGCTCTTGATCGCCGGCGTGCTCCAGCTCGTGTCGATCTGGATGTTCGCGATCCAGGCGCTGCTCGGGCACGACGTCGGCTTCCTGACCTTGACGATCTTCACCGAGAACCTGATGGCGGGCATCGGCTCGGCGGCGTTCGTCGCCTATCTGTCGAGCCTGTGCACGCTGAAATACACCGCCACCCACTACGCGCTCTTGTCGTCGCTGGCCGCGTTCGGCCGCACGCTCTTGTCGTCGCCGGCCGGCTGGATCGCCGACCGGCTCGACTGGCCGAGTTTCTTCGTCGCCGCGAGCGCCGCCGCGCTGCCGGGACTCGCGTTGCTCGTCTATCTGATGCGCGCGGCGAAGCTCGCCCCGCCCATGCCGGGCGCGCTGCCCGCCGCCGATTAGCTCACGAGGCGCGCGAGCGGTCCTCGCGCCACAGCATGCGCTGGATCGCCTGCAGCACCGCCGAGGCGGGGATCAGGCTCATGTCGTCGCCGCCGTAGTCCTGGGCGCGCAGCACCTCGACGCGGCCGACCGCGGGCGCCGCGCGCGCCGGATCGGTCGGCCCGTAGAGGCCGACCACCGGCGCGCCGCCGGCTGCCGCGGCGTGGGCGAGCGCGCCGTCGTTCGCCAGGACCGCACCCAGCCGCTCGGCGAGCGCGATCGCGAGATGCGGCGCCGCGCCGAGATGCTCGACCGACGGGTGCTGCATCGGAAAATGCGCGGTCGGCACCGCGGCGCCGATCGGCTCGTGCCAGTGCTGCTCGGGCGGGCCCAGCAGGAACACGGGCACGGTGCCGTTCTGCGCCAGCACGCGCGCGATGCCGACGAATTCGTTGACCGGCCACGCGCGGCTCAAGTCGGTCGCGCCGGGCGCGAGCCCGACATAGGTCGGCCCGCGCGGCAGGAGCGCGCGTGCCGCCGCGCGCACCTCGGCGGTCAGCACCAGCGGCGCGCTCGGCCGCGCCGGCGCGCCGGTCGCGAGCTCGAGCAGCGCCAGCAGGGTGGCGACGTCGGAGCCGTTGCGCGCCGGGCGAACCGTCGGCTTGCGCTCGGAGAACAGGTAGTCGGCGCAGGTCGACAGGAAGTGTCGGCTGCGGATGCGTTTCAGGGCCAACGTGACGAGCAGGCGCTGCTGACCGTCGATCACCAGGTCGACCGGCTCGCCCGCCAGCGGCCGCACCAGCAGGTCGCTCAGCCGTCCCTCGAGCGGCGTCGTGTCGACCACCCGGTCGACCAGGCCGGTGGCGAGCGGCGCCAGCGGCCCGCGCAGCGCGCTCGGCCCGTGCCCGACCAGCCAGACGAGCTGGCCCGACGGGAAGCCGTGGCGCAGCGCACGCAGATAGGGCAAGCGGGCGAGACCCTGCTCGACCGTGTCCTGGCTCACGAAGGTCACGATCCGGGGGCGCTCGGGAAGCTCGAAGATCTGGGCCATCGAAGCGGGGCGACCGACGGGAGCGGCCAGGAGGTGGGTAGGGTCGCGGCGCGAGACCCTGGGGAAACTCGCGGCGTTTGGCAAGGACGCCGAACAGACTAGCGCGCCCGGGTTAACGGGCGGTGTGGATCCCCGCGGGCGTCAGCCCGCGTGCTCGTGCTCGGGCGTCAACCCGCTTGCCGATGGACGAACGCCTTGATCAGGGCGAGCGCGCGCAAGGACGCGGCCGAGGTCGGGTCGCGCGACACGAAGGTGTGCGGCTGGCCGTCGAACTTCTCGAGCGTGATCGTGCCGCCGCGGCGCCGGTAGGCGGCCGCGAAATTGTCCGCCATGTCCTGTGTCAAATTGTCGTCGTTGGTGCCCTGCAGGACCAGGGCAGGCGGCAGCGCGGCGGACTCGCCGCGCTCCAGGATGAGCTGCGGGTTGCCCTCCGCCATCTCGTCCTCGGACGCCCAGAACTGGTGGTGCGCGTCGACCAGCCGCGCGTTGTTGCGCGCCTTGACGGCACGGTAGCGCGCCAGCGGGTCGGCGACCGGCCAGCATGCGATGATCCAGGGCAGCCGCGCGTCGACCGTCGCGGCACCTGCCGACGAATTGGGCAGCGCGAGGGCGCTGTAGCGCGGATCGGTCGGCCGCAGCGTGCTCAAGAGCAGCAGATGGGCGCCGCTCGAGGTGCCGAGCCCGCCGACGAGCTCGGCGCGGCTGCCGAATTCGGGCGCCTTGGCCTTGAGCCAGCGCACGCCCAGATTGACGTCCGCCACCGTGACGGGATAGCGCGCCGCAGGGGGCATGCGGAAGTCGATCGACAGCACGACGACCCCGTCGCCCGCGAGCGCCTCGGCGATCGCGACGTTGTTCAGCCGGTCGCCGCCGGTCCAGGCGCCGCCATGCACCTCGAGCACGGCGGGAAACGGCCCGCTGCCGCGCGGCCGATAGAGCCGCGCCAGCAGCGGCGTGCCGTCCGGCCGCTGATACTCGATGTCCTCGACCTGGAATTCCGCCATCGCCGTCCCTGGTAGCAGATTTCGCCTTCGGGCCTCAATGCCATCCGCGTGACGGCAAGGAGCCGTGGACGCTCGGGACAAGCCCGAGCATGACGCCTTGTCTGAGTGCCAGCGAAGAACGGATCAGCCGGCGGCGGGCGGGTCGAGGGCGTAGCCGGCCGAGCGCACGGTGCGGATCGGATCGCGCTCCTCGGTGCCGTTGAGCGCGCGGCGCAGCCGGCGGATGTGCACGTCGACGGTGCGCGGCTCGACGTAGACGTCGGCGCCCCACACCGCGTCGAGCAGCTGCTCGCGGCTGAACACGCGGCCGGGATGCTCGAGCAGATAGCGCAGCAGGCGGAACTCGGTCGGTCCGAGATGGATGTCGCGGCCGTTGCGCTTGACCCGGTGGCCGGCGATGTCCATCAGCACGTCGTCGCAGCGCAGCACCTCGGCCTCGGCGCCCGGGCGCGAGCGGCGCATCACCGCGCGCACGCGCGCCATCAGCTCCGACGGCGAGAACGGCTTGGTCACGTAGTCGTCGGCGCCGCTGTTGAGGCCGCGGATCTTGTCGCCCTCCTCGCCGCGCGCGGTCAGCATGATGATCGGCATGTTGCGCGCGGTCGGCAGCCGCCGCAGCCGCCGGCACACCTCGATGCCCGAGAGCAGCGGCAGCATCCAGTCGAGCAGCACGAGATCGGGCTTGCGCTCGGCGGCGACGATCAGCGCCTCCTCGCCGTCGCGCGCCTCGGCGACGCGGAAGCCGTCGCGCTCGAGGTTGTAGCGCAAGAGCGTACCGAGCGCGGCCTCGTCCTCGACCACCAGCACCAGAGGCTTGATCGAGGTCATGACGCCGGGGTCTTGTCGGCTGCGTTGGCGCTTCCGGTGCGCGGATCGAGCACGGTGTAGCTCGTGGTGTCGCCCTTGGGACGGGTCTCCGTCATCGGCGTGCCGTGCACGACGAAATAGATCGTCTCGGCGATGTTGGTCGCGTGATCGCCCATGCGCTCGATGTTCTTGGCGATGAACAGGATGTGGGTGCAGGGCGTGATGTTGCGCGGGTCCTCCATCATGTAGGTCAGGAGCTCGCGGAACAGGCTGTTGTACATGCCGTCGACCTCCTCGTCGCGCGACCACGCGGCGTGGGCCTTGTCGGCGTCGCGCTCGATATAGGCGTCGAGCACGTCCTTGATGATCTGCTGGACCAGCCGGCCCATGCGCGGAATGCTCGACGCGAGCCTGACCGCCGGCACCTGGTTGAGCGCCATGGTGCGCTTGGCGACGTTCTTGGCGTAGTCGCCGATGCGCTCGAGATCGGCGCTGATGCGCAGCGCCGCGACGATCGCGCGCAGGTCCTTGGCCATCGGCTGGCGGAGCGCCAGCAGGCGGACCACGAACTCGTCGACCTCGCGGTTGAGCGCGTCGATCCGCACGTCGCCGCCGATCACGGTCTCGGCGAGCACCGAGTCGCGCTTCATCAGGGCGGCGATGGCGTCGCTCAGCTGGGCCTCGACCATGCCGCCCATCTGGCTCAGGAGCTTGTCGAGCCGGTCGAGCTCCTGGTCGTAGGATCGCGCGATGTGCTGCTCATTCACGGGCGGGAGCCTTCCTGACGGGGGACGCCAGCTGTTTACTACGAACAGATGACGAGATTGTGACACGGGTCCCGGTCCCGCCGAAGCGGCTCGAATCCGCCGCGCCGCGCGCTCTCGGCCGCCCTGCCGCCCGCCCGCCCGCGTCTAGCTGCGGGCCCGCGCGGCGATCTCCCGCGCCTCGCCGCCCCGGTCGGCGGCGGCGGGGTCGGCGGCGGGCAGGAACACGGTGAAGAGGCTGCCCTGGCCGACCTCGCTCTCGATGGTGAGCGCGCCGCGGTGGCGGCTGACGATGTGCTTGACGATCGCCAACCCGAGCCCGGTACCGCCGGCCTGCTTGGAGCGCGCCGGGTCGACCCGGTAGAAGCGCTCGGTCAGGCGGGGCAGGTGCTCGCGCGCAATGCCGTCGCCCTCGTCGGCGACCGCGATCGCGACCGCGCCGTGGGGCGCGCGTGGGAAGCCGCCCGGGGTGCGTCCCGGCCGGCTGGCGGCGATCCGCACCACGGTGCCGGGCCGGCCGTACTTGAGCGCGTTGTCGATCAGGTTCTGGAACAGCTGGGCGAGCTCGTCCTCGTCGCCGACGACGCGCGGCAGGTCGCCCGGGTAGTCGAGCTGGAGCCGCATCTTGCGGCGCGCCGCCTGCAGCTCGAAGGTGGCCGCGAGGTTGTCGAGGATGACGTCGAGCGCGACCGCCTGGGTCGGCGGCAGGTGCTCGTTGAGCTCGATGCGCGACAGCGACAGGAGGTCGCCGACCAGCCGGCCCATGCGCGTCGCCTGCTCCTGCATGATGCCGAGGAAGCGGTCGCGCGCCTCCTCGTCGTCGCGCGCCGGGCCGCGCAGGGTCTCGATGAAGCCGACCAGGCTGGCGAGCGGCGTGCGCAGCTCATGGCTCGCGTTGGCGACGAAGTCGGCGCGCATCTGCTCGGCGCGCCGCAGGCTGGTGACGTCGTGCATCGACAGCAGCGCCGTGGTGCCGTCCGGCGCGCGCATCGGCAGCGGCTGGACGCCGACCGAGAAATCGCGCTCGACCGGATCGGACAGGCTGAGATCGACCAGCCGCGCCGGCCCGCCGCCGAGCACGGTCGCCACCGCATCGAGCACCACCGGGTTGCGCAGCACGCTCGCCAGGTCGCGGCCGTTGAGCTGCTTGCCGAGCAGCTGGCGCGCCGACAGGTTGGCGCGCACCACGCGGCCGTTCTGGTCGAGCATCAACAGCGGGTCGGGGACGCTGTCGAGCACGGTCTCGCGGGTCTCGACCAGGCCGCGCAGCTCGTCGATCGCATCGCGGCCCCAGCGGTGCAGCTTGGTGATGGCGGCCACCAGGTCGCGGGCGACGCCGTAGCGCCGGGCGACCGCCGGCGGCTCGGCGCTGCCGCCGACCAGCCCCTCGGCATAGAAGCGCACCGCCTGCAGCATGCCGAGCTGGTGGCGCGCGAGGAAAGCGAAGGCGGTCGCGACGACGGCGAAGCCGAGCAGCGCCAGGGCCGGCGACAGCCCGCCCCACAAGGCGAGCGCACCGAGCACGAGGGCGACCGGCGCGCACATCGCGACGGCGCCGCTCACCACCTGGCTGGTCGACACGTCTCGGTTCGGCATGCCGGCGCCACTGTGCGGCGCGGCGCGCCCAACCGCAAGCCGGCTTGTTCCAGCCGCACTCGAACCCGGCTACCG
>DATJNS010000203.1:0-2941 GCA_035507915.1 Candidatus Sulfotelmatobacter sp.
GTGCGCCTGATGAACCCGGCCTGGCTGGTCGAGATCGAGGCGGTGGCCGCCAAGACGGCCTGACCGGCGCCTGAAATTTGAGCATTATCAAGCCGATCCGAGCACTTCCGTTCGGATTGCCGCACCTGCGCTCGGGGCTTGCGTTGAGCCGCGTCGTGGGCGACTCTAGTCATCATTCGACCAACCGGACGAGGGATTTGCCATGAACGACGTCGCACCGTTCAAGTGGGTAGGGACGCGACCGATCCGTCCGGACGGCGTGCCGAAGGTCACCGGCAAGGCGCAATACGGCGCCGACCTCACGATGCCGGGCATGCTGCAGGGCGCCATCCTGCGCTCGCCGCACGCGCACGCGCGCATCAAGTCGATCGACACCTCGAAGGCCGAGAAGCTGCCGGGCGTCAAGGCGGTGGTGACCTCGAAGGACTTCCCCGACCACAAGTTCGAGTACATCGGCCCCGAGCGCGTCGCCTTCAACTACTGGCACATGACGCGCAACGTCATGGCGCGCGAGAAGGTGCTCTACGAGGGCCACGCGGTGGCCGCGGTCGCCGCGATCTCGAAGTCGATCGCCGACGAGGCGTGCTCGCTCATCAAGGTCGAGTACGAGGTGCTCAAGCACGCGATCGACGTCGACGATGCGATGAAGCCCGACGCGCCCTTGCTGTTCGAGGACATGATCACGCGCGGCGTCGAGCCGCCGCCGACCAAGCCGTCGAACATCTCCAAGCGCCTGGAGTTCAAGCTCGGCGACATCGACGCCGGCTTCAAGCAGGCCGACGTCGTGATCGAGAAGACCTTCAAGACCGCGGCGATCCATCAGGCCTACATCGAGCCCCACGCCTGCGTGGTGAAGTTCGAGCAGGACGGCCAGGGCGAGATCTGGAGCTCGAGCCAGGGCCACTTCGTGGTGCGCGCCTACACCTGCGGCCTCCTCAAGCTGCCGGTCGGCGACGTGCGCTGCTATCCGGCCGAGATCGGCGGCGGCTTCGGCGGCAAGACGGTCGTCTATCTGGAGCCGGTCGCCGTCGCGCTGTCGCGCAAGTGCGGCCTGCCCGTCAAGCTGGTGATGAGCCGCGAGGACTGCTTCAAGGCGACCGGCCCGACCTCGGGCTCGTCGATGCGCGTCAAGATCGGCGCCACCAAGGACGGCAAGATCGTCGCCGCCGACGGCGAGTTCAAGTTCCAGGCCGGCGCCTTCCCGGGCTCGCCGGTGATGAACGGCTGCATGTGCGCGTTCGCGCCCTACGACATCCCGAACGCGCGCTCGGTCGGCTACGACGTGGTGTGCAACCGGCCGAAGTCGGCGGCCTACCGCGCGCCGGGCTCGCCGATCTCGGCCTTCGCGGTCGAGAGCGTGCTCGACATGGTGGCCCAGAAGCTGAACATGGACCCGCTCGAGTTCCGCCTGAAGAACGCGGCGCGCGCCGGCACCCAGATGGTCTACGGCCCCAAGCTCAGCCACGGCGGCTACGTCGAGACCCTCGAGGCCCTGATGAAGCACCCGGCCTACAAGGTGAAGCTTGGCAAGAACCAGGGTCGCGGCGTCGCCTCGGGCTACTGGTTCAACGGCGGCGGCGAGTCGTCGGCGACCATCCACGTGCACGACGACGGCACCGTGCAGGTCGCGACCGGCAGCCCCGACATCGGCGGCTCGCGCGCCTCGATGGCCATGATGGTCGCCGAGACGCTCGGCATCGACTACCACCAGGTCCGCTCGATCATCGCCGACACCGCGTCGGTCGGGTACACCCACGTGACCGGCGGCTCGCGCGTCACCTTCGCGACCGGCATCGCCGCGCTCGACGCCACCAAGAAGGTCATCAAGGAGCTGTGCAAGCGCGCGGCGATGATCTGGGACGTCGATCCCGAAGGCGTGGTGTGGGAGGACGGCCACGCCAAGCCGGCGAGCACCAACGTCGGCGACTTCAAGCCGCTGTCGCTCAAGGAGATCGCCGCCAAGCGCGCCGCCACCGGCGGCCCGATCGGCGCCGAGGGCAACGTCAACGCCGGCGCGGTGGCGCCCGGCTTCTCGAGCCAGTTCTGCGACGTCGAGGTCGACCCCGAGACCGGCAAGGTGACGGTGCTGCGCTTCGTCGCGGCGCAGGACGTCGGCAAGGCGATCCACCCGAGCTACGTCGAGGGCCAGATCCAGGGCGGCGTCGTCCAGGGCATCGGCTGGGCGCTCAACGAGGAGTACATCTACAACAAGGACGGCAGGCTCGATAACGCCGGCTTCCTCGACTATCGCGTGCCGGTCGCGTCCGACGTGCCGATGATCGACGCGGTGCTCGTCGAGGTGCCGAACCCGAGCCATCCGTACGGCGTCAAGGGTGTCGGCGAGGTCAACATCTGCCCGCCGATGGCGGCGATGGCCAACGCGATCGACCGCGCCATCGGAACGCGCCTGACCGAGCTGCCGATGTCGCCGCCGCGCGTGCTGGCGGCGCTCGACGCCGGCAAGAAGAAGGCGGCCGAGTAGCGGTCCGCCGGGAGCTGCCGGCGCGGACGGGAACGGCGGCGGCGATGACCGCGCGGGTCGTCCTGACCAGCGGGTTCTCGCGCCGCTACACCGGCGGCGAGAAGGAGTTCGAGATCGAGGCCAAGACCCTGGGCGGCGTGATCAAGGAGATGGATCGCCGCTTCCCGGGGCTCGGCCACCATCTCGAGGAAGAGACGACGGTCGCGATCGACGGCGAGATCCACGACGTCGGCTACTACCAGCCGGTCGGGCCCGGCGCCGAGGTGTTCTTCATTCCGAAGCTCGAAGGGGGCTGAGGCCCAAGGTCACGAGAGGCTCATGAGCAAGCATCACATCACCACGACGATCAACGGCGAGGCGACCGAGTTCCTGGCCGAGCCGCAGCAGACCCTGCTCGACGTGCTGCGCGACAACCTCAACCTGACCGGCAGCAAGGAAGGCTGCAGCTCGGGCGACTGC
>DATJNS010000204.1:0-12420 GCA_035507915.1 Candidatus Sulfotelmatobacter sp.
TCGCCGAGGGCGCGTCGCGCCGGGGCGCGTCAGGCCGCCCGCTGTCCGGCGCCGCGAAGGTGCGCCGCGTCGCGCACCGCATCTGTCTGGCCCGCGGGCACACCGGCAACCGCGCGAGCGGTCGGCACCGGCGTTGCGGGCCTTTGCGCACCGGCTGCCCGGCGCGGCCGGAACCAGCGGTGCAGCTCCGAGAGATAGAGATAGACCACGGGTGTCGTGTACAGCGTCAGCACCTGGCTCTACGCCAGCCCGCCGACCCTCGCGAAGCCGAGCGGCTGCCGCAGCTCGGCGCCGTCGCCGGTGATCAGCGCCAGCGGCAGCGCACCGAAGATCGCCGCCATGGTCGTCATCATGATGGGGCGGAAGCGCAGCAGGCAGGCGCGGCGGAGCGCGTCGAGCGGCGCCAGGCCGTCCGCGCGCTCGCCCGCGATCGCGAAGTCGACCATCATGATGCCGTTCTTCTTGACGATGCCGATCAACAGGATGATGCCGATCAGCGCGATCACGCTGAGGTCGTAGCCCGCGACGCGCAGCATCAGGAGCGCGCCGATGCCCGCCGACGGCAGGGTCGACAGGATCGTCAGCGGGTGGACGTAGCTCTCGTAGAGCACGCCCAGGATGATGTAGACCGCGATCAGCGCCGCCGCGATCAGATAGGGCTCGCTCGCCAGCGAGGCCTGGAACGCCTGCGCGTTGCCCTGGAAGCTGCCGATCAGGGTGCGCGGCGCACCGAGGTCGGCGCTGGCGCGCTGGATCGCCGCCACCGCCTGGCCGAGCGAATGGCCGGGCGCCAGGTTGAACGACAGGGTGACGGCGGGGAACTGGCCCTGGTGGTTGATCGACAGGAAGTTGGTCGGCTGCGTCGTGTACTTGACGAAGGTCGAGAGCGGCACCTGCTGGCCGGTGACCGGCGACGGCACGCGCAGCTGGTCGAGCGTCCTGGTGTCGCCCTGCATCGCCGGCGGCACCTCGAGCACGACGTAGTAGCTGTTGAGCTGGGTGAAGTACTGCGCCACCAGGCGCTGGCCGAACGCGTCGTACAAGGTGTCGTCGATCAGCTGGGGCTGGATGCCGAAGCGCGACGCGGCGTCGCGGTCGATCGTCATCGTCACGGTGCCGGCCGCGGTCTGCTGGTCGGTCGCGACGTCGGCGAGCGCGGGCAAGGTCTTGAGGCGCGCGAACAGCCGCGGCGCCCACTGGGTCAGCTCGGTCAGGTCGGCGTCCTGCAAGGTGTATTGATATTGCGTGCGCGCGACGCGGCCGCCGACCGTCAGGTCCTGCGCCGCCTGCAGGAACAAGGCGGCCCCCTGCACCTTGGCGAGCTCAGGCCTCAGGCGCGCGATGATCTGGTCGGCCGACGCGCTGCGCTGGTCGCGCGGCTTCAAGGTGATGAACACGCGGCCGTTGTTGACCGTCGGCGAGCCGCCGGCGGCGCCGACCACCGAGACCCAGTTGGCGACGTCGGGATCGCGCGCGACCACGTCGGTCAGCGCGGTCTGGCGCCGCACCATCTCGGCGAACGAGACGTCCTGCGCGGCCTCCGAGATGCCGATGATCAGCCCGGTGTCCTGCTGCGGAAAGAAGCCCTTCGGAATTTCGACGAACATGTAGCCGGTCAGCGCCAGGGTGGCGAAGAACACCATCAGGGTCGCGCGCTGGTGGCGCAGCACGACGTCGAGCCCGCGCCGGTAGGCGTCGAGCAGCGCGTCGAAGCCGCGCTCGACCGCCTGGTAGAGCCGACCGTGGCGCGCCGTGTGGGAGCCGACCAGGAAGCGCGCGCTCATCATCGGCGTCAGGGTCAGGGAGACCAGCGCCGACACGAAGATCGTCATCGTGACCGTGACGGCGAACTCGCGGAACAGCCGGCCGATGATGCCGCCCATCAGCAACAGCGGGATGAACACCGCGACCAAGGACAGGCTGATCGACACGATCGTGAAGCCGATCTCGCCGGCGCCCTTGATCGCGGCTTCGAGCGGCGTCATGCCGTCCTCGATATGGCGGTGGATGTTCTCGACCATCACGATGGCGTCGTCGACCACGAAGCCGACCGAGATGGTCAGCGCCATCAGGGACAGATTGTCGAGCGTGTAGCCGACCGCGTACATCAGCGCCAGCGTGCCGAGCAGCGCGATCGGCACGGTGACGCTCGGGATCACGGTCGCCCACAGCGAGCGCAGGAACAGGAAGATCACCATCACGACCAGCGCGATGGTCAGCATCAGGGTGAACTGCACGTCGGCGACCGAGGCGCGGATCGTCTGCGTGCGGTCCGACGCGACGTCGACCTTGATCGACGGCGGGATCGACGCGGTCAGCCGCGGCAGCAGCGCCTTGATGCGGTCGACCGTCTGGACGACGTTGGCGCCCGGCTGCTTGGAGATGATCAGGATGATGCTCGGCACGCCGTTCGACCAGGCGGCGAGCTTGGTGTTCTGCGGCCCGTCGACTGCGACGCCGATGTCGCGGATGCGCACCGGCGCGCCGTTGCGGTAGGCGACGATGACGTCGTTCCACGGGCCGGCCGACAGGATCTGGTCGTTGTCGTAGATCGTCAGGTTGCGGCGCGGGCCGTCGAGGCTGCCCTTGGGCGCGTCGACGCTGGCGACCGATATGGCGTTGCGCACGTCCTCCAGGCTCATGCCCAGCGAGGCGAGCTTGGCGGGATCGACCTGCACGCGCACCGCGGGCTTCTGCTGGCCGCCGATCTCGACCTGCGCGATGCCGGGCAGCTGCGAGATCTGCTGCGCCAGGATGTTCTCGGCGTAGTCGTCGACCTTGGTCAGCGGATACGCGGTCGAGTGCACCGCGAGCGTCATGATCGGCGGGTCGGCCGGGTTGACCTTGCGGTAGGTCGGCGGCGTCGGCAGCGCCTTCGGGAGCTGGCCGCTCGCCGCGTTGATCGCGGCCTGCACGTCGCCCGCGGCGCCGTCGATGTTGCGGCCGAGATCGAACTGCAGGGTGACGTTGCTGAGGCCGAGCGCGCTGCTCGACGTCATCTGGGCGAGGCCGGGGATCAGCGAGAACTGGCGCTCGAGCGGCTGGGCGACCGAGGACGCCATGGTCTCCGGGCTGGCGCCCGGCAGCTGCGCCGACACCTGGATGGTCGGAAAGTCGACCTGGGGCAGCGGCGCCACCGGCAGCAGCGGATAGGCCGCGAGGCCGACCAGCACCACGCCCGCCATCAGGAGCGAGCAGCCGATCGGATGGCGGATGAAGGTCAGCGAGAGGTTCATGACGCGGCGCCTCCCTGTCCGGTCGCGGTCGAGTTGATGCGCGCCGTCTCGACGGTCACGTGCACGCCGGGCTGCAGGCGATACTGGCCGGCGGTGACGACCTGCTCGCCGGGCGCCAACCCCTGCGTGATCTCGAGACGGCCGTCGCCGTCCTCACCCGCCGTGACGTCGCGCCGCTCGACCGTGCCGTCCGGCTTGACGACATAGACGTAGAGCCCGTCGGTGACGTGCTGGATCGCGCGGTCCGGCACCGTGACGACGCCGGCGTCGGTGCGCTCGAGCACGCGCACGGAGACGAACTGGCCGGGCCACAGCGTCTGCTTCGTGTTGGGGAAGGTCGCCTTGAGCCGGATCGTGCCGCTGGTCTGGTCGATCTCGTTGTCGAGCAGCGCGACCGTGCCGCGATCGAGCGCGTGCTGCCCGCTCGTCTCGTGGGCGTCCTGGCTGAACGCGACCGCCTGCACCGGCCCGCGCGCGAGCGCCGCCTGCAGGCCGGGCACGTCGGCCTCCGGCAGGGTGACGATCACCGAGATCGGCTGGAGCTGCGTGATCACGACGAGGCCGCCGGTGTCGGTCGCGTGCACGATGTTGCCCTGATCGACCAGCCGGATGCCGACGCGGCCGTCGAGCGGCGACGTGATGGTGGCGTAGCCGAGCTGCACGCGCGCGCTCTCGATCGCGGCCTGGTCGCCCTCGACCTGCGCCTCGAGCTGGCTGACCAGCGCGGCCTGGGTGTCGATGCTCTGGCGCGTCGCGAACTCCTTGAGGCCGAGCGCGCGGAAGCGCTGCAGGTTGAGGCGCGCGTCGGCGAGCTGGGCGCGGTCCTGCGCCTGCTTGGCGACCGCCTGGTCGAGCGCGGCCTGGAACGGCCGCGGATCGATTTGCGCCAGCACGTCGCCGGCCTTGACGGTCTGGCCTTCGGTGAACGCGACCTTCTGGAGCTCGCCGTCGACGCGGCTCCGCACCGTGACGGTGTTGAACGCCTGCACGGTGCCGAGCCCGGTCAGATAGACGGGCAGGCTGCCGCGCGCGACGGTCGCGGTCTCGACCGGGATCGCCGGCGCCGACGCTTGCTGCGGCGCGGTCGCCTCGGCGTCGGCCTGCAGCGAATACCAGCCGACGAGACCGCCGGCGGCGAGGCTCACCGAACCGGCGACGATCGCGATACGCAACATCGGAACCCCCAAAATCGACTGCGGTGAAATCGTCAAGCGGTGGCGGTGCGGCGGGTGGTGCGGCGCGCGCGCCCGAGCGAGACGCGCGCGCCGAACCGGTCGGCGGTCAGCCGCGCGGCACGATCTCCTGCCCGGTGCTGGCGCTGCCCGGGATCATGCCGAGATAGCCGCCCTCGCCCGAGCCCTGCGTCGGCGTCGCGGCGGGCGCGGCGCTGAGATGCGCGCCGGGGTCGATGCCGAGATAGCCGCCCTGCCCCGAGCCCGGCCGCCACGTCGTCGCGGCCGGCGCGGCGACCTGGTGGGCGCCCGGGTCGATGCCGAGATAGCCGCCCTGGCCGGATTGGGCGAACGCGCCGCCCGCGCTCGCGAGCAGCAGGGCGCCGGCGACGATCAAACTACGCATTGTCATGACACTGTCTCCTTCGATGTCGGTTCGATGACGGTTCGATGTCTTCTGGGTCTTGCGTCCGGTCGGATGAGCCCGTCGGACGCCGGTGATATCGGTGCGTGCGGACGCGTCGCCATTAAATTCCCTGTTAAGCCGACGGCCGCGCGCGCTCAGCGCAGCAGCAGGCTGGCGCGGTCGGCCAACGCGGCGACCGCCGGGCCGGCCATCAGGACGCCGAACAGCGCCACCGCGAGCAGCCAGGCCGCGGCAATGCAGCGCGGCTCGGCCGCGACGCGCGCCGTGTCGACGTCGTTGCGCCAGAATTCGTCGTGTCTCGTCATGATGCGCGCTCCCGATCCAATCTCGATGCCCGTGGATCAGGGGCGCCGGCCGCGCGGCCGCCATTAAATTCTTTGTTAGTCGCGCCTCGCGGAGACGGACCCGCACCGACCCGTCATGGCGAGCGCTCCGACCTCAATGGCCCCGGACGCGCTCGAAGAGACGCAGAAAGTTCTCCCCCAACATGGCCTTGACCGCGGCGGTGCCGTGGCCCCGCGCCAGCAGGCCGGCGGGAACGTTGGGCAGATCGGTGATCGTCTCGAGTCCGGCGGCGTTCACCGTCGCGAGGCTGTACCATTCGCCGAGGCCGCCGGTGATCTCGGGGTATTGCCCGCCCGGACCGTAAACCGCGGCCCATGCTTCCTGCGTCGGCGAGGCGTCCTCGCACAGATCGGACCCGATCGCGACGTGCTCCGGCCCGGCGACGCGACACGCGTGATCGAAGCAGTCGAGCACGTCCTCCAAGGTCGGCCGGCGTCCGTTCCCCCGATAGACGATCGGCGACCACGTCGCGATCCCGAGCAGTCCGCCGCGCGCCGCGAGCGCCCGGATCAACCCATCGTCCTTGTTGCGCAACGAGCGGGAGATCGCATTCGGGTTCGAATGCGAGCACATGACCGGGACGGACGACGCCTCGATCGCATCGCGGGTCGTCGCGGCGCCGCAGTGCGCCAGGTCGATCACGAGTCCGAGGCGGTTCATCTCGGCGACCACGGCGCGACCGAAGCGGGTCAGCCCGCTGTCGCGCTCGGCGCAGCCGGTGCCGACGAAGCTCTGGCGATTGTGGGTCAACTGGATGATGCGCACGCCGAGCGCCGCCAAGGTCTGCAAGCGCGTCAGGTCGCGCCCGATCGGCTCGGCGTCCTGCATGCCGAGGATCACGGCGACGCGCCGATCGGTCTTCGCGCGACGCACCTCGGCGGGCTCCCGCGCCAACGTCAGAACATCGCCGTGGCGGGCGACCGTCTCGCAGACCTGGGCGAGATCGCGCAACGCCCCATCGAAATCCTGGCCGATCTGCACGGCCGTCAGGTTGATGGCCGTGACGCGCGAGGCGGCCAGGCGCTCGATGACGTTTGGCGTCAGCGCGCTGCCATTCAGACAGTCGACGACGATGCTGTCCTCGTAGAGGCGGCGCGCCGCGGTCTCCTGATTTCCCGTGCCCGTGTTCACGGCTTCAATCCTCGAAAAGAGCGGTGGTCGCCGCCATGGGCCAGCTCACGCACAGGGCGGCGCCGATCGGGGGCAGCACGCCGCCGACCGCGATATCGATCAGCCAAGGCGTCTCGGCGCCGACGTCCACCGAGAGACGTACGGCGCTGCCGGCAAAGTTCCGCTCGGTCAGACGACCGGGCACGACGTTGAAGCCCGCGGCGGCGCCCGTCGCGTCTCCGGCGGCGATCGACAGAGCCTCCGGACGCACCGCGATGGTGACCGACGCGCCGGGCGTCGATGGATGGTCGGCATCCATCGTCATCGCTCCGATCGACGCGCCGGCGAGCTCGAGGCTCAATCGTGCGCCGTCCGATCCGACCAGCCGCGCGGTCGCCAAGTTGATCCGACCGACGAACTCGGCGACGAACCGGGTGCGCGGCCGCACATAAATCGCCTCGGGCGTGCCGAGCTGGACCACCTGCCCCGCCCGCATCACCGCCATCCGATCGGACAGGGCAATCGCTTCGCCCTGGTCGTGCGTGACATAGAGCGTGGTGACCTTCAGGGCGCGTTGGATGCGCTGGATCTCGGTTTGCATCGACTCGCGCAGCTTGAGATCGAGCGCGCCCAGCGGCTCGTCCATGAGGAGCACCCCCGGCACGACCGCGAGCGCGCGCGCCAGCGCCACCCGCTGCTGCTGGCCGCCCGACAGCTGCGCGGGATAGCGTGCGCCGAAGTCGCCCAGCTTGACGAGATCCAGCAACTCGGCAACCCGCGCGGCGCGCGCCCGGCGCGGCTGGCGCCGCTCGCGCAACCCGAAGGCGATGTTCTCGGCCACCGTCATGTGCGGGAACAGCGCGTAGTCCTGGAACACCATGCCGATGTTGCGCCGCTCGGGCGGCACGCCGGCCATGTCCCGCCCATCGAGCAGGACCCGCCCGCCGGTCGGCTCGGCGAGGCCGGCCAGAATGCGCAGCGCCGTCGTCTTGCCGCAGCCCGACGGTCCGAGCAGCGACACGAACTCGCCATCGGCGATGTCGAGGTCCAGCGCTTCGAGCGCGGTGGCGGCGCCGAAGCGCTTGGCCACGCGCTCGAAGGTGACTCGCGCCATCGCGATCGGTTCCCTGCCCTGGCCGTCGCGCGGCGCTCACTTTGCGGTCGTGCGATTCCACTTGTCGACGATGTCGGCGAGATCGATGTGGTCCCAATCGACCGCGTACGCCTTCGCGATGTCGGCCTGAGTCAGGAGCATCGTGCTCGACAGCAGCGGATCGGCACGCATCGTCTCCATCGCCTTGGCGTTGACCGGCGCGATCCCGTTCGACGAGCAGAAGGCCTGCTGGACCTCCGGCGACAGATAGCGGTTGACCCAGAATTCCGCGGCCTTCTCGACCTCGGTGCCCTTGACGATGCCGATCATGCCGCTCGCGATCACGCCATGGCGGTCCTTGACCGCCGGAAACGTCATCGCGACCGGCACGTTGGTGCGGCGCACGCGCACCGCCCAGCCGGCGTGCCACGGCGCGACCCACACGTCGCCCGACGCGAACTTGGTCGAAAGCTCGACCGAGGACCGATAGAAGTAGGGCAGGTTCGCCGCCTTGATCTTCGCCAGCCCGGGATCGACGTTGAGCTCGCTGCCGCCGAACTCGGTCGACAGGCCGATCAGCGCATAGGGCCCATAGCTGATGTCGGGCCAGGCGACGCGGCCGGCGTATTTCGGATCCAGCAGATCCGAGTAGCGCTGCGGTACCGGGAGCCCATGCTCCTTGAACTTGTCGGCGTTGTAGACGATGCCCTCCTCGAGGGTCCAGGTCGACACCGCAACCGCGTCGTGCTGCGCGGCGTTGGGAATGTCCGCACCCTTGAGCGGCATCAGGAAGCCGGACTCGACCAGCGGCCGCCACAAGTCGGACTGGAACTCCATGACGTCGAACGGCGGCTTGCTGCCGCGGGCCGCGACCAGCTTGTTGAAATTCTCCAGCGCGTTCCCGATGACGTACTCGACTTTGGCGCCCCGCTTCTCGAGCTCGGCTCCGATCAGCTCCTGGATGCGGTCGCGCCAGCTCCCGCCCCAGGTCGCGACGCGGATCGTCACGCCGTCGAACCGCTCCTCGGCCGCCGCCGGCCCGGACACCGCGAGTACGGCCCCCAGCACCAGCACAATGCCGAGCCATTTGCGAATTCTGTCGATCATAGCCAGCTCCCCGTGGTGATCTTCGCTCACGAATCCCGTCCGGCGATCGCGCGCGCCAGCGCGTCGACGCCGATCATCCGCTGAAAGAGAACGATGATCGCCATCGAGACGATCAGCATGAGGGTCGACACCGCGAGCAGCGATGGATCGAAGTCGAACTGCAGGGCGCCGAACATTTCGACGGGAAACGTCGTGAAGCTCGATCCCGTCAGGAACAGCGCCACCGGCACCTCGCCGAACGATACGATGAAGGCATAGAGCGTCCCCGCATACACGCCCGGCATGACGAGCGGCAGCGTAACGCGCCAGAAGGTGCGCCACGGCGTTGCCCCCAACATGCGCGCGGCCTCCTCGAGGCGCGGGTTGAAGCGATGCAAGACCGCCGTGACGGTGCCGAGGGCGTAGGGCGTGGTCAGGAAGACGTGGCCGAGCAAGAGCCCGACGAAATGCCCCCGCGGATTGATGCCGATCGCCGCCCCCATCATGTAGTAGAGCTGCAGGAACGCGATGCCGACGACCACGAAAGGAACCTGCAGCGGCGCACGCAGCAGCAGGGCGACCGCCTCGCGGCCGAAGAAACGACCGCGAACCAGGCCGAGCGCAGCCGGCACCGCCAGCAGCGTCGCGCACAGCGCCGTCGAGGCGGCGAGCAGCAAGCTGACGCCGATCGTCTCGAGATAGCGCGACGGGATGCGGGCGTACCATTCGAGCGACAGCCGATCGGGCGGGAAGCTGACATAGGGACGTGCGCCGCCGGCCAGCGAGGCGCCGGCGACGACCACGAGCGGCGCGAACAGGAAGACGTAGAGCGCCGCCATGAAGGCGGCCGACAGCGCCTTCGGCAGCGCGCGACGCAGGCGGCGCCTCATGCGACCGCTCCGAGGCGCCGGCGACCGAGGACCAGGCTCGTCGCAACGTTCGCGATCAACACGCTGCCCATCAACACGGCGGCGGCACAGGCGGCGATGGCGTAGCGCGTCTCGAGCATCATCGTACGCTCGATCAGGACCGGCATGGTGAGCACGCGCCCGCCGCCGAGCAGCGCGGCGGCGGTGAACGCGCCCATCGACAGGTTGAAGACGACCAGCCCGCCGGCGATCACGCCCGGCAGGCTGAGCGGCAGGACGACACGCCACAGCGCGCGCAGGCGGGTTGCGCCATGGACGCGCGCCGCCTCCTCGAGCGATCGCGGGATGGTCTGGATCACGCCGAACAGCAGCAGGATGACGAAGCCCAGCGTGAAGTGCAGCAGGCCGACCACCACCCCCGGGACGGTGCCGAGCAGGCTGAGAGGCGCGTCGATCAGCCCGAGCGCTCGGAGACCGCGATTGAGCACGCCGTCGGCGCTGAAGATGACGACCAGACCGAGCACCTTGATGACCTCGGCGACCAGGGCCGAGGCGATCATGGCGCCGAGCAGGACGCCGACCCACGGCCCGCGCATGCGCGCCAGGATGTAGGCCGCGGGGTAGCCGACCACGAGCGAGCAGGCGAGCACCAGGAGCGCAACCTCCGCGGTCAGCGCCAGGCTGTGCAGATAGAAGGGGTCGCCCAGGACGCGGCGATAGTTGTCCAGCGTCAGATCGGACGCGACGCGGCCGAAGCTACGGTCCCGGTAGAAGCTGATGCGCAAGAACACAGCCTGGGACGCGAAGAGCAACGTGCCCGTCACAACCAGGCACGGCATCACGAACCAGCCCCACCGCGGTTTCATCCGCGCTCCCGCCGAGAGCCCCCGTCGGGCCATCAGAGCGGCCGCCGATCATAAGAGTCAAATAAGCAGGCTTTGTCCGGCTATAATCGACGCTTATGGACAAGCTCATGGACCGGTGTCGGATCGGCCCCGCATGAACGTGCGCCAGCTCGAGTGCTTCCGCGCCGTGCTCGACGCCGGCACCGTGACGCGGGCAGCGGCGCGGCTCGGCCTGTCGCAGCCGGCGGTCAGCAACATGGTGGCCAGCCTCGAGCACGAGATCGGCTTTGCGCTGTTCGAGCGCGTCAACGGCCGCCTGCGCCCGACGCCCGAGGCGACCGCGCTCTATGAGGACGTCTCACGGACCCTGGGCAGCCTCGACCGCGCGCGCCAGACCGCCCGCGCGATCCGCGACCGCACGCGCGGCAGTCTGGTGGTCGCGAGCTATCCGGGCCTCGCGCTCGACTTCCTGCCGCGCGTGGTGGCCGAATTCCTCACCGATCGGCCCGAGGTGCGCGTGAATCTCTATTCGCGCAGCGCCCACGTGCTGCACGAGCTGATCCCCGCCCAGGGCTTCGACGTCGGCATCGCCGACTTGCCCGTGAACCGCGACGGGGTTCACATCGAGCCGTTCTCGATGGACTGCGTCTGCGTGCTGCCGGCGACCCACCCGTTGGCCCGCCACGCGGTGCTGACCCCCGCCCTCTTGTCGGGCGTGCCGTTCGCCGCGCTGTTCAAGGAGCACGCGCTGCATCACCGCATCGCGAGCGCCTTCGCAGCCGCCAACGCGTCGTGGAACCTGATCGCCGAGACCCGCTTCTTCGCGTCGTGCTGCGCATTCGCCGGCTATGGCGCCGCGGTGTCGATCGTCGATCCGATCACCGCCGCCGAATACGCGTCGCGCGGCGTCGTCTCGCGCGGCTTTGCGCCCCGCATCAGCTATGAGATCGGCCTGCTGTTCCCGAGCGATCGGGTGCGTCCGATCCTGGTCGATGATTTCGTCTCGCTCCTGAAACGCCATCTCGCCCCCTTCGCCGGCGGCGCGCCGGCGGCCCTCGACGGCGCGCGGCGCAGCAGCGCCGGGCGCGCCCGGCGGGCCTGACGCCGTCGCTGTTGACGTCCCGCCGGCAACGATGTCGGTCCCGGCGGGTCGTTCAGCGCGGCAACTCTTTGCCGGACTGCTCAGCCACCATGTAGGCGGCGCACCAGTCCGGCCAGTTCGCGTCGTGCTGCCCGATGCGCTTCTCGTGCTCGCCGTGAGCCGCCGCCGCACGCCGCAGCGCGCTCGCCAGGTCGCTTGCGGAGCCGAAGACCGTCGCGCCAGGTTCGACGCGCCCGGGGAGCCGGGCCGTGACCTCCTGCAGCTGCCAGACGTTGCCGTCGGGATCGCTGAACAAGGCGCGCGAGCGGTAGGTGAGACGCTCGGGATGCAGGCCGCTGCCGCGGCCTTCCGGGCCGTCGTGGAAGAACGCGCCGACCTCGACGCCGGCGGCAACCAGCTGGTCCCGGGCGGCCTCGATGTCGGAAACGATCAGGAAGCCGTTGGACGTGAGGTTCCTGCCGAACTGGACCGAGCACCAGGAGCCCGGCGGCGTGAACTGCACCAGGCGGAAATCGTCGCCGGCGGAGCGGTCGAAGTTGAACCGCCATCCGATCCTCTCGTAAAACGCCTTCGCGCGGTCGACATCCGAAACCGGGATGGCGACGACCTCGAGCTTCATGTCAATTCGCGCGGCGCCCGCGTTGCTGACTGCGTCGCCACGACGGACTTCGTTGGGGCTCATGGGTACCTCCTGTGGTCTGTGGGGATCGCCGTCACGGCCTCGCTCGGTCGAGACAGGAGAGCTCGGACGATCGCACGCGACGATCAGTCGGGCTGCGTATCCGTGTCGTCGTCCGCCCGCCCGAGCGCGGGGAGGTACCGGCCGAAGTTCAATTCGAAGTCGCTCGGCACGCCGTAACCGGCGCCGCGGACCTTGGCGCGGCGCGCCTGCGCAGCTGGCATGGCCAGGGTCGAGAAGAACATGTCGTTGCTCGACTGAAGCTCGGTCGCCGTCGGCGTCCCGAACCGATTGACCTGGCCCTTCGCCGCCCCGAGCACGTCACGGTCGAACGAGGCCAGACGCCGGACGAACGCATCGACGAACGCGTCGAGGTCGTCATCGTCCAGCGTGCGGTTCACCCAGCCATAGCGCTCGGCGACGTCGGCATCGAAATCGTCGGCGCCGAGCACGATC
>DATJNS010000205.1:0-11003 GCA_035507915.1 Candidatus Sulfotelmatobacter sp.
CCAACACCGCGAAGTTCACCGCCCACACCGGCTGGCGGCCCGAGATCCCCTACGAGCAGACCATGCGCGACCTCTTGGACTACTGGCGCGCCCGCGTCGCACGCGAGGGCGACCGGTTCCTGGTCCGCTGACCGACGAGGACCAACGAGACATGGGCTTCTACGCGGGCAAGAAGATCCTGGTCACCGGCGGCACCGGCCTGATCGGCCGACCGTTGGTCGAGATGCTGGTGGCTGCTGGCGCCGAGGTCGACGTGGTGTCGCTCGACGAGCCGAGCCGCGCGCCGCCCGGCTGCCGCTTCAAGCGCGCCGACCTGCGGGCATTCGACCAATGCCTCGAGGTCTGCCGCGGTCACGAGATCGTCTTCCAGCTCGCCGGCGTCAAGGGCTCGCCCGCCATGACGGCGCAGCAGCCGGCGAGCTTCTTCGTGCCGACCATCACGTTCTCGATCAACATGATGGAAGCGGCGCGCCAGGCCGGCGTCGCGCGCTACCTGTTCACCTCGAGCGTCGGCGTCTACGCGCCCGCCGAGGTGTTCCGCGAGGACGACGTCTGGCAGACTTTCCCGTCGCCCAACGACCGTTTCGCCGGCTGGGCCAAGCGCATGGGCGAGCTGCAGGCCGAGGCCTATCGGATCCAGTACGGCTGGGACAAGATCTCGATCGTGCGACCGGCAAACGTCTACGGTCCCTACGACAATTTCGACCCGGCCAACGCGATGGTCATCCCGTCCCTGATCGCACGCGCGGTCGGCGGCGAGCGTCCGCTGACCGTGTGGGGCGACGGGTCGCCGGTGCGCGACTTCATCCACGCGCGCGACGTCGCGCGCGGCATGATGCTGGTGGTCGAGCAAGGTTTCAACCAGCCGGTCAATCTCGGTTCCGGCGCCGGCGTGCGCATCCGCGACATCGCCGAGACGGTGGCGCGCCTGATGGGTATCGCGCTGGTGTGGGACACGACCAAGCCGGCGGGCGACGCCAGGCGGCTGATGGACACCGCGCGCGCCGAATCGATCGGCTTCCGGCCCGCGGTGTCGCTCGAGGACGGCATCGCGGAGACCTTGGCGTGGTACCGCGAGAACGGCAACCAGGCCGACCTGCGCTACAATGCCTTCACCGACAAGACCTACGCGGCATCGTGAGCGAGACAGATCGGTGACCTCGAGCGATCGCCCCGTCATCCTGATCACCGGCGGCGCGGGCGGCATCGGCGCCGCGATCGCACGCGCCGCGGCGACCGAGTACCGGGTCGCGATCAGCTATCTCAGCAGTGCCGGGCCGGCCACGCGGCTGGCGGACGAGCTCGCGGCCGCCGGGACGGAGGCGCTCGCGGTCAGGGCGGATCTGCGCGCCGAGGCCGACATCGTGGCGCTGTTCGGCGCGGTCGATGCGCGGTTCGGTCGACTCGACTGCCTGGTGAACAACGCCGCCAAGACGGTGCGCGAAACGGTCGGCGAGCTCACCCAAGCAGGTCTCGAGGACATCCTGCGCAGCAACCTGGTGGGCCCCATGCTGTGCGCGCGCGAAGCGGCGCGCCGCATGGCGACGGGAAGCGGCGGGCGCGGCGGCAGCATCGTCAACCTGAGCTCGCAGGTCGCCAGCTTCGGCGGTGACCGTCTGCACGGCTACGCCGCGTCAAAAGGCGCGCTCGCGAGCTTCACGATCGGCCTCGCGCGCGAGCTCGCGCCACAAGGCATCAGGGTCAACGCCGTCAGCCCGGGGGTGGTTGACAGCGGCGTCCCCCTGACGCCCGAACGCCGGGCCGAGCTGGAGGCGAGCCTGCCGATGCGGCGGATCTGCCGCCCCGAGGAGGTCGCTGCCGTCGTATTATGGTTAGCGTCGCCGGCGGCGTCCTACGTCAGCGGCGCGATCGTGCCCGTCCACGCAGCGCGGTGACGCGGTTCTAGAGAGGTCGCGATGAAGAAGGTCCTGGTCTGCGGCGCCACGGGGTTCATCGGCCGCAATGCGGTCGAGCACCTGGCCAAGCGGGACGACCTCGAAGTCCACGCCGTGAGCTTCAACCGGCCGGAATACGACGTGCCCGGCGTGACGTGGCATCGGGCCGACTTGCGCGCGGTCGACGCGGTCAACGAGTTGGTCGCCGGCATGGACGTGATCGTCCAGGCGGCGGCCACAACCTCGGGCGCCAAGGACATCGTCTCGCGGCCCTACATCCACGTCACCGACAACGCAGTGATGAACTCCCTGCTGCTGCGCGCCGCCTACGACCACAAGGTTGGCCAGTTCGTATTCTTCAGCTGCACCGTCATGCTGCCGTCGCGCGAGGAGCCCTGGGACGAGGACGGGTTCGACGGCGAGATTCATCCCCGTTACTTCGGCGTCGGCTGGACCAAGGTGTATGTCGAGAGGATGTGCGAGTTCTTCTCGCGCCTCGGCGTCACCCGCTACACCGTGTTTCGCCACTCCAACATGTACGGCCCCCACGACAAGTTCGACCTCGAGCGCAGCCACGTGTTCGGCGCGACGATCACCAAGGCGATGACCGCCGAGGACGGCAGGATCGTTGTGTGGGGCACCGGCGAAGAGGCACGCGACCTGTTGTACGTCGACGACCTGGTCGACGCCGTCGAGCGCGCGATCGACCGCCAGCGCGAGCCCTTCAAGCTCTACAACATCGGCGCCGGACACGCGGTGTCGATCAAGGACCTCGTGCACAAGATCGTCGCCGCATCGGGACGCGCGCTGCGCATCGAACACGATCTGTCGCAACCGACCATCAGGACGAGCCTGAGCGTCGATTGCGGCAAGGCGCGGGACGAGCTCGGCTGGCAGCCGCGCGTCGGCCTCGACGACGGCATCGCGCGCACCATCGCGTGGTGGCGGGCCAACCTCGCCAAACCGTGACCCGCGGCGCCGAGCCGACGCGATACCCGGTCAGGCGCGCAGGTCACTGAGCGGCAGGTCGGATACGACGGCCTCGAGGTTCGGCAGATCGTCAGGGAAGAAGCGGCCGGCGAGCTCGAGGGCGAAATCCTTGAAGCCGAGCAGCAGCGCCGACGCGCAGGCGGCCGTCGCCTGGCGCGGCGAGAACGGCAGGTCGGGACCGTCGAACGGGTCCCGCAGGAAGATCGCGTCGGACCAGAACAACCGCTCGCGTTGGGCCACGGTCTCGGGCACGGTGCGTCGGGACCGATAGGCGGTATCGCCGAAGCCATAGAACGAGAAGCCGAGGTCGCGCAACAGCAGCTCCACGTCGGAGAACAGCTTCTGGCCCCGATACACCGGGAAGAACAAGGTCTCGCACACCACCGCCACCGTGCGCTCGCGCAGGGTTGCGCGCGCGCTCTCCAGGATCTCGTACTCGGTGCCCTGGGTATCGAGCTTGAGGAACTCGCCCCAATATGGCTCGGCCGCACGCCGCGAGCTCGACAGAACGCCGTCGAGCGTGTCGAGCTCGATCTCGGTTTGGCCGACGACGCGCCATTTCGGCATGATGTAGCGCTGCGTGAAGCAGGGATCGGGCTCGCGCAGCGAATTGTTGAAGGCGTGGTTGAAGAGGTGGAGCGTACCTCGCCCCTTGGCGCCGCCGAGTCCGATGGCCTCGAACGCGAGCTGCGCCCACGGACCTCGGGGCATCGCCGCGAGCGTCGCGAGAGCCGACGTGTCAGCCTCGAAACCGAGCACTGCGGTCCCCCCCGCGAGCGGCGCCACGAGCGGGTGTATGCCGCCGCGCGCGCCGACGTCCACGAAGCCCAGCGGCTGCGCGTTCAGCGCCCGGAACAGCGCCGTCGTCCGAAACGCGGGATGGTCCCAGAGTAGGTTGACGGGGTCGTCGGTCACGGGCGATGCCCCCCCTCGCGGCGAGCCAATCTACCAGTTCGGAATGCGTGTATGCGGCGCACCCGAACTGATCCGCCAGCCAGCGCCCGAGCGTTCCGCTGTTTCATCGCGCGCGCCGCGGCGGCGCCGGGCGCGGCCGCCAGACGATCAGGCTGTAGCCTTCGTGGAACTGGCTGCCGAGACCGAAGCGATGGCGATCGACGATCTCGATCCGGCCGGATTGGGCGAGCCGCTCGAGGGCCGGTAGGAAACCCACGAGATAGTTGCGCTTGTTGTGGTACTCGAGCGCCAGGTAGTCGAACAGAGTGGCGGCATCGTAGAGCTCCGCGAGCGGCTCCAGATGCACGCACAGGCGCGGCTGTCGCTCCAGCAGCATGTCGATGATCGGCTGCACGGCGGCGCCCAGTTGTTCGAGCGCATGGACCGTCAGGACCGTCGTGTCGCCGTCGATCGGCAGCGCCGCGGCACCTTCCAGGGTTAGCATGTTGAAGCGCGATCCGGTCAGCCGTCCGATTGAGGGCGCCGCTGCGGCCATGATGTCAACCGAGGCCTGCGCCCAATCGGCACCGTGCAGCGCCGCCTCCGGCGCAATCTCGTGCGCCAGCAGGAGGTTGAGCCCGGTGCCACAGCCGAGCTCGACGATGTGGCGCGCGTCCGCGAGGTGGCGGCGCAGCACGATACGACGGACCAGCAGATCGAGCGCATTGAGGAAGCCGTCGGTCTCGGCCGCGACATAGCCGCCGGCGAGCCGGATCACGACCTGGCCCCGGTAGTATTGCGGCCGCAGCACCTCGAGGGCGAAGCCATCGCGGCGCACGTCGGCCAGGACCTCGCTCCACCCGCGTTCCCATACGGTGTTGTCGTCGCCGCCCGAGACCCTGAGATCCTTGTGCAGCTCGCGCAGCACGCCGAGGATCGCCCGGTCGCGATCCTCGTCGGCCAGGAACGCGCAGCGCAGGTCCGGCAGGCTGACGCCAGCAGCGCGCGTTACCTCGTTCGCCGGCACACCGAGCAAGCCGGCGAGCCGTTGTGTATCGAGCCGCTCCAACGCGGGTGTCGTCACGTCGATAGCGCTTGCGTGCCGAACATGACCTCGTAACCGACCGTCGAGCGATCGGCGCCTTTGAACGGCGCAAGCGGCTCCTTGGTCACCAACAGGCGCCCGCGACCGTAGTCGAGCCACTCGTCGACAGGGAACAGCACCTTGAGCGGCTCCGGCGGCGGCCGGCCGTCGCTCGCGAGCTGGTCGCGCGCCAAACAGCGGAAGTCGAGCGACAGGCGCAGGCCGGGTCCCGGCTTCTGGGTCTGGTGCAACAGGTAGGCGTCGAACAGGGTGAGGCCGCCGCGGCACCAGCCGTCGCTGTAGCGGCGCGCCTGCGCGGCGATCTCGGCGCCCTCGGCGAAATCCGTCAATGGCCGCACCAAGTTCTCCGGCATCTCGCGCGGCTCGAAATATTCGACCCGAAGGCGCTCGACGTCGCCCAGCAGCGGCAGCATCGCGATGATCGCGCCCGCCGGATCGCCGGCCCAGATGTCGGAGTGCAATTTCGTTGCCGAACGGGCGCGCCGATCGAGCGCAGCTTGAGGCGTGCCCTCGACGAGCCGCAGGTTGATCGGGAATTGCACGTGCGAGAAATGTCGATCGAGTCCCAGCTCGACGAAAACCTCAGCGAACATCCGGTGGAAATTGTTGTAGGCGAGCGCGGTCGGCTCCTTCGGCAGCATCAGCCCGTTCGGGGTGATGTTCGGCAGCTTCAGGAGCCAGTCCCCGTAGGCCTCCACCAGATCTTCGCGCTGCGCGAACCGCTCGCCGCGATGGTATGCGCTGAGGGTGCACCAGAGATAATTGATCACGCCGCCGGTGATGCGCGACAGCTGCCCCTGGTTCAGCTCGATCGTGTGCAACAACGGCTGCTTGACCAGGAGCGGCAGGCCGCGCGTGGTGCTTTCGAGCCTTTCGATCCGGTCCGTGAAGGCCATGGTCAGTGCCGCGTCACGACGGGGGTTGAACAGTACCGCACGACCTCGCGGCCTTCAAATCTTTGCCGAACCACAAGGTCACGTCCAAATCAGTCCTTTAGGTCGTGGAATGTCTGGTAGTCGCGGTACGCATCGATGAGCTTCCCGACCGCGACGGTTACCGATCCGGCATTCGCCTGGGCGCGCATCAGCGCAGCCTCCAGGGCCGAAACGAGCGCGGCTGTGTCGGCGCGCGCCACGTTCGATACCAGCGCCCTCAAGGCCGGATCGCGCGCGCCGGCGTCGGCCAGCTCCGAGGCAAAATCGAAGAACCCCAGCAGCAGCGCGGCGACGGTGAGGACGTCGGTCATTCGGCGCGCGAGCGCCGCCGCCGGCTCCCGGTCGAACGGATCCTTGAAGAAGACCGCATCCGCCTGAATCAACCGTTCGCGGCCGAACGACTGGCGCTTGTCGATCCGCTTGGTCGCGCGATGTTGGGGGTCGAGAAAGCCATAGAAGGCGAACCCGGCATCACGCAGCAGCAACTCGATCTCCGAGAACAGCTTGATGCCCTCGTAGGCCGGCATGAATTGAGTCTCGCACACGATGCACAAGGTACATTCGGCCAGCGCCCGATGAGCACCTCTGAGGATGTCGTGCTCTGCTCCCTGGACGTCGATCTTGACGATCTCCGGGGCAGGCAGACCGTTCGGCGCCGCGGCTCTCAGCTCGTCCACGGTCGTGGCCACCAAGTCCAGCCTGGAGACCTCGTCGAAACCGAGAAACCCGTAACGCTCGACCGGCAAGCGGCGCGCTGGATAGATCGAACTGTTGTTCGGCTTGCCGAGCAGATGGAATGCGACCGGTCCCGATGTCCCGGCGAGAACCGCGCTGGACACGGTGTAACCCGCCCACCGACCTTCCGACGGCACCTGGTTGCGCAGGCGCTCCGCCTCGGCGGCATCGGCCTCAAAAGAGACGACGTTGCACAGTTCTGGGACCGGGTGGAACAACGGATCGACGCCCCAGCGCGCTCCGATGTCCCAAACGCCTATCGGCTCCCGACGCAACGATGCGGCGAGCTCGCTGTCGAAGAACGCGTTGGCGGTCAAGTGTTGACGCGTGACGGCTGGCGCTGCCATGCCAATATCAGGTCCGGCTCGGTTGGCGAAGGCTCATTCGCCGCCCGAACCCAGCGCGGTATCCTCGTCGTAGTAGGCACCGCGCGTGAACGATTTCTTGAGTCGACCGGTGCCGCGATAGGGCAACCGCATGGCGGCATAGTCGGAGACCGGCATGACGCGAAAATCCAGGCTCACGCGGGTTTGGTCGGTATCGTTGTTCTGCGTCGCATGCAGACAGCGTGGATCGAACGCGATGAACTCGCCGTACGACAGCTCGACAGGCGCGCTGACGGCATGGCAAGCCCGTTGGAGCTCGTCTTCGACCTGTACCGCCTGGGCAAATTTTTCGAAGTCGAGCCCAACGCGGCCCAGCAGCTCCAAGCTGGGCTCGAGCGGCGCCATGCGCATCGAGCTGGTGCCGCGCGTCTGACACAACGGCAGCCAAATGTTTATCTCCTGTGGCGGGTGACCGAGCATCACGTCGGTGTGAAACCGCGGTTTCCACAGGAAGCCTTCTTGCTGGGGGAAGTGGAACCGAATCGTGGGTGTGCGCTGGAACACGCAGTCCATCTGCACCACGTCGCACGTGATGACTTCCCGGATCAACCGCCTGTAGGCGTCGACGAAGGCCGGGCTCGTCTCGTAGAAGGCACGGCTTACTTCGTTGAGCTCGCTGTGATCGAGCGCCATCAGATGGTCCGGCAGGAACCGGTGCAGCTGCGTCAAGCCTCCGAAGCGGGCGCGATCGGCTGGTTTCAGGAAGCCCTTCTGAACGAGGTCGTCGACTAGCAGCTCCGCGAGGGGATAGCGCCCTGTGTCGTAGCGGAATGTCTTGATCGATGTGCCGTGCAACCGAGGAACGCACGATCCCGCGGCAAACTCCGCGCGGAATAGCGCCTCTTGCTCGGGCGTTCCCCAATGGCTCGTCTCATGCGTGATCGCGCCCAAGCACGCCCCCTCACGTCACGCCCGGCATTAGGGCAATCTTCGAGCGTTGGGCATAGCGTCCGGGACGGTACGGTGCGCTGGTTTCGATGTAGGTGCTGAGGAACGAATATCGCGGGGCAGCGCTGGCATTCGCGTGCGAGCCGTGTGCGACCAATCCGTGGAGCAGGACAACGCTACCCTGCGGCACCTTGACGTCGACCGGCGTGATGTCGTCCGGAACGACCGCCGCGTTCTGGGTCGCGTTCGGATCCTGATTGGGACCAGGCTGTCGGGCGGTTTCGACGGTCGGCAGCAGGCCGAGCCTGTGTGAACCCGGATAGCAGTAGAGCGCGCCGTTGTCGCGCTCCACGTCGACCAGCGCCGCCCAGGCGGAGGCAAACGCGCCAACCGGCGCCTCGACGAAATAGTTGTCCTGGTGCGGCGCGAAGCCAGGGGCGCCCGGAGCCCCGAAGAAGAATTCGGTTTGCAGACCAGCAACCGCGCCGCCGCACAACTGCGCCATGATCGCGACAAGGCGCGGCTTCCGCATGGCCTCCAGGAACACCGGATCCTGCCTGTGCGGGTGCATGAGGGGCCGTCGAACGCTGCCCTGAGAGGTCGCGGCGAGCGCCTCGGCGTGCTCGATCAGGAGCCGGCACTCCTCGACTGTAAACACGTCCGGTTCGATAAAAAATCCGTCGCGCGCGTAGGCAAGGTAAGCTTCCTTAGCGTCCCGCGCGAAGCTCGCAGCCAACGTCGGTCTCCTAAACACCCCGGATGCGATTGGCGCCGCCGCGGTGTCATTCTAGCCAATCTCTACTCGGAAGACCACCTCGGGCCCCTAGAAGCGGTCGTGCGGACGGACCTTCCGCGCCTCGCATGTCGTGCCGTTCAGGGGCTGCTCGAGCCCCCGTTTGAGCGCCACAGCGTCGAAAATCGCTGGATGAGCATGCGCGGTGCGCTCGGCGTCACCCGCGGGCCCCGCCGAGCGGCAGCGCGAGCGCCGCGTGCTCGAGCGCCGGAACGTCCGCGGGCAGAAACTTGGCGGCGACCTCGAGCGCGAAGTCCTTGAAGCCCAGCAGCAGCGCCGACACGCAGGCGACCGCGGCTTGGCGCGGCGCGAACGGCCGATTCGGGACGTCGAACGGGTCCTTGAGGAAGAAGGCGTCGGCCCAAAACAGCCGCTCGCGCTGGGCCACCGCATCCGCGACGGTGCGTCGCGACCGATGAGCGGCATCGCCGAAGCCGTAGAACGAGAACCCGAGGCCGCGCAGCAGCAGCTCGACGTCGGAGAATAGCTTCTGCCCCCGATACACCGGAAAGAACTCGGCCTCACACACCACCGCCACGGTTCGCTCGGCCAGGGTCGCACGTGCCCCCGCGAGGATCTCGTACTCGGTGCCTTGGGTATCGAGCTTGATGAGTTCGCCCCACCATGGTTCCGACGCGCGCGACGGGCGGGCCAAAACGCTGTCGAGGGTGTCGAGCTCGATCTCGGTCTGCCCGACCACCCGCCATTTCGGCATCACGTAACGCCGGGTGAAACGTGGATCGGGTTCGCGCAACGACTGGTTGGTCGGCGCGCTGAGGAGATTGAGCTGGCCGCGTCCGGGCGCTTCGGCCAGCCCGACGGTCTCGAACTCGAGCCGCGCCCAGGGCGCACGCGGCGCCGTCGCCAGCTCGGCGAATGCTGTGGGATCAGGCTCGAAGCCGAGCACCGCCGTGCCGGAGGCGAGCGGCGCCACGACCGGGTGGACGCCGCCGCGCGCGCCCACATCGACAAAGCCGAGCGGGCGGTCGCGGAACTCGCGGAACAGCGCCGTCGTCCGGAACGCCGGATGGTCCCACAGGGAATTCACAGGTTCGACGGTCAGGGACGATGCGCCCTCGCAACGACGGGATAGCGCCTGCCCTACCGCACTTGGCGCGGTCGAGGCAATGGTGATCGTTCGCCCCTTGCCGCGCCGGCAGGCAGTCGCTAAGGGTTCCGGCAATGATCCGGCCAAGCCCCGAACGGTTCGATTTCGAACGCTCCCGCGCAGCGAGCTTCTCGGTCTGGCCGGACGGGTTTCCCGAACCGGCAATCGCGCACGCGCAGGGCTGCGGCTTGGCCCGCCGCCGGCCCGTTCTGCTCGACACCTTTCTGCGCGCGGGCGCACCGCGCCGCCCCGGCAACATCGCGCAGCGCGCGGCAATCGCGCGGCACGCGGCGTCCTGATCGGGCGCGGCGGCCGCCCGATGGCGCTTGCACGAGACGACGCCGGGCAGCTCTGACGGATCGAATCATGCTGGAAGCCTGGGTACCGTTCCTGATCTTCTTCGGCGTGGCGACGCTCCTCGCCGCCCTGCTGGAGGGCGTTGGCGCCATCCTCCTCAACCGCCGCGATCGCAGGGAGGACGTCCCCGGGCACCCGCGACCGGATCCCGATCGGGCCTGGACGGCGATCCGCACCCACTGCCGCCGCCGCATCCGGGCGAGCGAGCGACGGCGACGGGTCGAGGCGACGGTGCTCGCGTTTCTCGACGAGGTCGCCGACTACGAGCGCCGGACCGGCCACGATCCTGGACCGGCGCGGGAATATCTCGCCGAGATGATCGCGCGCGAGCTGGCGAGCAAACCGAGCCGCTCGGTGCGCGACGCGCTCGACGCGGCGCAAAGCCTGCTGCGCGACGTCGGCCCAAACGGTTCGACGGAAAGCACAGGGCAGGACGTGGGTGACAGTGCGGCACCGGACTCACGCGGCTAATTTGCGCCGACGAGACCCGCGCGCCGGACCAGCAACCACAGGCCGACATGGTGCAGCGCGTCGAAACGCCCATCGGCCACCAGCCGGTCGAGCTCGCGGGCGCCGACGAAGCGCACTGCGACGCCAGGCTCGGGGACCCAGCCCGCCACCGCCTCGACGTCGCCGAAGAACAGGTGGGCCCCGTTGCTCAGCCGGCCGGTATCCGCGAAGTAGCGCCCGAGCCGCTTCAGCCGCGTGGCCTTGTGCCCGGTTTCCTCGATCAGCTCCCGTCTGATCGATGCGGCCGGGGTCTCCCCGAGATCGATCCGGCCGGCGGGAAATTCGACGATCTTCCGCCCGATCGCCGGCCGAGATTGCTCGACCAGGACGAAGCGGCCGTCGCGCATGCGCGGACAGATCATCGCCCAGTCGCCATCATCGACGATGAAAAAATCCTCGGGCGGCGC
>DATJNS010000206.1:0-25335 GCA_035507915.1 Candidatus Sulfotelmatobacter sp.
GGCATGTGATCTTGCCACGACAACGGCGAACGACGCGCAGCATGCGACGTATCACGTCGAAAGAGGGAGGCGTCTGATGGCGGGCACCGTCGGCTACGCGGTCGCGGACGGTGTCGCGACCATCACGCTGAACCGACCCGACAAGCTCAACAGCTTCACGCCCGAGCTTCACGGCGAGCTCGCGGCGGCGCTCGAGGACGCCGCGCGCTCGGAGACGGTGCGCGCCGTGCTGCTGACCGGCGCCGGCCGCGCCTTCTGCGCCGGCCAGGACCTGTCGACGCTCGACATGGCGCATGTCGGCGACACCATCGAGCGGCTCTACAACGCCCTGGTCCGCCGCATGCGCAACCTCCCCAAGCCGATCGTCGCCGCGGTCAACGGCGTCGCCGCCGGCGCCGGCGCCAATCTCGCGCTCGCCTGCGACATCGTGCTGGCGGCGCGCTCGGCGAGCTTCATCCAGGCGTTCTGCAAGATCGGCCTGATCCCGGACACCGGCGGCACCTACTTCCTGCCGCGCCTGGTCGGCTCGGCGCGCGCGATGGCGCTCGCGCTCACCGGCGATCCGGTGCCCGCCGAGCAGGCCGCCGCCTGGGGCATGATCTGGCGCGCGGTCGACGACGCGGCGCTGATGGACGAGGCGCTCGGCCTGGCGCGCCGTCTCGCGAGCCAGGCGACCAAGGGGCTGGGCTTGACCAAGGAGGCGCTCAACCGCTCGCTCGACAACGATCTCTTCGTGCAGCTCGAGGTCGAGCGCGAGCTCCAGGTGCTGGCGAGCGTCACCGAGGATTGCCGGGAGGGCGTCGCCGCGTTCCTCGCCAAGCGCCCGCCGGCGTTCACCGGCCGCTGATGGAAGCGACGGAGGCCGACGCGCTCGCCGAAGCGGTCGCCGCCGCGTTGTTCGCGCGCGACACTGCCGCGCAATCCCTCGGCATGGCGCTGGAGGCGATCGCGCCGGGCTTCGCGCGTCTCGTCATGGCGGTGCGCGACGACATGCTGAACGGCCACGGCATGTGTCACGGCGGCCTGATCTTCACGCTCGCGGACACCGCTTTCGCCTACGCCTGCAACAGCCGCAACGACAGCACGGTCGCGGCCGCCGCAGAGATCCAGTTCCTGTCGCCGGGGCGCGCCGGCGAGACGCTGGTCGCGGTCGCGCATGAGCGCGCCGTGAGCGGCCGCGTCGGCATCTACGACGTCGACGTGACCGATCGCGCGAGCGGCCGCATCGTCGCCGTGTTCCGCGGCCGCTCGCAGCGCATCGCCGGCACGGTTCTGGCGGACGGCGGGGGCGCGCGATGAGCCTGCCGCACGTCGATGCGCCGGCGCCGGGCGCGCTCGATCCGATCGAGATCGCGAGCCGCGACGAGCTCGCGGGGCTCCAGCTCGCGCGTCTGGCCTGGAGTGTGCGCCACGCCTACGACAACGTCGCGCACTACCGCGCCAAGTGCGATGCCGTCGGCGTGGTTCCCGACGACCTCAAGACCCTCGAGGACCTCGCCCAGTTTCCGTTCACGACCAAGGAAGATCTGCGCGCGACCTACCCCTTCGGCATGTTCGCGGTGCCGCGCGAGCGGGTCCTGCGCGTCCACGCCTCGAGCGGGACGACGGGCCAGCCGACCGTGGTCGGCTATACGCGCGCCGATCTCGACCACTGGTCCGATCTGGTGGCGCGCAGCATCCGGGCGGCCGGCGGACGGGCCGGCGACATCGTTCACGTGGCGTATGGCTACGGCCTGTTCACCGGCGGGCTCGGCGCCCACCAAGGCGCGGAGCGCCTCGGCTGCACCGTGATCCCGATGTCGGGCGGCCAGACCGAGCGCCAGGTGCGCCTGATCGTCGACCTCAAGCCCGACATCATCATGGTGACGCCGTCCTACATGCTGGCGATCGCCGACGAGTTCGAGCGCCAGGGCCACGATCCGCGCGCCTCGTCGCTGCGCATCGGCATCCACGGCGCCGAGCCGTGGACCGACGCGATGCGCCGCGAGATCGAGGCGCGGCTCGCCATGCACGCGGTCGACATCTACGGCCTGTCGGAGGTGATGGGTCCGGGCGTCGCCACCGAATGCATCGAGAGCAAGGACGGACCGCACGTCTGGGAGGACCACTTCTATCCCGAGATCGTCGATCCGGAGACCGGCCGCTCGCTGCCCGACGGCGCGCCGGGTGAGCTCGTCTTCACGTCGCTCACCAAGGAGGCGATGCCGGTCATCCGCTATCGCACGCGCGACCTGACGCGGCTCCTGCCCGGCACGGCGCGCACCATGCGGCGCATGGCGCGCGTCACCGGCCGCAGCGACGACATGCTGATCATCCGCGGCGTCAACGTGTTCCCGAGCCAGATCGAGGAGCAGATCCTGGTCGATCCGGCGCTGTCGGCGCACTACGTGCTCGAGGTCACGCGGCCGCGCGCCCTCGACGAGCTGAAAGTCGTGGTGGAGGCGCGGCCCGGCGCCGCGCCGGCGGACGCCGCGCGCGCGCTGGCCCGGCGCATCAAGGCGCAGATCGGCGTCTCGGCGGAGGTCGAGATCGCCGCCGCCGGCACGGTCGAGCGCTCGCTCGGCAAGGCGAAGCGGGTGATCGATCGCCGACCCAAGGCCTGAGGCCATGGCAAAACGGCTCGCGCGGCATCTCGATCGGCTGCAGGCGGAGCGCCCGCCGCGCGCCAAGTCGCTGATCGTGACGATCTTCGGCGACGCCGTGCTGCCTCATGCCGGCTCGATCTGGCTCGGCAGCCTGATCGCGCTGGCCGCGCCGTTCGACATCAACGAGCGGCTGGTGCGCACCGCGGTCCTGCGCCTCTCGCGCGAGGGCTGGCTCGAGGCGCGGCCGCTCGGGCGGCGCAGCGCCTACGGCGCGACCGAAGCCGGCCGCCAGCGCATCGAGGATGCCTATCGCCGCATCTACGCCGCGGGCCTGGCGCCATGGGACGGGCGCTGGTGCCTGGTGCTGGCGCCGCCCGGCGCGATCGCCAAGGCGGAGCGCGAGGCGCTGCGGCGCGAGCTCGGCTGGCTCGGCTTCGGCCGTCTCGGCGCCGACGTATCGCTGCATCCGAGCCCCGACCGCGCGAGCCTCGACCACGCGCTGCGCCGGCTCGCGTTGGTCGAGCGCGTCAGCGTGATCGTCGGCGACGCCGCCGGCGCACCGCGCGCTCTCGTCGCGGCGTGCTGGCAACTCGCCGCGGTCGAGGCCGGCTATCGCGATTTCCTCGATCGCTTCCGGCCGGCCTGGAGCCTGGTCGAGGCGGGCGGGGCGACCGACCCGGCGCTCGCCTTCCGGCTGCGGACATTGCTGATCCACGAATATCGCCGCGCGGTGCTGCGCGATCCGCAGCTCCCGGCCGAGCTTCTGGCGCCCGATTGGCCGGGCCACGGCGCCCGCGCGCTCTGCCGCAACCTCTACCGGGCGATCGAGGCGGCCGCCGAACGGCATCTCGACGCACTGCTGCGCAACGCCGAGGGACCGCTGCCCGCGCTCGGCCCGGCCTATTACCAGCGCTTCGGCGGGATCGGCGCGCCGGCGACCGCCGGCCCGGCCTGAACGCCGGCGCCGCGGTGCCGCGCCGCAAGCCCTTTCGCCGCGCGCCGAGGGGGCTAACATGGCCGTTGACGGGACGTGGGCGGCAAGTCGGCCGAGCGGCAGGCAGGGAGTGACGGGATGACGATGCCGGAACCACGGGGTCGGCGCCGCTGGCTCACCCGGCTCGCGCCGGACGTCGCGCGCCTGATCGCATGGGGGACGGTGGTCGGGCTGGCGCTGGGCCTGGCGCTGCCGGTCGGCGCGGCGCTGGCGGCGTCACCACTCGAAAGCCTGTCGCCGCTGATCGACCGCGTACGGCCGGCGGTCGTCACCATCGCGACCACCCAGCTGCAGGCGCTCAGCGACGAGGACACGATGCCGCAGACGCCGACCGTGCCGCACGGCTCGCCGCTCGAGAAGTTCTTCAACGATCGGCTGCATCGTCACCGCGCGCAGCCGACGCTGCGCCTGACCGCGCTCGGCTCGGGCTTCATCATCGATCCGTCGGGGCTCGTGGTGACCAACAACCACGTGGTCGCCAACGCCACCGACATCCAGGTCACGCTCAACGACGGCAAGGTGCTGCCCGCCACCCTGGTCGGGCGCGACGAGCAGACCGATCTGGCGCTGCTCAAGGTCGACGCCGGCCATCCGCTGACCGCGGTCGCGTTCGGCGACAGCGACGCCACCAAGGTCGGCGACTGGGTGATCGCGGTCGGCAACCCGTTCGGCCTCGGCGGCACGGTGACGGCCGGCATCATCTCGGCGCGCCAGCGCGATCTGCACGCCGGGCCGGCGGACGACTATCTGCAGATCGACGCCTCGATCAACCAGGGCAACTCGGGCGGCCCGACCTTCGACATGAACGGCCAGGTGATCGGCATCAACACCGCGATCTACACGCCGAACGGCGGCAGCGTCGGCATCGGCTTCGCGATTCCGTCCAACATCGCCAAGCCGGTGATCGCGCAGCTGCGCACCGGCGGCCACGTGGTGCGTGGTTGGCTCGGCGTGCAGATCCAGCAGCTGACGCCCGGGCTGGCCGACGCGTTCGGCCTCGGCGCGCCGCAGGGTGCGCTGATCGCGGAGGTGATGCCGAAGAGCCCGGCGGCGGCGGCCGGACTGCAGCCCGGAGACGTGATCCTGGCGCATGACGGCAAGCCGGTCGGCGAGCTGCGCGACCTCACGACGGCGTCGGCCTCGGCCAAGATCGGCAGCAAGCTCACGCTCGAGGTGCTGCGCGACGGCCAGCGCTACGGCGTGCCGGTGGTGGTGGCCGAGTTGCCGCCGGACGAGCCCGAGCAGCACCCGGTCGCGCAGACGACACCGCAGCCATCGGGGACCGGCGGCCTGCGCATGGCCGCGCTGACGCCGGCGCTCCGGCGACGCTACGGCGTCCCGGGCGAGATTCAGGGCGTTCTGGTCACCGGCGTCGCCGAGACGAGCGCGGCCGCCGAGCTCGGGCTGCAGCCGGGCGACATCATCGAGCAGGTCAACGGCCGCCGCATCGTCACCCCGAAGGACATCACCGTCGCGGCCGCGGTCGCCGGCAAGAACGGTCGCCGGACCATTGCGCTGTTGATCAACCGCCAGGGCGAGAAGGAATTCGTCGCGCTGCCGGTCTCGAATGGATGAGCGCGGTCCCGAGCTGAGCCCCGGGCTGCGCCCAGCGCAGCCGCCCGAATTGATCGGCCGGCGCGTCGCGTCGCTGCCACGGTCGCGGCGCCCCGGCGTGCCCTGGGGCCGGCGGCTGGGGCAAGCCGCGTTCGTCCTGTGCGCACTGCCGATCGCGCTGATCGCGATCTATCGCTTCGTGCCGCCGCCGATCACGCCCTTGATGGTGCTGCGCAGCCTCGACGGCGCGCCGATCCGCCAGCACTGGGTCCCCTACCGCGAGATCTCGCCCAACCTGATCGGCGCCGTGATCGCCTCCGAGGACGAGAACTTCTGCAATCACGACGGCTTCGATCTGGGCGCGATCCGGGAGGCCTGGCTCACCTACGAAAATACCGGCCGGCTGCGCGGCGCCAGCACGATCTCGCAACAGACCGCGAAGAACCTGTTCCTGTGGCCGGTGCACAGCTTCGTGCGCAAGGCGATCGAGGCCTACCTGACGGTCGGGCTCGAGCTCCTGTGGCCCAAGCGGCGCATCCTCGAGGTCTATCTCAACATCATCGAGTGGGGGCCCGGCGTCTACGGCGCGGCGAGCGCCAGCGAAGGCGACTTCGGGCGGCCGCCCGCCGCGCTGACGCGCCGGCAAGCGGCGCTGCTCGCGGCCGTGCTGCCGAACCCGCGCCATTGGTCGGCAGCCCACCCGGGGTCCTACGTCGAGCGGCGCGCCGAATGGATCATGGCGCGCATGGACCCGTTCCTGCGCGGTTGCGGCTGAGCCGGGCGGCTGTCGGCGAGGCTATTTCGCGGCCGAGGCGTAGCGCGCGAGCTGCTTGGCGATCTGCGCCGCCTCCTCGGTGCGGCCGATGCCTTCGAGGATCGCAATCGCCTCGCGCAGCTTGGGCGCCGGATCCTGGCCCTCGCGCTGCGCCAGGTCCGCCTCGAGCCGCGCCGCGCGCGCCTGATCGGACGCGTAGCTCTCCTGCGCCGCCAGCGCGTAGGCGCTCTCGGCATGCTTGCGCGCGGCCGCGAGGTCGTTCTTGCGCATCAGCACGTTGCCGAGCGCCAGCTCGTTGGCGACCATCTTGCGCTTGAGATCGAGGTCGCGATGGATGCGCAGCGCCTGCGCGAGGCTGCTCTCGGCATCGTCGAGCTTGCCGAGGTCGACGAAGCAGCGGCCCTTCGACATCAGCGCGGTGCCGGCGCCGAAGCGATTGCCGATGCGGTCCATGGTCTGGAACGACTGCTCGAAATAGTCGAGCGCGACGTCGAGCTCCTTCTTCTTGTTGTAGAGATAGCCGAGCGACAGCAGCAGATTGCCCACCTGGCGCTTGTTGCCCTGCTCGGTGAACAGGTCGAGGCTCTTCTGGCTGTATTCGAACGCCTTGTCGAAATCGCCCTTGTGCTCGTAGATCACGCCGAGATTGTTGTAGGCGTACGCGATCTTGTCCGGAAAGCCGTGCGTCTCGAAGATCTTGACCGCCTTGAGCGCGGTCTCGATCGCGGCGTCGTACTGGCGCATGCGGTTCATGACCCAGCTCTGGTTCATGTAGAGCATGCCGGTCTCGACCGCGTCGGGGTGATTGCGCAGGATCTCGAGCGCGCCGGCATAGATCTCGCCCGCCTTCTTGGCTGAGCCGCGCTTCTCTTCGATGCGCCCGATGTTGCGCAGCACGTCGGCCTTGCGCACCTCGTCGCCGATCAGCGCGGCGGCGTCCTGCAAGGTCTGGATCGCCGCCTCCATGTCGCCTTGCAGCTCCTGCACCTCCGACAGCGCGACCCGCACGTCGCCGAGCTCGTAGGGGCGCATCGCGAGATGCCCGGCCTGCTCGATCGCATCGGTGAAGTAGCGCGCGGCGTCCTGGTTCGAGTAGGCCGCCTTCGCCTTGTAGCCGGCCTTCAGCAGATACTCGAAGGCCTTGGCGGCGTCGGCCGCGCCGACATAGTGCTGCGCCAGCAGCTCGACCTGGTCGTCGAGCCGGCTGGCGTAGAGCTGCTCGATCTCCTTGGCGATCAGGGCGTGCAGCTCCTTCTGGCGCTTCAGCAGCAGGGTCGAGTAGATCGCCTCCTGGGTGAGCACGTTGCGGAAGCTGTACTCGATCTCCGGGAAGCTCTTCGATTCGAACACGACGCCGAGCTCGTTGAGCTGCGCCAGCCGCGCGTCCAGATCGTCGACCTTGGCGACGCGCTTCAGGAGCTCGTGCTTGAAGGTCGGGCCGAGCACCGCGGCGATGTGGAGCACGTCCTTGAGCACGCCGGGCAGCTTGTCGATGCGCGCCATCACGAGGCCCTGGATCGAGCCCGGGATCGACACCGCATCGAGGTCGCGGATGATGCGCAGGTCGCCGTCGTCGGTGCGCGCCACGATGCCGTCGTCGATCAGGTTGCGCGCGATCTCCTCGATGTAGAGCGGGTTGCCGTCGGCGCGCGAGCGCACCATCGCGAGCACCGGATCGGGCACGCGCTCGACCTTCAGGAGATGGCGCAGCAGCTGGTCGCATTCCGGATCGCTGAGCCGCGAGAAGCTGATCTCGGTCGAGCGGTCCTCGAGCACCTTCTTGGCGATCGGCGGCAGCTTGGCCGACGGATGGTCGCGCATCGGGCGCATCAGCAGCACCAGCATCACGGGATCCTGGCGCAGCGCCTCGAACAGGTAGGCGATCAGCTCGATCGAGGTCGTGTCCGCGTGATGCAGGTTCTCGAGCACCAGCATCAGGGGCTTCTGCTTGGCGAGCGCGCGATAGAACCAGGCGACCGAGCGGAAGGTCTGCGCCTTGATCTCCTGCGCCTCCATCTGGTCGAGCGCGACGTCGAACTCCTCGGCGAGCTGCAGCCCGAGGATGCTGCCGAGATGCACGATCGCCTCGCGCGCCTCCGGCGTCAGCGCCTCGGGATCGAGCTTGAGGAGCAGCGGCAGGTTCTTCACCAGCTTGTCGCGCATCGCCTCGTTGAGGTCGTCGGCGTCGATGGTGAGCAGCTGGCGGAAGATCTCGCCGAACACGGCGTAGCTGGTCGAGCGGCTGAACGAGCGGCAGGTGCCCTCGATGATCTGGATGTCGCCCGGCTTGAAGCGGTTCTTCAATTCCAGCTGGACGCGGCTCTTGCCGATGCCGGGCTCGGAGACCAGGAACACGGCCTGGCCGTGGCCGGCCATCAGCGCGCGCGCGCATTTCTCCAGCGTGTCGATCTCGCTCGAGCGGCCGACCAGCGGCGGCGGCGCGTCGCTCGCCTTGACGTCCTGGCCGGTCGGGCTCTTGGCCTTGAGGACCTCGTAGACCGCGACCGGCGCCTGTTTGCCCTTCACCTTGATGGGATCGTGGCGCAGGAACTCGAACTGGTTGCGCGTCAGATTGTAGGTGTAGCCGGAGACGAAGATCTGGCCGTCCTTGGCGATCGATTCCAGGCGCGAGGCCAGGTTCACCGTGTCGCCCATCACGGTGTATTCCATCTTCTGGTCGGAGCCGACGCCGCCGGCGATCACCATGCCGGAGTTGATGCCGGTGTGCAGCGCCAGCTTCTTGTCGATCTTGGCGGGCAGCCGCTTGTTGTACTCCTCCATCTCCTTGTGCATGGCGAGCGCCGCGCGCACCGCCAGCTCGGGATGGTTCTCGTGCGCGATCGGCGCGCCGAAGATCGCCATGATGCAGTCGCCGATGAACTTGTCGACGTAGCCCTCGTAGCGCACCACGACGTCCGCCAGCATGCGCAGGCAGCCGTTCATCAGGTTGGTGACGTCCTCGGGGTCGAGCTTCTCGCTCATCGCCGTGAAGCCGGCGATGTCGGCGAACAGCACGGTGACGTTCTTGCGCTCGGATTCGAGCGTGGCGGGCGCCGGCGCGGCGGCGCGCTTGGCCGGCGCCGCGGCAGCGGTCGTGGCCGGCAGCGCGAGCGCGGGCAAGGGCGCGCCGGCGCCCAGCGCGATCAGCCGGCCGCCGCAGCCGCCGCAATACTGGTCGCCGTCCTGGGCCGGCGTGCTGCATTTGAGGCAGATCAGGAACAGCGGCGTGCCGCAGCGCGTGCAATAGCGCACGCCATCGCGATTCTCGAAGCTGCAGGCCGAGCAATTCAACGTCGAGCGCCTCTGTGCCGAGCAGTCGCGCCGCCTGATAGGCGCTCGCGAATAGTTAAAATTATAGATACGGGCGGCTGATTTTCCATCGAAATCCCGTTCCCGAATCCAAGAGAGTGCTTAAATTCCGGTGGGTTGTCGATTAAGCTTTGGGGTGTAGTCGATCAACCCCCTGGTAGCGCCGGCCGGTGCCGCGCTCAACCACGGGCTCAACCCAAGCGCGAGGCCATGAACGCCGGCCGTACACGCGGGAAGGGGGCACACGTGACCGCGCGCGTCGTCAAGCTGAAGCCGGAGGGCCAGGGCCAGGCCGAGGCGGAGGCCGCCCGGCAGTTCGACCTGCTGGTGATCGGCTCCGGGCCCGGCGGCCACCGCGCCGCCATCCAGGCCGCCAAGCTGGGCAAGCGGGTCGCCGTGATCGAGCGCAAGCGCGACGTCGGCGGGGTCTGCATCTCGAGCGGCACCATCCCGAGCAAGACCTTCCGCGAGACCATCCTGCACCTGTCGGGCTATCGCGAGCGCGGCGTCTACGGCGCGTCCTACGTGGTGAAGCAGAACGTCACCATGTCGGACCTGATCTTCCGGGTCGATCGCGTGATCCGTCACGAGATCGACGTGGTGCGTCACCAACTGCAGCGCAACAAGGTCGTGCTCGTCACCGCCTCGGCGTCGTTCGTCGACCCGCACACCGTGCGGCTCACCTACGCCGACGGCAGCGCCAGCCGCGACATGACCGCCCAGGCGATCGTGATCGCCACCGGCACGAGCTCGGCGCTCAATCCCAAGCTGCCGTTCGACGGCCAGCACGTGTTCACCAGCGACGACATGCTGCAGCTCAAGCAGATGCCGCACCGCCTGGCGGTGATCGGCGGCGGCGTGATCGGCTGCGAGTACGCCACCATGTTCGCCGCGCTCGGCGTGCGCGTGACCCTGATCGACGCGCGCGAGCGCCTGCTGCCGTTCGTCGACGGCGAGATCGTGCATTCGCTGGTCTACCAGATGCAGCAGAACCGCGTGACCATGCGGCTCGGCGAGGCGGTCAAGGAGATCCAGCTCAATCCGGAGTTCCGCCAGCGCCCGGTGCGCATCATGCTCGACAGCGGCAAGCGCATCTACGTCGACCAGGCGCTCTATTGCGTCGGTCGCCAGGGCGCGGTCGAGGGGCTCGGGCTCGAGGCGGCCGGCGTCGAGGTCGACTCGCGCGGCCGCATCACCGTCAACGGCACCTACCAGACCTCGCAGCCGCACATCTATGCGGTCGGCGACGTGATCGGCTTCCCGAGCCTGGCCTCGACCTCGATGGAGCAGGGTCGCATCGCCGTCTGCCACGCCTTCAGCCAGAAGTGCGACGCGATGCCCGGGCTGTTCCCCTACGGCATCTACACGATCCCGGAGATCTCGACGGTCGGCCGCAACGAGGAGGAGCTCACCAAGGCGGGCGTGCCCTACGAGGTCGGCAAGGCGTTCTACCGCGAGATCGCGCGCGGCCAGATCCTCGGCGACACCACGGGCCTGCTCAAGCTCCTGTTCCACGCCGAGACGCGCGAGCTGCTGGGCGTGCACATCATCGGCGAGGGCGCGAGCGAGCTCGTGCACATCGGCCAGGCGGTGCTCGCCTTCAACGGCACGATCGACTACTTCCTCAACACCGTGTTCAACTACCCGACCTTCGCCGAGTGCTACAAGACCGCGGCCTACGACGGTCTGAATCGGCTCGGGTGATTCCATCGTCATTGCGACGAGCGCAGCGACGAAGCGATCCAGTGGCCGGGGCAAGTTGCACGCCTCTCTGGATTGCTTCGCTGCGCTCGCAATGACGGCAGCTGGGCGCCACGTGGTCGACGTGGTCCAGCGACGCGAGCAGCCTCTGCTCATGTCACGCCGGACATGCGACACGCGTCCTCATGGTGCCCGACGTCGCAGTGCGGACCTGCATTTTGCCTGCCGTAGCAGGCCGAGCGCGCGCGTCGGCGCGGCGCGCGGACGTCCAGTCACCGGGTCAGCATCAGCCAGGCGGCGCCGATCGCGAGCGTGACGAGGGTCAGCGGCGCGCCGACCCGGAAGTAGTCCCAGAACGAGATCTCGATGCCGTGGCGGCGGGCGCGCTGCACCACGATCAGGTTGGCGACCGAGCCCACGATCGTGAAGTTTCCCGCGAGGGTCGACGCCATGGCGAGCGCGAGCCACGCGGTGCGCGGATCGGCGGCCTGCTCGACGAACGGCTTCAGCACCAGCACCGCCGGCACGTTGCTGACCAGGTTCGACAGCGCGGCGGCGACCAGCGTCATGGTCGGCACGTGATCGAGCGGCCAGGCCGCGGCGGCGGCGAGCATCTCGGGCGTCAGCACCGCCTTGCGCACCCCGGCGACCACCACGAACAGCCCGACGAACATCACGAGCAGGGGCCAGTCGATCTCGCGATAGACGCGCTCGGGCTTGATGCGCCGGGTCAGCAGCAGCACCGCGCCCGCGACCAGCGCGACCTCGGCCGGCGGGTGGATCACGAAGAAGGCGCCGATCATCAGCGCGGTCACGAGCACCGCCTTGCGCGCCAACGGCGCGTTGTAGAGCCGCACCGCGACCGGCCCGGGCGTGCGCGCGGCGCCGGCCAGCGCGCGACGGTGCGACATCACGAGCAGCGCCATGGCGACCGCGAGCCCGGCGAGCGCGATCGGCGCCAGGGCCGCGGCGAAGTCGGCGTAGCGGATCTGCGAGAAGCTGCCGATCATGATGTTCTGCGGGTTGCCCGTGATGGTCGCCGTGCTGCCGATGTTGGACGCCATCGCGACCGCCAGCAGGTAGGGCACCGGATTGCGCCCCTGGCGTCCGACCAGCTCCAGCACCAGCGGCGTGAGCGCGAGGCAGATCGTATCGTTGACCAGGAACGCCGAGGCGATGCCCGACAGCGCGACGACGAGCGCCAAGGTCGCGATCGGCCCGCGCACGTGGCGCGCCGCCCGCGCGGTGACCAACGCGAACACCCCCGACAGCTTCAGGTGGGCGACCACGATCATGGTGCCGAGCAGCAGCGCAATGGTGTCGAGGTCGATCGCGCGATACGCCTCGCGAAGGTCGAGCACGCCGGTCGCGACCATCAGGCTGCCGCCGAGCAGCGCCGCGCCCGCCCGGTCGATGCGGAAGCCCGGCAGCCGCCCGATGGCGACCACCAGGTAGGTCGCGGCGAAGATCGTCAGCGCAACGAGGCGCGGCAGCACGGGGAGCAACTCAGCCATGAGCCCTCTCAGGTTGCGCCGGGCCCCCGGCACGGCTAGAAGCAAACGAGCCGCCGCAGCAACAGGTCGCGCCGATGCCAGACAACGATACCCGCCTGCAGGCCGCGCTGGCGCCCCGTTCGGTCGCCGTGATCGGCGCCTCGACCAACCCGAACAAGATCGGCGGCCGCCCGATCGACTTCATGGGCCGGTTCGGATATCGCGGCACCATCTATCCAATCAACCCCAATTCGCCCGAGGTCCAGGGCCACAAGAGCTACCCCGATCTGAAGTCGCTGCCCGAGGCTCCCGACCTCGCGGTGGTGGCGGTGCCGGGTGACGCCGCGGTGACCGCGGTTTCCGAGTGCGCCGCGCGCGGCGTCAAGCTCACCATCGTCATGACCTCGGGTTTCGGCGAGGTCAACGCCGACGGCCTCGCCAAGCAGCGCGCCATGGTGGCGACCGCGCACGCCGCCGGCATGCGCATGGTCGGGCCCAACACCATGGGTCTGGCCAACTTCGGCACCGGCGCGGTGCCCAACTTCTCGACCATGTTCCTCGAGATGCCGCCCAAGCCCGGGCCGGTCGCGGTGGTCAGCCAGTCGGGCGCGATGAGCGTCGTGCCGTACGGCCTCCTGATGGCGCGCGGCGTCGGCGTGCGCCACTGCCACGCCACCGGCAACGAGGCCGACCTCTCGGTCGCCGACTTCGCGCTCGCGGTCGTGCAGGATCCCGAGGTCAAGCTGGTGCTGCTCTATCTGGAGGCGATCGCCAACCCGGCGCGCCTCGCCGAGGCGGCGCGCATCGCGCGTGAGCGCGATCTGCCGATCGTCGCGCTGAAGGCGGCGCGCTCGCCGCGCGCCCAGGCGGTCGCCAGCTCGCACACCGGCGCGCTCGCCAACGAGGACCGCGTGGTCGACGCCTTCCTGCGCCAGCACGGCATCTGGCGCGCGCAGGACGTCCACGGCTTGGTCAACACCGCCGAGCTCTATCTCAAGGGGTGGCGCCCGAGCGGGCGTCGGCTCGTGATGATGAGCAACTCGGGCGCGTCCTGCGTGATGAGCGCGGACATCGCGCACGGTCACGGCGCGCCGTTCGCGACCTTGAACGACCAGACGCGCCGCGACCTGGCGGCCAAGCTGCCGGCGTTCGCGAGCTCCGCCAATCCGATCGACGTCACCGCGGCGCTGCTGACCGACAGCTCGCTGTTCGGCAACGTGCTGCCGGTCGTCGCCAAGGATCCCGCCGCCGACCTGCTGCTCGTCAGCCTGCCGGTCGCCGGCCAGGGTTACGACATCGATCTGTTCGCGCGCGACACCGCCGCGTTCGTCCGCACCACCGGCAAGCCGGCGGTGGTGGCGAGCCAGATGGCGCTGGTGCGCGAGCCGTTCCAGAAGGCCGGCATCCCCGGCTTCATCTATGAGACCGAGGCGATCGGCGCGCTCGACCAGCTGGCGCAGCACACCGCCTTGATGAAGCGTCGGCCGACCGAATGGCCGCGCAGCGCCCCGATCAACCTGCCGTCGGGCAAGACGCGCTTCCTCAGCGAATGGGACAGCATCCAGCTCCTCAAGGCCCACGGCATGCCGGTGGTCGCCGGACGGCTCTGCCGCAGCCGCGACGAGGCGGTCGCGGCGTTTCGCGCGATCGGCGGCCCGGTCGTGGTCAAAGGCTGCTCGGCCGAGGTGCCGCACAAGTCGGAGGCCGGGCTGGTGCGGCTCGGCGTCGCGACCGAGGCCGCGACGGCCGCGGCGTTCGAGGAGCAGTGGGCGCGCCTCGAGGCCCTCAAGGTCGCGCGCGACGGCGTGATCGTCGCCGCGATGGCGAAGGGGCGGCGCGAGCTCGCGCTCGGCGCGCGGGTCGATCCGCAGTTCGGTCCGATCGTGCTGGTCGGCGACGGCGGCAAGTACGTCGAGGCGCTCGGCGACGTGGCGCTGCTGCTGCCGCCGTTCGATGAAGATGCCGTGCGGGAGGCGCTCGGGCGGCTGCGCATCGCGCCGATTCTCGCCGGGGTACGCGGCGAGGCGCCGATCGACCTTGCGCCCGTGTGCGCCATGGCGGTGCGGCTCGGCCAGCTGATGGTCGCGGCGGCCGGGCAGGTCGCGTCGATCGACGTCAATCCCGTGATCGTCGGCGCGGCGGGCGAGCCCGCCGTCGTGGTCGACGCCCTGGTCGAGCGCGCGTCCTAGCCGCGCCGGCGGCGTCGGGGCGCTCGCGGCCGGCGCGCCTAAGCGGCCAGGATCTGCCGGAGGATCATGACCTCGCCCGCGAGGCTGACGAAGAAAGCCAGGGTGCGCACCCACGGGACGCCGAGGATGTGGACCACCGCCTGCACCAGGCGGGCCCAGAAGAAGATGGTCGCGCCCAGCGCCGTCACCTCGTTCGCCGCGCCGCCGGCGTGGGCAACCACCACGAGGGCGGTGAACGGGCCGATGTTCTCGACGAGATTGAGGTGAGCCCGCTGGGCGCGCTGCGCCCAGTCGGGCAGGGGCGGCGGATTCTTTGGATAGCCGACGGTCGCGACCAAGCCCCAGACGGAAATCCGACACAGGACGTAGGGCAGAAAAAGGACCACGCACAACACGGCGGTCCAGGTCAGCATCTCGAGGTCGACGGTCATCGGGAATCCCCCCTTGCGGTTTTGCGGGTCGTGCCGAACTCACATCATAGTGCGTGCCTCGCGCGCCGGCCGGGCCAGGCGGCCCGGCGGTTGCGGGCAGGCGGCCCGCCGGTTGCATAAGCTGGCGTCGCCGGTTGCCCAACTTCGCAACAGGGCGCGGAGGTGGACCGTTGGATGGTGGTCACAAGATGATTCTCGAGACGCGCGCCGACGCGGCCGGGCGTCGACCGGTAAACTTTTCGGCAAATGTTCGACCGGTGCGCGAGACTTGGAGATTGCTGCAGGGAGTCTTGAGAAAAAATTTCCAAGTCCGGGAATGCTGTCCGTCCACTTTAGCGAATCTTAAATCGTGCGCAGTACTGTAAGCCAACCTTTCGCTGACCCACGCGGCGCCCCAAATGCTGTTGCAGGCGCGCATCATGAGCGGTGCCGGATCGACGGAACAGACTGGTTCCGGAATCCAGTTCTTGTGCCTGTCCACCCGGTATGGCACGATATCTAGCGTGGGGATCTCGGCCTTGCACGACCAACACCCGCCACCGTCTGGTCTCGACTGAGCTGGAGTGTTCAATGGCTCCGCAAGACGATTTTTTTGGTCTCTTTTCCCGTCTGTACGACAGCCAGAAGCAGTCCGAGATGCCCCTGCAGGAATATCTGCGGGGCTGCCGCGAAGATCCGATGATGCACGCCACCGCGCCCGAGCGGCTGCTCGCGGCGATCGGTGAGCCGACCATCGTCGACTCGAGCCACGATCAGCGGCTCGGTCGGATCTTCATGAACCGCACGCTCAAGCTCTATCCCGCGTTCGAGGACTTCTACGGGATGGAGGAGACGATCGAGCGGATCGTCGGGTTCCTGCGCCACGCCGCGCAAGGCCTCGAGGAGCGCAAGCAGGTTCTCTATCTCTTGGGCCCGGTCGGCGGCGGCAAGTCGTCGCTCGCCGAGCGGCTCAAGATGCTGATGGAGAAGCTGCCGGTCTACGTCCTCAAGGCGGGCGAGCACGTCAGCCCGGTGTTCGAGAGCCCGCTCGGCCTGTTCGACCCCCTGTCGATGGGTCCGGCGCTCGAGGACAAGTTCTCGATTCCCCGCCGGCGGCTGACCGGCCTGATGTCGCCCTGGGCAGTCAAACGGCTCGACGAGTTCGGCGGCGACATCTCGAAATTCACCGTGGTGCGCCTCAACCCGTCGCGCATCCGTCAGGTGTGCGTCTCCAAGACCGAGCCGGGCGACGACAACAACCAGGACATCGCCGGCCTGGTCGGCAAGGTCGACATCCGCAAGCTGGAGTTCTTCAGCCAGAACGACCCGGACGCCTACTCCTACTCGGGCGGCCTCAACCGCACGACCCAGGGCATCCTCGAGTTCGTCGAGATGTTCAAGGCGCCGATCAAGATGCTGCACCCGCTCTTGACCGCGACGCAGGAGGGCAACTACGCGGGCACCGAGAACGTCGGCGGCATCCCCTTCCAGGGCGTCATCCTCGCGCACTCGAACGAGGCCGAGTGGCAGAGCTTCAAGAACAACAAGAACAACGAAGCCTTCATCGACCGCATCTGCGTCATCAAGGTGCCGTACTGCCTGCGCGCCACCGAGGAGCGCAAGATCTACGAGAAGCTGCTGCAGGGCAGCGAGCTCACCACCGCGCCGTGCGCGCCCGGCACGCTCGACATGCTGTCGCGCTTCAGCGTGCTGTCGCGCCTCAAGCCGCACGAAAACTCCAATCTCTACGCCAAGATGCGGGCCTATGACGGCGAGAGCCTGAAGGACACCGATCCGCGCACCAAGTCGGTCCAGGAGTATCGCGACGCCGCCGGGGTCGACGAGGGCATGGAGGGCGTGTCGACCCGATTCGCCTTCAAGGTGCTGTCGACCACGTTCAACTTCGACAATCACGAGGTCGCGGCCGACCCGGTGCACCTCATGTACGTGCTCGAGCAGGCGATCCGGCGCGAGCAGTTCCCGGAGGAGACCGAGTCGAAGCTGCTCAACTTCGTCAAGACCGAGCTCGCCCAGCGCTACGCCGACCTGATCGGCAACGAGATCCAGAAGGCGTATCTGGAATCGTATTCGGACTATGGTCAGAACCTGTTCGATCGCTACGTGGCCTATGCCGACGCCTGGATCGAGGATCAGGACTACAAGGATCAGGATACCGGCCAGCTGATGAACCGCGAGCTCCTGAACCAGGAGCTGTCGAAGATCGAGAAGCCGGCCGGCATCGCCAACCCGAAGGACTTCCGCAACGAGGTCGTTAAGTTCGCCCTAAGGGCGCGCGCCAACAATGCGGGACGCAATCCGGCGTGGACGTCCTATGAGAAGCTGCGCGAGGTCATCGAGAAGCGCATGTTCAGCCAGGTCGAGGAGCTCCTGCCGGTGATCAGCTTCGGCACCAAGAAGGACTCCGACACCGAGCGCAAGCACACGCAGTTCCTCGAGCGCATGGTCGCACGCGGCTACACGGAACGCCAGGTCCGCCGGCTCGTCGAATGGTACATGAGGATTAGCAAGGCCAGCTGAGTAGAGGCTTCCGAGCGCCGGCCATGAATATCGTCGACCGCCGCCTCAATCCCAAGGGCAAGAGCCTCGGCAACCGCCAGCGGTTCCTGACGCGCGCGCGCGCCGAGGTGAAGGGCGCGGTGCAGGAAGCGACCCGCAAGCGCAAGGTCGGCGACCTCGAGGGCGCCGAGAAGATCTCGATCCCGACGAAAGGCATCGCCGAACCCAACTTCCGCTATGCGCGCGGCACCGGCAAGCGCGAGATCGTCGTGCCGGGCAACAAGGAGTTCATCACCGGCGACAAGATCCCGCGGCCGCCGGGCGGTGAGGGCGAAGGCGGACGCGGCGAGGCAAGCCCGGACGGCGAGGGCGAGGACGCCTTCGAGTTCGTGTTGTCCAAGGACGAGTTCCTCGATCTGTTCTTCGACGACCTGGAGCTGCCCGACCTGATCGGCAAGCAGCTCAAGGACGCCACCAGCATGAAGCTCGCCCGCGCCGGCTACACGGTGTCGGGCACGCCGTCGAACCTCAATGTCGGCCGGACCATGCGCAACAGCATGGCGCGCCGGATCTCGCTCAACCGACCGCGCCGCGCCGATGTCGAGGCGCTTGAGCGCGAGGTCGCCGATGCCGAGGCCGCCGGTGACGAGGTGGGCGCGGCGCGGGCGCGCAAGGCGCTCGACGCGCTGCTGCGTCGCGTCAAGCTGATCCCGTACGTCGACCCGGTCGACGTCCGTTACAACCGCTTCGAGAAGGTGCCGAAGCCCAACACCCAGGCGGTCATGTTCTGCCTGATGGACGTGTCGGGCTCGATGTCCGAGCGCATGAAGGATTTGGCCAAGCGCTTCTTCATGCTGCTCCACGTCTTCCTCGGCCGGCGCTATCGCCAGGTCGACGTCGTGTTCATCCGCCACACCAGTGTCGCGAAGGAGGTCGACGAGGACACCTTCTTCTACTCGACCGAGACCGGCGGCACGGTGGTGTCGACGGCGCTCGAGGAGATGCTGCGCGTGGTGCGCGACCGCTATCCGCTCGAGGCCTGGAACATCTACGCCGCGCAGGCATCCGACGGTGATAACATCGACTCGGACAGTGGCCGCTGCATATCGCTCTTGAAGGAGCAGATCCTGCCGATCACCCAGTATTTTGCGTATGTCGAGGTCGGCGCCGGCTCGGCCGGGCTCTACGGATCGGCGCGGCCGGAAAGCGTGCTGTGGACGTCCTACAACGAGCTGTCGGCGTCGCACCCCAATTTCGCCATCATGCGCGTCGATGATCCGGCCCAGATCTTTCCGGTGTTCCACGAGCTCTTCGCCAAGGACCGGCGCCGCGCATGAACACGAAAAACGACGTCAGCGCGCTGATCGCGACCAAGCCGCTGTTCGACGGCGCGGACTGGGACGCCGACACGGTGAAGCGCGCCTACGAGGCGATCGAGGAGATCGCGCTCGGCGAGCTCGGGCTCGACGTCTATCCCAACCAGATCGAGATCATCACGTCCGAGCAGATGCTCGACGCCTACGCGTCGATCGGTCTGCCGATCATGTATCGGCACTGGAGCTTCGGGAAGCGCTTCGTGCGCGACGAGATCCTCTACCGCAAGGGTTTCCAGGGGCTCGCCTACGAGATCGTGATCAACTCCAACCCCTGCATCAGCTACATCATGGAGGAGAACTCCATGACGATGCAGACCCTGGTGCTGGCGCACGCGGCGTTCGGCCACAATCACTTCTTCAAGAACAACTATCTGTTCCGCCAGTGGACCGATGCCGAGGGCATCCTCGACTACCTGGCGTTCGCGCGCGACTACATCACGCGCTGCGAGGAGCAGCACGGCTACGATGCGGTCGAGCGGGTGCTCGACGCCGCGCACGCGCTGATGGACCACGGCGTCAACCGTTACGCGCGCCAGCCCAAGAGCAGCCTGCAGGCCGAGAAGCGGCGCGCCGACGAGCGTCGGCTCTACGAGCAGCAGACCTTCAACGACCTGTGGCGCACCCTGCCGACCAGCGACGTTCCGGTCGATGCCCCCGCGGCCGCGCGTGCGGCGCGCGACACCGAGAATCGCCGCAAGCTGGGCCTGCCCGAGGAGAACCTGCTGCTCTTCATCGAGAAGCAGAGTCCGCGCCTCGAGGGTTGGCAGCGCGAGATCGTCCGGATCGTGCGCAAGCTCGCGCAGTACTTCTATCCGCAGAAGCAGACGCGGGTGATGAACGAGGGCTGCGCCACCTTCGTGCACTACGAGATCATGAACCGGCTCCACGATCGGGGCCTGGTGACCGAGGGCGCCATGCTCGAGTTCCTGCAGACCCACACCAACGTGGTCTCGCAGCCGGATTTCGATTCGCCGCGCTACTCCGGGATCAATCCCTACGCGCTCGGTTTCGCGATGATGCAGGACATCAAACGCATCTGCACCGAGCCGACCGCGGAGGATCGTCACTTCTTCCCCGGTGTCGCCGGCAACGGCGACCCCTACGGCACGCTGCGCGACGGCTGGGCCAATTACCGTGACGAGAGCTTCGTCCTGCAGTTCCTGTCGCCCAACCTGATCCGCAAGTTCCGCCTCTTCAAGGTGACGGACCAGGCCGACGAGCCGACCCTGTCGGTCGACGCGATCCACGACGAGGCGGGCTATCAGGAGGTCCGTCGCACCTTGGCGCGCCAGTTCGACCTGGCGCGCCGCGAGCCCGACATCCAGGTCGCCGACGTCGATCTCGCGGGCGACCGCTGCCTGGTGCTCAAGCACACGGTCTATGACGGCGTGATGCTCGAGGAGAAGACCTGCGCCGCCGTGCTGCGCCATGTCGCCGCGCTGTGGCAGTACAACGTCCGTCTGCTCGAGACCGACGCCGTCACCGACAGCGTGCTGCGCACCTACGAGGCCTCGCCCGAGAGCGAGTAGCGCTGCGCGTGCCCGGTCACGGCGCAGCCGACCCGTCGGTCCGCAGGATTGCCATGATCAGCTCGTCGCGATGAGCGCCGCCGAAGAATGCGCTGCCGCGTGCGATGCCCTCGGCCTGAAACCCCGCCTTTTCGTAGGCCCGCCGCGCCCGCGCGTTGTCGGGGAACACGCCCAGCCAGATCCGGTGGACGTCCGTGTCCCGGAAGGCGACCGCGGTGAGCGCTCGCAGCATGGGCGTCCCGAGGCCGGCGCCGGGCCGGCTGACGGCGATGCGCTTCAGCAAGGCCACCCGCTCGGGCGACGCCCAGTCGCGAAAGATGGCGAAGCCGGTCGGCTCGCCGGCGCGCGACGCGATGAAGTAGGCGTGGCGGCCGTCGGCCAGCGCTGCGCCATGCCGCGCCTCGTCCCAGCGGCCGACCAGCGCGTCGAAACCGGGCATGCGTTCCGTCGCCATGACGAAGGGTAGATCCGCCGCGCCGCCCCGGCGCAGCACGAGGGACTCGCTCGTCATCGTACGCCCTCCGATCGGACCCGAACTGTCGGCGTCAACCCAAGCTTAGCTTGCACGCGGCGCCGCGCGCGACATCAGGATGAAGAGCGAGGCGGCGACCACGATCGCCATGCCGAGCACCGAGAAGGCGTCTGGCAGCTCGCCGAACAGCACGAAACCGACCAGGATGCCGAGCGGCAGGCGAAAGAAGTCCATCGGCGCCATCTTGCTGAACGTGCCGATCGCGTAGGCGCGCGACAGGCAGATCTGGCCCGCGAACGACAGGCCGCCCATCAGCGCCAGCAAGAGCCACTGCCGCGGCTCGGGCGTGCGCCACACCGGCAACGCCAGCGGCAGGCCCATCAGCAGGCCGTTGAGCATGAAGTAGAACGCGATGCGGTCGGGTGGCTCGGTCAGGGAGAGCTGCTTCACCTTCATCATCGCGAGGCTCGACAACAGCGCGCTCGACAGCGCGATCGTCGACGCGAGCCCGACCGCGCTGCTCGGTTTGGCGATCAGGATCACGCCGGCGAAGCCGACCGCGGTGGCGAGCCAACGCGCGGGCGGCACGCGCTCGCCGAGGAACAGCACCGTCAGGAGCAGCGACCACAGCGGCGTGGTGAAGGACAGCGCGATGACATCGGCCAGGTTGAGCAGCGGCAGCACGTAGATGAACGCCAGGAACGACACGAAGCCGAACGCGCCGCGGTAGAGGTGGCTGAAATAGCGTCGGGTCGTGAAATAGGCCGGGCCACGGCGCGCGATCAGGGGCACGAACCACACGAGCGCGAAGGCATGGCGCAGCGCCGCGACGACGAACACCGGCAGGTCGGTCGCGAGCTCCTTGACTGCCGCCGACGAGATGCTGAACAGGAGCCCGCTCGCGAGCATGAGGAGGCCGCCACGCAGATCGTCCGAGCGCTGCGCGGCGACCGCGGGCGCTCCGCCGGCCTCGGAGCTCATGCCGCGTCGCTCAGCCCATCGCCGCCCGTAGCAGGTCGAGATAGTCGGCGGCGTCGGCCTGGCGCGGATTGGTGCCGTTGCAGTGATCCTTGACCGCCTGCTCGGCCATCGCGGGTAGGATCTCCGGCGTGACCCCCATGGCGCGCAGGCCCGCCGGCATGCCGACGCGCGCGTTGAGCTTGGCGATCGCGTCGGCGACGTCGCTTCCGGGCGCCAGCCCCATGGCGTGCGCCAAGCGGGGCACCTTGTCACCCAGCGCGTCGTGGTTGAAGCGCAACACCGCCGGCAGCACCACCGCGTTCAAGGTGCCGTGGTGCAGGCGCGGGCTCTGGATGCTGCCGAGCGGATGCGACATCGCGTGCACCGCGCCGAGCCCCTTCTGAAACGCCATCGCGCCTTCCATCGCGGCCATCATCATGTTCCAGCGCGCCTCGCGGTCGGCCCCGTGGCCGCACGCGCGCTCGATGTGGCGGCAGGCGCGGGCCAGCCCGTCGAGCGCGATCGCGTCGGCCGGCGGATTGACGAGCGGCGAGCAGAAGGTCTCGATGCAGTGAGCGATCGCGTCCATCCCCGTGCCGGCGGTCACCGCGCGCGGCAGCCCGAGGGTGAGCTCGGGATCGCAGATCGCCACATCGGGGATCAGATGCGGGCTGACCACGCCGAGCTTGCGGCCGTCCGCCAGGGTGATGAGCGCGCCGCGGCCGACCTCGCTGCCGGTGCCCGCGGTGGTCGGCAGCGCGATCATCGGGGCCAGGTTGGGCCCGATGCGCGCGACGCCGCCCTCGATCATGGCGTACGGCGCAAGCGGTCCCGGATGGGTCGCGAGCAGGCGCACTGCCTTGGCGAGGTCGAGCGCCGAGCCGCCGCCGACGCCGATCAGCCCGTCGCAGCCATGCTCGCGGAACAGCCGCAGCGCCTCGTCGACCGCCGCCTCGGTCGGGTTCTCGGGCGTGCCGTCATAGACCGTCACGCTCATGTCGGCCGGCAGCACGGCGCTGACGCGCTCCACCAGCCCGGCCGCCACCACGCCTTTGTCGGACACGATCAGGGGCCGCATGATGCCGACCCGGTTGAGCTCGTCGGCCAGCAGCTTGAGCGCGCCGAAATCGAACTGGATCCGGGTCAGATAGCTGATCATCGCCATGCGCGGCACCTCCGGCCACGTCCAGTCTAGCCCGACCGCGCCGCGCGCGTCAGGATACTGCTGTCATCCGGCGCTTCCCCCACGAGGAGGGAGGCTGCAGACTTCAGCGCGCCAGCGAGCACGAGAGGGAGGATCCGCCATGAGCCGTTTCCCGGAGTTGAAGCCCGAACAGTGGGATGCCGACCAGAAGAAGGTCGCTGCCAACATCTCGGCCGGGCCGCGCGGCAGCGTGCGCGGGCCTTTCTTGCCGCTGCTCTACAGCCCGGGGCTGTGCGATCCGATCCAGCAGGCGGGTGCCCACCTGCGCTACAAGAGCGCGCTGTCGGCCGCGCTCAACGAGTTCGCGATCTGCATCACGGCGCGCTTCTGGACCGCCCAGTACGAATGGCATGCCCACCGCAAGCTCGCGGTCGAAGCCGGACTCGACCCCAAGATCGCCGATCAGGTGGCGCGCGGCGAGCGTCCGACCGGCATGTCGGCGGAGCAGACGGCGATCTACGAGTTCTGCAACGAGCTTCACCGCACACACGGCGTCAGCGACAAGACCTTCGACGCGGTGGTGGAAAAGTTCGGCCGGCGCGGCGCGATGGATCTGATCGGCATCTGCGGCTACTACACCCTGATCTCGATGGTGCTCAACGTCTCCCAGGTGCCGCTGCCCGCCGGCGTCGAGCCGCCGCTGCCCAAGCTCTGATCGCAGCGCGCCACCGAACGAGGGAGGACACCATGGCGAAACGCTGGGTCAAGCGCCCCGAGGGCTCGACGTGGGGCGACTTCGGCGAGGACGACCAGCGCGGCCGCCTCAATCTGCTGACCGAGGACCGCGTCAGGGCCGGCGTCGCCGAGGCCAAGGCGGGCAAGAATTTCTGCCTGAGCCTGCCGCTCGACTACCCGGGCGGCAATCTGCTCAATCCACGCCGGCTGCCGCCGCGGCGCTTCGCCACCATCCGCAACGACCGGGCGAACTTCAACTACGCGTTCAACCAGGACAATCCGAACTGGACCGACGTCGTCAACGACGACGTCGTGCTCATGACCCTGCAGTACTCGACCCAGTGGGATACGCTCGCGCACGTCGGCTCGACGTTCGATGCCGACGGGGACGGCAAGCCCGAGATCGTCTACTACAACGGCTATCGCGGCGGCGAGCACGTCGTCGGCGCCGAGGCGAAGCCGGGCGTCGAGCCGTGGGCGCGCTTCGAGGGCGTCGAAGCCAAGGCCCTCGGCGTCGAGAACATGGCGGAATCCTGCGTCCAGGGTCGCGGCGTCCTGATCGACCTGCACGCTCATTTCGGGCGCGAGCCCAAATCGGTCGGCTACGACGACCTGATGCGCGTGCTCGACAAGGACAAGGTCGAGATCGGCGTCGGCGACATGGTGTGCCTGCATACCGGTTTCGCCGAGATGCTGCTCGAGATGCGCAAGAACCCCGACGAGCACAAGGTGCATCACTCGTGCCCGAGCCTGAACGGCCGCGACCCGAAGCTGCTCGAATGGGTCACCAAGAGCAAACTCTCGGTGCTGATCGGCGACAACTATGCGGTCGAGACGGTGCCGTCGGCGGCCGGCAGCGGGACCCACGCTGCACTGCCGTTGCACGAGCACTGCCTGTTCAAGCTCGGCGTCAATCTCGGTGAACTCTGGTACCTGACGCCGCTCGCGACCTGGCTGCGCCAGAATCATCGCAACCGTTTCTTCCTGACCGCGCCGCCGCTGCGGCTGCCCGGCGCGGTCGGCTCGCCCGCCACCCCCGTCGCGACGGTCTGAGCCATGGCCGGACCCGTCACCCTCGTCACCGGCGTCAGCCGCGGCATCGGCCGCGCGATCGCCGAGCGCCTCGGCGCCGCCGGGCACACCATCATCGGCGTCGCGCGCAACAAGCCGAACTACGCGCTCGCCGGCTCCTTCTATCCGGTCGATCTCGCCGACGCCCAGGCGACGGCGGCCGCGCTGCGTGAGATCACCGCCAAGCACGCGATCGACAACCTGGTCAACAACGCGGGCCTGGTGTCGACCGCGCGGCTCGAGCAGCTGACGATCGAGGAGCTCGACCGCCTGATCGGCGTCAACGTGCGCGCAATCACGCAATGCATGCAGGCCTGTCTGCCCGGGATGCGCGCGAGGAAGCGCGGCCGCGTCGTCAATCTCGGCAGCCGCGCGATGTACGGCCGGGTCGGCCGCAGCGGCTACGGCGCCGCCAAGGCCGCGGTGGTCGGGCTCACGCGCAGCTGGGCGCTCGAGGTCGCGCGCGACGGCATCACGGTCAACTGCATCGCGCCCGGCCCGATCGCGACCGACGGCTTCCG
>DATJNS010000207.1:0-4449 GCA_035507915.1 Candidatus Sulfotelmatobacter sp.
CGTCCGCACGCTGCGGCCCGGCCTGCCGATCGTTTTTCTCACCGGCTTCGCCGACACCGAGGCGCTGGCGGGCGATTTGCGTCCCGAGCGTTTGGTGCGCAAGCCGTTCCAGCCCGCGGAGCTCGACGGCAAGCTCAGGGCTGCGGTCGACGAGGGCGCTGGCGCGGCGCCGGCCGCCTAGCGATTGCGCTAGCGACCGCGGCCCGTCAGGTCGCCGGCAGGGCGTTTATGGCGACGGCGAGCCAGGCCCACAGATGCGCGGCGTGGCTCCAGCGCACCTGCAGATCGAAGGTCGGTGCGTCGTCGCGCCGATGCAGCAGCACGTCGACCTCGCCGAGCAGCGACTGGGCGCACTGCCCGGTCCGGAATACGCGCGGATGCAGATCGAGCGGGCAACCTTGCGCCAGCACGACGGGCGCGGCCGCGCCGGCGAGCCGGATCGTCGTGTAGAAATCCGACACGTCGGTCACGCCGGCGAGCCCGCGCGGCACGGCGGCCTGGAGCGCCGACAGCAAGGCGGGCGCGTGGTCCGGCGGCCCGACGACGCGCCATTCGCCGGGTCCGAGCCACAGGATCGTGCGGTCGCCGGCCGACGCCACCGTGTTGGGCACGGTCGGCGGCGGCGTGCCGAGCGCGGCGGTCAGGGCCTCGACGAGCGCCGGCGTCGCGTCGCGGCCGCGCACCGCGATCTTGGCCTCGAGCGCGACCTCGGTCGCCGCGAGCGACGGGTGGACGATCGGCGGCGCGGCGGCCAGCGGACTGCGCGCGCGCGGCTCAGCCATCGGCGGCATCCTTGGCGACGAACGTGGGTTGCACGACCGCGACGCGATGGCCGGTGCCGTCCATCGCCGGCACGTACAGCCGGTCTCCGATGCGCGCGCGGCCGCCTTGCACCAGCGCGAGCGCAATCGAGCGGCCGAGATTGGCACTGTGGTAGCTCGAGGTGACGTGGCCGAGCATCGGCGCGGGCGGGCGGCGCACCGGTGCCGCGGTGACGCCGGCGCCTTCGGGCAGCACCACGCGCGGATCCTCGGTCAAGAGCCCGACCAGCTGCTTGCGGTCGGCACGCGCGGTGTCGCTGCGCGTCAGCGAGCGGCGGCCGAGGAAGTCCTTGGTCTTCGACACCATGCGGTGCAGGCCGAGATCGTCGGGCGTCACCGTGCCGTCGGTCTCCTGCCCGACGATGATGAAGCCCATCTCGGCGCGCAGCACGTGCATGGCCTCGGTGCCGTAGGGGACGATGCCGTGGGCCTGGCCCGCCGCGTGCAGCGCCTCCCACAGCGCCAGGCCGTAGCGCGCCGGCACGTTGACCTCGTAGGACAGGGCGCCCGAGAAGCCGATGCGGAACACGCGCGCCGGGATTCCGGCGACCGTGCCCTCGCGCAACGCCATGAAGGGAAAACGCGCCGGATCGAGATCGATGTCGGTCAGCGGCGCCAGCAGGGCGCGGCTGGCGCGGCCCGACAGGCCAACCACCGCCCACTGTTCGGTGACCTCGGTGCAATGGACCGCCAGATCGGTCCATTCGGTCTGCAGCCACTCCTCGAGCCAGTCGAGCACGGTCGCCGCGCCGCCGGTGGTCGTCGTCATGTGGAAGTGATCGCCGGCAAGGCGCGTCGTCACGCCGTCGTCGAACACCATGCCGTTCTCGTTGAGCATCAGTCCGTAGCGGCAGCGTCCGGTGCCGAGCGTCGAGAAGCTGTTGGTGTAGATGCGATCGAGGAACGTCGCGGCGTCGGGGCCTTGGATGTCGATCTTGCCGAGGGTCGAGGCGTCGATCATCGCGACCGCCGAACGCGCCGCGCGGCACTCGCGATCGACCGCGTCCTGCATGGTTTCGCCCGTGCGCGGAAAGTAGCGCGGCCGCTTCCACGCGCCGACGTCCTCGAACGCGGCGCCGGCCGCGACGTGCCATGGCTGGATCGGCGTGGTGCGCGCCGCGGCGAACAGCGCACCGGCGGTGGCGCCCGCGATCGCACCGAACGTCACCGGCGTATAAGGCGGGCGGAAGGTCGTGTGGCCGGCGGCCGGGATCTCGCGGCCCTCCAGATCGGACAGGATCGCGAGCGCCGCCAGGTTCGAGGTCTTGCCCTGGTCGGTGCCCATGCCGAGCGTGGTGTAGCGCTTCAAGTGCTCGACCGCGCCGTAGCCTTCGCGCGCCGCAAGCGCGACGTCGGACGCGGTCACGTCGTTCTGGAAATCGACGAAGCGTTTGCCGCGGCCCGGCAGGATCCAGCGCGTGCCGCTCGGCGCCGCCTCGGGCTCCGGGATCGGCGGCGTCGGCGGCGGCACACCGTCGCCGAAACCGGCATCGCGCGCGGCGGCGGCGCCCGCGGCGAGGCCCTGCGCCAGACAATCCTCGAGCCGCACCGCGCCGTTGCATGCGCCCGCCGCGCGCGTCGGCTGGGCGGCTCTGCCGGGCACGAAGCTCGCGAGCGCCGGGTCGAACACGAGGCTGCCGCGCGACTGGCTGAACAGATGCACGGTCGGCATCCAGCCGCCCGACATGGCGACCAGGTCGACCTCGAGATCGCGCCGACCGCCGCCGCCGTCGAGCCGCGCCACCACGATGCGGCGCACGCGCCGCTCACCCGCGGTCGCGACGATCGACGCGCCGTCGATCACCTCGATGTCGCGCGCGCGTGCCGTCGCGACCAGCGCGCCGGTCGGCGCCGACCGCACGTCGATCGCGACGACCGACGCGCCCACGGCGGCGAGGTCGAGCGCGGTGCGGTAGGCGCCGTCGTTGTTCGCGAGCAGCGCGACGCGTCGGCCCGCCAGCACGCCGTATCGGTTGAGATAGCGGCGCACGGCACCGGCCAGCATGATGCCGGGACGGTCGTTGTCGGGGAACACCAGGGGCCGCTCGATCGCGCCGGTCGCCAGCACGACTTGGCCCGCGCGGATCTTCCACAGGCGCTCGCGCGTCGCCGCGCCGATCGGCGGCGTCTCGAGCGCCGTCAGGAAATTGCCGTCGTAGTAGCCGACCACGCGGGTGCGGCAGAGCCGGAGGAGCTCGGGCAGGTCGGCCAGCGCCCGGCGCGCGGCGTCGATCCAGGCGAGCGCGGGCGCCTGGGCGCTCGCCGCGTCCTCGGCGAGCAGCGCGCCGCCGAGCTCCGGCTGGTCGTCGACCAGGATGACGCGCGCGCCGGTGCGGCCGGCGGCAATCGCCGCCGCGATCCCGGCGGGCCCGCCGCCGACCACGAGCACGTCGCAATGGGCGTAGCGCTGGTCGTAGCGGTCGGGATCGCGCGTTCGCGGACCGCGTCCGAGGCCGGCGGCGCGGCGGATGAAATGTTCGTAGAGCAGCCACAGGCGCGGCGGACCGAAAAACGTCTTGTAGTAGAAGCCCGCCGGTATCAGGGGCGCGATCCGGTCGTTGATGCGGCCGAGATCGAAGCCGACCGACGGCCAGCAGTTCTGGCTGGTCGCGCCCAGACCGTCGAACAGCGCGAGCTCGGTCGCGCGCACGTTGGGCGTCGTGCGCGCGCCGGTGCCGATCTGCACCAGCGCGTTCGGCTCCTCGGCGCCGGTCGACAGGATGCCGCGCGGCCGATGATACTTGAAGGAGCGCCCGACCAGATGGATGCCATTGGCGAGCAGCGCCGAGGCGAGCGTATCGCCGGGATGGCCTTCGAGCGCGCGGCCGTCGAAGCGAAAATGCAGAACCGTGCCGCGATCGATGGCGCCGCCGCGCGGCAGGCGGAAGGGCTGGCTCATGGGTCGCGCAGCTCGATCATCGGACGCGGCTCGCCCGGCCTGTAGACCGCGAGGATGCGATCGCTGACGGTGTCGCGCAGCACGTTGAACCAGCGTCGGCAGCCATGGCGATGCAACCAGCGTTCGGCGTGCACACCCTTGGGGTTGGCCCGCATGAACAGGTAGTCGGCCCATTCGGCGTCGCTCAGCCGGTCGGGCGCGGCCGGCCGCGCGATGTGCGCTTCGCCGCGGCAGGCGAACTCCTCCTGCGAACGCGGACCGCACCATGGACAGGGAATCAGCAGCATGGGCGGCTCAGTGCGCGACCGCGGCGGCGGCGGCCTCGTCGATCAGCGCGCCGGTCGAGAAGCGCTCGAGCCCGAACGGCGCCACCAGCTCGTGCGGTTCGCCGCGCGCCAGGGTGGCGGCGAACAAGTGCCCCGAGCCCGGCGTTGCCTTGAAGCCGCCGGTGCCCCAGCCGCAGTTGATGAGCATGCCGTCGACCGGCGTCTTGCCGATGATCGGGCTGCGGTCCGCGGTGACGTCGACGATGCCGGCCCACTGCCGCATCATCTTGAGGCGCGAGAAGGCGGGGAACAGCTCGAGCAACGGCGCGACCGTGTGCTCGATGATCGAGAACGCGCCGCGCTGCGAGTAGGAGTTGTGCAGGTCGGAGCCGGCGCCGATCACCAGCTCGCCCTTGTCCGACTGGCTGACATAGACGTGGATCGTGTTCGACATGATGACGAC
>DATJNS010000208.1:0-9007 GCA_035507915.1 Candidatus Sulfotelmatobacter sp.
CTGAACAAGCGCGCGGCCGAGACCGACCTGCGGCTCAAGCGGCTCTATGATGCCATCGAGGCCGGCGTCGCCGACCTCGACGATCCCGCGCTGAAGGAGCGCGTCGCAAGCCTCAAGGCGATCCGCGACCAGGCGCAAGCCGACGCCACGCGGGCCGCCGCAATGCTGGAGACGTCGGGCCAGCAGGCAATCACCCCGCACATGGTCCAAACGTTCGCCAGGACTGCGCGCGAACGCATCAAGATCGACGGCGGCGGCTACCGCCGCGACCATCTTCGCGCACTCGCCCAGCGCGTCGAGGTTGCAGACCGCGAGGTCCGCATCATCGGCTCGAAAAGCAATCTGCTTCAGACGCTGACTGCGGCGGCCGGCGTAAAACCGGCTACGCCCGGCGTTCGCAGTTCTGTTCTGAAGTGGCGGAGGGGGTGGGATTCGAACCCACGGTACCCTTGCGGGCACAACGGTTTTCGAGACCGCCCCGATCGACCGCTCCGGCACCCCTCCGCAGGGGACCCTGTGTCCGAGATTCGTGGCGCGCGGCTCGGGAGGCGCGGACAATAACCGAACCGGCCGGCCGGTCAAGGCGGCCGGCGGCGGCGCGCGGCGCGCGGTCGGGCCCCCGCGGGGCGGCGACGCCGGCGGCGAATCCGGCGGATTTGCTGGCTCCGCGCCCCCTTGGCGCGGCCCGGCCGACGGGCCATATGGCCGTTCGGCCGGCGCTCGGCCGAGACGGTTGACGGAGCGCGGTCGGACGGTATAGTGCGCGACCTTCGGGCGGCCGCTTCGGCGAGCCGCGGCGCGGGTTTCGCGGGGCGCATGGCAGGTTCAGGCAAGCGGTCGATGTTCGCAGTCATCCAGACCGGCGGCAAACAATATAAGGTCGCCCAGAACGACGTGATCACGGTCGAGCGCCTGGCTGGCGAGGCCGGGGCGACGATCGAGCTCGGCGCCGTGCTCGCGGTGTCGGACGGCGCCACCCTGCACATCGGCTCGCCTCTGGTGCCCGGCGCCAAGGTGACGGCCGAGGTCGTCGAGCAGACCCGCGGGCCCAAGATCATCGTGTTCAAGAAGCGCCGCCGGCAGAACTCGCGGCGCAAGAACGGCCACCGCCAGGACCTGACGGTGCTCAAGATCACCAGCCTCAAGCTGTCCTGACGGCAGGACGCGCGGCGAGGAGCGGACCATGGCACACAAGAAGGCAGGCGGCAGCTCGCGCAACGGCCGCGATTCACCGGGCCGCCGGCTCGGCGTCAAGAAATTCGGCGGCGAGATCGTGCTCGCCGGCAACGTGCTGGTGCGCCAGCGCGGCACCAAGTATCGGCCCGGCGCCAATGTCGGCATGGGCCGCGACCACACGCTGTTCGCCCTGATCCAGGGCCAGGTCGCGTACCACAAGTCGAACGACGGCACCCGCATCGACGTGCTGCCGCCGCCAGCCGCCTGAGGCGACGCGTCGGCGACCCGCGCCCTCCCGGGATCGCCGGGACGGCCACGGCTCCAAGGAGGGATGGGCGACCATTCCTCCTTTTGCGTTCCAGGGGTCGGGTTTCCGGTTCGGCACGATGAAGTTCCTCGATCAAGCCAAGGTGTATCTGGCGAGCGGCCACGGCGGCGCCGGCTGCGTCGGCTTCCGGCGCGAGAAGTTCATCGAGTTCGGCGGCCCGGACGGCGGTGACGGCGGGCGCGGCGGCGACGTCTGGATCGAGGCGGCGGCCAACCTCAACACCCTGATCGACTTCCGCTACCAGCAGCACTTCACGGCCAAGAACGGCGAGCCCGGCATGGGCAAGCAGCGCACCGGCGGCACCGGCGCGTCGGTCACCCTCAAGGTCCCGGTCGGCACCGAGGTGCTCGACGAGGACGGCGAGACCGTGCTGTGCGACATCACCGAGCCCGGCCAGCGCGTGCGCCTGCTCGCCGGCGGCGACGGCGGCTTCGGCAACCTGCACTACAAGTCCTCGACCAACCGCGCGCCGCGCCAATCGACGCCCGGCTGGCCGGGCGAGGAGCGCACCGTGTGGCTGCGCCTGAAGCTGATCGCCGACGCCGGGCTGGTCGGCCTGCCCAACGCCGGCAAGTCGACCCTGCTCGCCGCCTCATCGCGCGCGCGTCCCAAGATCGCCGACTATCCGTTCACCACGCTGGCGCCGCAGCTCGGCGTCGTCGGCGTCGACGACCGCGAGTTCGTGCTCGCCGACATCCCCGGTCTGATCGAGGGCGCGCACGAGGGCGCCGGGCTGGGCGACCGCTTCCTCGGCCATGTCGAGCGCTGCCGCGTGCTCCTGCATCTGGTCGACGCCACGGCGGACGACGTCGCGGCGAGCTATCGCACCATCCGCGGCGAGCTTGCCGCCTACGGCGCCGGCCTCGCCGACAAGCCCGAGATCGTCGCGCTGAACAAGATCGACGCGCTGACCGACGACGTGATCGCCGAGCGCCGCGCCGCCCTGCGCAAGGCGGTCGGCCGCGGCCGCAAGATCCTGCTGATCTCCGGCGTCACCGGCGTCGGCGTGCCCGCGCTGATGCGCGCCGCCTTGAAGCAGATCGACGTCGCGACCGACGCCGAGAAGCCATCCGAAGCGGCGGTCTCGCAACGAGCGCCTCGATGAGCCGCAAAGACGCAAAGACGCGAAGGCAATCGATAGCGCGCTCCGCGCGGCACGCGCCGGTCGCGCATGCTGGATCCCTTGGCGCCTTTGCGTCTTCGCGGCTCTCTTCCCGATGACCGCGCAAGCACCCAATCCGCTGGCGCGCGCGCGGCGCGTGATCGTCAAGATCGGCTCGGCGCTGCTGGTCGACCAGGCGAGCGGCGACATCCGTCGCGCGTGGCTCGACGCGCTGGCCGACGACGTTGCCGCGCTGCATGGGCGCGAGGTCGACGTCCTGATCGTGACCTCGGGCGCGATCGCCGCGGGACGCCGACATCTCGGCCTCGACGACCAGAGGCTCAAGCTCGAGGAGAAGCAGGCCGCGGCGGCGACCGGGCAGATCCGCCTGGCGCACGCCTACCAGACCGCGCTGGCCCGCCACGGCATCACGGCGGCGCAGGTGCTGCTGACGTTGGACGACACCGAGGAGCGCCGCCGCCACCTCAACGGCCGCGCCACCATCAACACCCTGCTGGCGCTGCGCGCGATCCCGGTGATCAACGAGAACGACACGGTCGCGACCTCCGAGATCCGCTTCGGCGACAACGACCGGCTGGCTGCGCGGGTGGCGCAGATGATCAGCGCCGACGCGCTCGTGCTGCTCTCCGACATCGACGGCCTCTACACCGCCGACCCGCGCAAGCATGCCGACGCGCGCCACCTGCCCGTGGTGCGCGAGATCACGCCGGAGATCGTCGCGATGGCGGGCGAGGCGCCGCCGGGCTACAGCTCGGGCGGCATGGTGACCAAGCTCGAGGCGGCGCGCGTCGCGGTCGCCGCGGGCTGCGCGATGGCGATCGCGGCGGGCACCCAGCCGCATCCCTTGAGCGCGATCCTCAAGGGCGGGCGCTGCACGTGGTTCGTGCCCAGCGAGCAGCCGCTGACCGCGCGCAAGCGCTGGATCGCGGGCTCGCTCAAGCCGGTCGGCACGCTGGTGATCGACGACGGCGCGGCCGCCGCGCTGGCGCGCGGCAAGAGCCTGCTGCCGGCCGGCGTGATCGCCGCCGAGGGTGGGTTCGAGCGCGGCGATGCGGTGCTGATCGCGCGGCGCGACGGCACCGTCGTCGGGCGCGGCCTGAGCGCCTACGCGAGCGCCGACGCGCGCCGCATCCTCGGCCACAAAAGCCGTGAAATCGAGGCATTGCTGGGCTACCGTGGCCGCGGCGAGATGGTGCACCGCGACGATCTGGTGCTCGAGTCGCCGAGCCAAGGTGGTGCGCCGCACGACGCCGCCGCGGTAGGGGTCGAATAGGCGATGGCGCTGGCGATTGCCAATCCTGAGGACGCGCTGGAGCGCGAGCTGAGCGAGATCGGCCGGCGCGCGCGCGCCGCCGAGCACGCGTTGGCGCACGTATCCGCCGCGACGCGCACCGCCGCGCTGACCGAGGCCGCGACACGCATCCGCGCCGCGCGCGCCGCCATCCTCGCCGCCAACCGGCGCGACCTCGCGGACAATCTGGGCCTCACGGCGGCGTTCACCGACCGCCTGATGCTCGACGACAAGCGCATCGACGCGATGGCCGCGGGGATCGACACCGTGGCGGCGCTGCCCGATCCGATCGGCGAGGTGACCGAGCGCTGGACGCGGCCCAACGGCCTGGTGATCGAGCGCGTCCGCGTGCCGCTCGGCGTCATCGGCATCATCTACGAATCGCGGCCCAACGTGACCGCCGACGCCGCCGCGCTGTGCCTGCGCTCGGGCAACGCCGTGATCCTGCGCGGCGGCTCGGAAAGCTTCCACTCCTCGGCCGCGATCCTGGCGGCGTTTCGCGACGGCATCGCGGCCGCCGGCGTCACCCCCGACGCGGTGCAGGCGGTGCCGACGCGCGACCGCGCCGCGGTCGGCAAGCTGCTGACCATGAGCGATGCGATCGACGTGATCGTGCCGCGCGGCGGCAAGTCGCTGATCGCGCGCGTGCAGGCCGAGAGCCGGATGCCCGTGATCGCGCATCTCGAAGGCAACTGCCACGTCTACGTCCACGCCTCGGCCAAGCCCGAGACCGCACGCGCGGTCACGCTCAACGCCAAGATGCGGCGCACCGGCGTGTGCGGCGCCGCCGAGAGCCTCCTGATCGACCGCGCGGCGGCCAAGCCGCTGCTGCCCGCATTGCTCGACGACCTGATCCGCGCCGGCTGCGCGGTCCGCGGCGACGCCGAGACGCGCGCGCTCGATGCCCGCGTCACGCCGGCGAGCGAGGCCGACTGGTCGACCGAGTATCTCGACGCCATCATCGCGGTCCGCGTGGTCGACGGGCTCGACCAGGCGATCGAGCACGTCAACCGCTACGGCTCGCACCATACCGACGCGATCATCGCCGAGGACGATAGCGCGGCGCGCCGCTTCCTCGACGAGGTCGACTCGGCGATCGTGCTGCACAACGCGTCGACCCAGTTCGCCGACGGCGGCGAGTTCGGCTTCGGCGCCGAGATCGGCATCTCGACCGGCAAGCTGCACGCGCGCGGGCCGGTCGGCGCCGCGCAGCTGACCAGCTACAAGTACCGCGTCCACGGCACCGGACAGGTGCGCCCCTGAGCTTCGGTCTGCCGGGCCGGATCGCCGCGTTCCGCGGCACGCGCTGCCGCATCGGCCTGCTCGGCGGCTCGTTCAATCCGGCGCACGCCGGCCATCGCCACCTGTCCATGGAGGCGATCCGCCACCTCAAGCTCGACGGCGTCTGGTGGCTGGTATCGCCGCAGAACCCGCTCAAGGCCGAGGACGGCATGGCGCCGCTCGCCCAGCGTCTCGCCGGCGCGCGGCGCGTCGCGCACCATCCGAAGCTGCTGGTCAGCGATCTCGAGACGCGGTTGCGCACCGTCTACACCGCCGACACGTTGCGCCGTCTGACCCGCAGCTTCCCGCATGTCCGCTTCGTGTGGCTGATGGGCGCCGACAACCTGGTCCAGATCAGCCGCTGGCAGCGCTGGCACGAGATCTTCCGGACGGTGCCGGTTGCGGTGTTCGCCCGGCCTTCCTATTGTCTCAAGGCCTTGGCCAGCGTCGCCGCGCACAGGTTCGATCGGTTCCGCGTGCCGGAGCGCCGCGCCGGCCGGCTCGCCGATCGCAATCCGCCGCGCTGGGTGTTCCTGCACACACGGTTGCATCCGGCCTCCGCCACCCACATCCGCGCTGCCGCTGCCCGCGCTCGGGAAGGTGCAGCCAACGAGCACAGGAGCTGAGCATCGCCCGGTCGCAGAAGCCCTCACAAAAGCCGTCGCACAAGCCGTCGCAGAGCGCACGGCCGCGCAAGCCTCCCGCCGTGGAGCATCTCCTCGCCCTGGTCGAGACATCGCTCGATGCCGACAAGGCCGAGGACATCGCCACGCTGCCGCTGACCGGCAAATCGAGCATGGCGGACTACATGGTGGTGGCGACCGGACGCAACGCCCGCCAGATCGCCGCGATGGCCGATCACCTCGCGACGAAGCTCAAGGGCGAAGGCGTCGCCAAGGTGGCGGTCGAGGGCCTGAGGACCTGCGAGTGGGTGCTGATCGACTGCGGCGACATCATCGTGCATCTGTTCCGCCCCGAGATCCGCACGTTCTACGGTCTCGAGAAGATGTGGGGCATGGACATGCCGGGCGATCGCCCCGCGACCGGCGCCGGCAAGTCGCGCGCCCGCGCCTGAGCCCTCACACATGCGCCTGACGGTCGTCGCGGTCGGGCGGACCCAGGACAAGCCGCTCGCCGCGCTGTGGGCGCGTTATGCCGAACGCCTGAAACCGCCGCTCGCCCTGCGCGTGGTCGACGACAAGCGGCGCGCCGCGGCGGGCGATCTCAAGCAGCGCGAGGCGCGCCTTGTGATCGACGCGCTGCCCGACGGCGCGCGGATGGTGGCGCTCGACGAACGCGGCAAGGCGCTCGACAGCGTCGGTCTCGCGCGTCAGCTCGGACGCTGGCGCGATCAGGGCGCGCGCGACGTCGCGTTCGTGATCGGCGGCGCGGACGGCTTGGACCGCGCCGTGATCGAGCGCGCCGACCTGGTGCTGTCGCTCGGGCCGTTGACCTGGCCCCACCAGCTCGTGCGCGTGATGCTGGCCGAGCAGCTCTACCGCGCCGACACGATCCTCTCCGGCCACCCGTACCACCGCGCGTGAGATCCGCTGCCGGCCGCGCGCCGCGGCAGGCGAAAGCCGCGAGCGGCGTTCTGGGCGACCCCGCGCGGGCCCACGAACCTATGCGGTGGCGCGCAGCTCCTCGAGGAAGCGCTCGACCTCGCGCCGCAAGTTGGTCGCCTCACGGGTGAGCGAGTCGGCCGCATCGAGCACTTTCTCGACGCCGCCGGTCGCGGCCTTGGCCGTATTGCTGATGATCGTGAGGTTCTCCGACACGGTCGACGTGCCGTGCGCCGCTTCGCCGGCGCTGCGGCCGATCTCGCGCGTCGAGGCGGATTGCTGATCGACCGCGCCGGCGATGCCCTTGGAGATCTCCTCGATGCGCTGGATCGTGCCGCTGATCGTGCTCATCGCCGCGCCGGTGTCGCGCGCGACGCTCTGGGCCTCGCCGACCTGGGTGGTGATCTCGTCGGTGGCGCGCGCGGTCTGGGTCGCCAAGTTCTTGACCTCGGCGGCCACCACCGCGAAACCCTTGCCGGCCTCGCCGGCACGCGCCGCCTCGATCGTCGCGTTGAGCGCCAGCAGGTTGGTCTGCGCCGCGATCTTGCCGATCAGCCCGACGACGCCGCCGATGCGCTCGCTCGCCTGGTCGAGCTTGGCGATCAGGTTGCCGGTCTGATCGGCCTGATCGCTCGCCTGGCGCGCAATGCGGCGGGAGTCGTCGGTCTGGCGCGCGATCCCCTCGATCGACTGGCGCAGCTCCTCGCTGGCCGACGCCACGAGGTTGACGTTGTTGGCGGCGTCGTGCGCCGCGCCCTCGGCGGCGCTGGTGCGGCGCATCGTCTCGCGCACCGATTCGGCGAGCCCCGCGGCGGTCACGTGCATGCCATCGGCGGCGCTGACGACCGTGTTGACGACCTCCTTGACGCTGCTCTCGAAGCCGGCCGCGAGCCCGCTCAGGAATTTCCGCCGATCCTCGTCGCTGCGTCGCGCCATCTCGGCCTGCTCGGCCTCGAGGCGGCGCACCTCGAGCGCGTTCTGCTTGAAGACCTCGACGGAGCGCGCCATCGCGCCGATCTCGTCGCGCCGTTCGATGCCCTCGATCATCAATTCGAGCCGACCGCCCGCGAGCTCGCCCATCATGCCCGTCATGGCCTTGAGCGGCCGCGTCACCTGGATGCGGATGATCAGCAGCGACACCGCCAGCGCGATCGCGATGCCGAGCACCGTGACCGTGATCGTCGTGCGCACGACGATCTCGTAGCGCGCTTGCGCCCGCATCGCCGCGTCGGCGAGATCCTTGTTCTGCTGATCGACCAGCTTGGTCAACGCGGCGTCGACCCGCCGATAGATCGGCACCGCTTCGCGCAGCTCGTCCTGGGCGGCGCGATCGTCATTGGCGCGCGCGGCGGTACGCACCTTGGCGGCATCAGCCTCGTAACCCTGCAGCGCGGTCGCAGCGTCGGTGAACGTGGTGTCTTCGACCGCGCCGTCCATGAACGGGCGCAGTTCGCCCAGGCGCTGGTGCAGGATCTCGAGCTCGCGATCGACCTGGCGATCGACGTTGGCGATCTCGTCGGCCTCGTTGACCAGGATCATCTCGAACAGGAGCTGATGGGCACGCGCCATGTGCTCGTTGGCCGACGACGCCAGATAGAGGCTGCGCGCGTCATCCGTCGCAAGCTTCTGCGTGACGTCGTTGAGCCGGCCGAGCTCGCGCACGGCGCCGATCGCGACTGCGATCGAGAGCAACGTCATCAAGGCGAGCGCGGTGAGGATCTTGAGGGCGATCGGAAGATTGCTGAACAGCTTCATCGCGCGCTTTCCTGCCTGGGCCGGCCAACGTCATACACCGGTCGTACACCGGAATTAATAAACAATACATCCTATCGAGCGGTCCGGCGCGGCCGCCGGGGGCCGCGTGTCAGGCCGGGACGGCCGCCGGGGCATCGGCAGACGCGAGCTGGCCGATGCGCACCTGATTACGACCGCCGGTCTTGGCGGCATAGAGCGCCTGGTCGGCGCAGTCGATCAGGTCCTCGAGCCGGGCGCGCGGTTCGAAGCCACTGACCCCGACGCTGATCGTAAAGCGCACCGTCCGGCCGGCGGCCGGTATCTCGAGCTTCTCCACCGCCTCGCGCATGCGCTCGGCGGCGATCTGGGCGCCCGCGATCTCGGTGTGCGTCAGCGCGATCAGGAACTCCTCGCCGCCGTAGCGGCACAGCAGGTCGGTCGGTCTCAGATGGCCGAGGCAGGTCTTGGTCATCTGCCGGATCGCCTCGTCACCGATCTGGTGGCCGAAGGTG
>DATJNS010000209.1:0-16285 GCA_035507915.1 Candidatus Sulfotelmatobacter sp.
CGATCCAGGCGCAGTTCAGCTTGAGCTACGCGCTCGCGCGCGCGCTCACCGCCGGCACGCTCGAGCCCGACGCGTACGCCCCCGATGCGCTCGCCGATCCGATGGCGCAGCGGCTCGAGCGCCTGATCGAGCTGGTCGTCGATCCGGCGCTCGCCGACGGCGTCCGCGGCGCGACCCTCACGGTGGTCACTGATCGTGGCAGCTGGCGCGGCCGCTCGGCCGACAGCGCCGACGATCCGGAGCGACCGCTCGACGTCGCCGCGATCGAGGCGAAATTCCGGCGCTACGCCGCGCCCGCGCTCGGCACACGCGCCGCGGCGGTCGGCGACTCGATCCTGCGCGCGCCGCTCGCCGCGCGCTTCGCGCTCTGACGAGTCTAGCGTCGGGCGATCAGGTCCAGCAGGGCCTGGGTCAGCTTGCCGTTTGGCTGGGCCAGCTCCTCCAGGATGGAGAAATGGTCGTGGCCGGCGAGCGGCAGATAGCTGCCGGCGCGGCCGCCCGCGGTCCAGGCCTTGGCGTACTCTTCCGACTGGCGCACCAGCTCGGGCAGCTCCCGCGCGCCGACGCTGACGATCAGCCGGCCGGCCCGCGTGGGCAGGTGCTTGATCGTGCTGTTGCGCTCGGCCTCGGCCACGTCGAGCCCGAGCTTGTCGTTGAGGTAGTTGAGTCGGATCGGCTCGAGATCGAAGATGCCGGAGATCGCGATGCCGCCGGCGAGCCGCGGATTGTCCATCGCGATCGAGGTCAGGTGGCCGCCGGCCGAATGGCCCGACACGTAGAGCTTGTCGGGGTCGCCGCCGAGGCGTGCGAGATTGGCGAGCAGCCAGTCGACCGAGCGGCGGATCTCGGCGCAGATCTGGTCCATGCGCGCGGCCGGCGCCAGCGTGTACTCGACCACGGCGACGTTGACGTCGTGCGCCAGCGGGCCCTCGGCGATGAAGCTGAACAGCTCCTTGTCGTTCATCTGCCAGTAGCCGCCATGGATGAAGATCAGCGTCGGTCCGTTCGGCTTGGCGGCCTTGTAGAAATCCAGGCGCTCGCGCGCGCCCGCGCCGTAGCGCAGGTCGATCTCGGGCTGGTGCGCCGCGTTCAGGCGCTTGGTGCGGTCCTGCCAGGCCGCGTAGTGGCGTTCGACCGCCGCGCTGCCGACCGCGTTGCGGTTGTTGTATGCGGCGTCGAGCGCCGCGCGATCCATTCCCCGATACAGCATGACGAGCCCTCCGCTGTCGGCACTGTCGGGGCGGCGACGGGTCGGGTCAAGGCGCAGCGGCGCGACCGGTGAGCGGAAAGCGCCGGACCAGGCGGAACGGCGCGGCCGCGTCGGGCTGCTCGAACAGCGCGAGCTCGGCGAGCGCGAGCGGCGTCGCGGCGAAGCCGGCGACCAGCGGCGCCAGCAGGATCTCGAGACGGTCGAGCGTGGCGGCGTCGAGCGAGCCGCTCAGGGTCACGTGGAAGCGGAACTCGTCCATCACGTAGGGATAGCCCCAGCGCTCCAGGTTGGCGTCCTGCGCGGCGGTCAGGCGATGGGCGCGCCGGCGCGCCAGCTCGGCCGGCGGCGGCGGCGCGCGGAAGCCGTCGAACGCCTCGACCAGGCGCGCCGCCAGCGCCTGCACCGCGGGCGCCGGTCCATCGGGCACCAGCGCCAGGAAGCGGCCGAGGCGGCGCAGCACCAGCGGCGGACCGGCGACCGGTGCGGTGGTCGCCGCGAATGCCGCGAGCGCCTCGACCAGCTCGGCGTCCGTGCGGCGGTCGGCCAGGCGGAACGGCGGCTTCAGGGTCGCGTGCAGGCCGTAGCGCCGCGGCTCGGCGGTTGCCGCGGCGAGCCAGGCGGGGTCGCCCCAGGCCGGGTCGGGCGCCGGCGTGGCGCCCGTCTCGGCGTCGCGGCCGAGCCAGCGCGCGCCGAACGCGGCGAGCGGGCTGGCGGCAGGCGGCGCCCAGTACAGCGCACTGCGACCGGCGGTCGCGCCTGTCATGACAGCGTCATCCGTTCGCTACTCCGTCGACATCGCCCGCATGTCGAAGCGGTTTGGCACGACGCGCGGTCTCGGTCTAGCGTGGGCGCGATGGTCCAGAGCTTCACCCGGCCGCCGACGCTCGACGATCTGGCTGCGCTCGCCGAGCAGGCGCTGGCGGCCATCCCGGAGGCGCTGCGCGCCCATGTCGGCAACGTCGTGCTGCGCGTCGACGATTTCCCCGACGAGGAGGTCGAGCGCGACATGGAGCTCGAGAGCCCGTTCGACCTGCTCGGGCTCTATCGCGGCGTCGACCTGCTGCACAAGTCGGTCTCCGATCCGCGCCCGCACGTCGACATGATCTTCCTCTATCGCCGGCCGCTGCTCGACTACTGGTGCGAGACCGGCGAGGACCTGGCCGCCGTGGTGCGCCACGTGCTGATCCACGAGATCGGCCACCATTTCGGCTTCTCGGACGACGACATGGAGCGGCTCGAGCGCGACGGGTAGCCGCCGTCGCCCGGCACGGTCAGCGCATCAGCGTCGAGGTCTTGGTCTCGTGCGCGAACAGGGCGGCCGCCAACGTGGCAAGCGCGAGCAGGATCAGCATGACGGACACGCCTGCGGTGCCGCCCAGGCTGCCGGCGAGCGCGGTCGCGATGATGGGCGAGAAACCGCCGCCGATCGCGGCCGATGCCTGGAAGCCGAACGAGGCGCCGCTGTAGCGCACGCGCGCGCCGAACAGCTCGGGGAAGTAGGCCGACTCGGGTGCGAACATCAGCCCGTGACCGAGATTGAGCGCCACCACGATGGTGGCGACGACGATCTCGGGGCTCTTCATGTCGAGCAGCCAGAACAGCGGAAAGGCGAACGCGATGGTGAACGCGGCGCCCGCGAAGTAGAAGGGACGGCGGCCGATCACGTCGCTCAAGTGACCGAACAAGGGGATCGTCACGACCTCGATCAGGGCAGCCACCAGGATCGCGTTGAGGAGCAGCGTGCGCGGCAGGCCGAGCCGCGTGGTCGCATAGACGACCACGAACACGGTCAGCATGTAGACCCAGGACACCTCCGAGATCTTGAGCCCGAGCGCCACCAGGAAGCTGCGCGGACTCCTGAGGATCGCTTCCAGGAAGGGATTGTCGGCGATGTCGTTGCGCGCCTTGATCGCCTCGAACACCGGCGTCTCGGGCACACGCGCCCGCACGAAGGCGCCGAGCCCGACGAGCACGATGCTGATCAGGAACGGGATGCGCCAGCCCCACGCCGCAAAAGCGGCCTCGGGCATCTTGGTGACCAGCGCGAAGACGCCCGACGAGGTGACCAGCCCGAGCGGGAAGCCGACCTGCACCAGGCTGCCGTAGAACCCGCGCCGGTGGTCGGGCGCATGCTCGAGCACCATCAGGGAGGCGCCGCCCCATTCGCCGCCGAGCCCGATGCCTTGGATCAGACGCAGCACGACGAGCAGGATGGGTGCCCCGATGCCGATCTGGCCGTAGGTCGGCAGGAGGCCGATCAGGAACGTCCCGGTTCCCATCACCATGAGGGTGAGCATCAGCATGGAACGCCGCCCCAGCCGGTCGCCGAAATGTCCGAACAGCGCGCCCCCGAAGGGCCGCGCCAGGAAGCCGACCGCGTAGGTGCCGAGCGACGCCAGCGTGCCGGTCAGCGGGTCGACGGTCGGAAAGAACTGGCCGTTGAAGACGAGCGCGGCGGCGGTGCCGTAGATCAGGAAGTCGTACCACTCGATGACCGTGCCGATGGTTCCGGCGAGCGCGACCGAGCGCATGCTGGCGCGCGCCGCCGGCATGCGTTCCTGGATGGCAAGGCGCGATTCCATGATGGCCCCCGCTGCTGTGCTGCGAAGCCGCTCAAGCAAGCTTCGTGCCCGAGCCGTCTCGGTTCGCGCTAAGCTCGCGCCGCGTGCACCGGCGGAGGGGGCTCTCGATGCGCTTCGGCGTGTTCATCTACGACGGCGTCGAGCCGATCGATCTGGCGACCTTCGGCGTGCTCTCGATGGCGCGCCGCATCCGCGACGACATCGAGATCTGCACGCTGGCGCCGGCGGCGGGCGTCGTCACCCTGGCGAACGGCCTGCGCGTGCTGGCCGATCACGCGCTCGCGAGCGCGCCGGCGCTCGACGTCCTGATCGTGACCGGCGGCCCGGGCTGGACCGCCCAGGCGGCCGCGCCGGCGACCTTGGCCTTTCTGCGCGCGCGGGCCGCCGACACCTTGATCGTGTCGGTGTGCACCGGCGGCATGATCGTCGGCGCCAGCGGGCTGCTCGACGGCAAGCCCGCCACCACCAAGCGCGAGGTCGTGCCCCCCGAGGTGCCGCCGATCGAGGTGATGCGCACGCGCCATCCGACGATCGACGTGCGCGAAGCCAGCCTGGTCGACGCCGGCCCGGTGATCACCGGCGGCGGCGTCGCGCTGTGCATCGACACCATGCTGTATCTGCTCGAGCGGCTGTTCGGCGCGCACGTCGCCGACGAGACCGCGCGCATCATCGAGTACCGCCGTGCGCGGGCGGCCAACCGAGGCGCGTTGCCGCCGGTGCTGGCCGCGGGCGCGTGAGTCGGTCCGGCGGCGACTCGCCTCGTCGCGCCGCGTGGGCCACAATGCGGCGGCGGAGCGGGAGGTAGGACGCATCGAGCCATGCGCGAGGCGCTGCAGCAGGGCTACCACCAGTTCGTCAAGGTGACGGGCGCGTGCCTGGTCGTGACCGGCATCGTGCTGCTCGGCATCAGCCTGGTGCTGCAGCTCGGCTATTCGCCGTTCCAGCATCCGGGCGCCGCGCCCGTGCCCGGCGGCGAGGCCGACGTGCTGCGCCTGGACAGCGTGCGCTGGCTCCTGACCGCGATCGCCGGGACGTTGAGCGGCATGCGTCGGGCGCCGCGGCGGTCGACCCGCTACGAGCCCGGTCCCGGTGCGGCGGTCGCGTTCCCGCTCACCGTCCTGGTCGGCGTGGTCCTGATGGCCGCGATCTCGACCGCGTGCTGGTTCTACTGGATGCGGCACCTGCCGGGCGGCGATCGCATGCAGAACGTGCTGCTGTGCGGTGCCTATGCGGTGCTGCCGGCAGCCCTGCTGTTCACCTTTCTGGCCGCGTTGCTCAGCCGCCCGGCGGCGTGACGGTCGGGCCTGCCGAGGGTGCGGCGAGCGCCCCGAGCGCGAAGTCCGCCTCGATCTCGTAGAGCGGTCCTTCGCCGCGCGACCAGCTCGAGAAGAGCGCGAAACGGTCGACCTTGAGCGGGCCGATGCGCACCAGGTGGTTGGTCTGCACGAAAGCGGCCAGGCGGCCGCTCGGCGCGCCCTGCAGCCGCGCCAGCGTGACGTGGGGCGAGTACTTGCGCCCCTCGGGCTCGAGGCCGGCGCGCACCAGCGCCGACTCGATCCGTTCGTGCAGATGGAGCAGCGGCGGGTTCTTCTCGACGCCGATCCACAGCACGCGCGCCTTGTCGCCCTTGCCGAACTGGTCGATGCGCGCGAGCGTCAGATCGAAGCTGGGCGCGCGCACCTGGCCGAGCGCGGCGACGACGTCGTCGTAGCCGTGGCGGTCGACCTCGCCGATGAACCGTACCGTCAGATGGAAATTGTCGACCGTGGTCCAGCGCGCGCCGGGGACGCCGCCGCTCATCAGCGCCAGACGCTCGCGCACCTCGACGGGAAACGGGATGGCGACGAACAGGCGGATCATGACCGAACTCCGCGCATGATCCGCCGGCTAGAACAGCGTCAGCACGCCGGTGTAGCCGTAGACGCGGTCGTGCGAGATCTCGCCGTTGGCGTAGAAGCCGACCAGCGGCACGTCGCCCAGCGCATCCTGCAGGATGGCGATCTCGGCGTCGGCCGACTCGAACGTATGCGGTCCGCGCGCCACGCAGGAGACATAGACGCCGCCGCGCACGTTGTTGACGCGGCTGCGCACCCGCCGCGCCATCGCCGCGAGGTCGGTCTCGGCCGCCGCGCGGTCGCGCCGGCAGAACAGGAGCGGGCGCCGGCTCTCGACCTTCTCGCCGATGGCGATCCAGCCGCGCTCCAGATCGAGCCCGACCAGGTTGCGCACCAGATAGTCGCCGGTGTCCGAGTTCGGAACCGGCAAGCCGGCGAACACGGTGCCGCCGATGCGCCGCAGATCGCGATCGGGGGCGCCCGCCAGGTCGTCGCGCAGCGCGTCGAGCGCGGACTTGCCGTCGAGCTCCATGACGACGTTGTCCTGGGCGAGCGTGATCGTGCGCGCGGGGCCGATCGGCGTGCAGCCCTGCGTGAGGCCGGTCGCGGCGGCGACACCGGGCGCGAACAGCGCGCCCGACACGCCGCCGTCGGTCACCACGCCCGCGACCTGGTCGAAGCGCGTGCCGCGCGCCGCGGTCAGGCCGCCGACGAGATAGGCGCCCGACGCGCGGGCGATCTCGGCGACCAGCTCGGCGGCCTTCGGGTTGCGCGGATCGACATGGACGAGGCCGACCGGCGGACGGCCGTCGCCGGCGGGCTTGATGGTCTCCGAGGCGACGCAATCGAACAGCGTGAAGCTGTCGGGCGGCAACGCCGCGGTCATCACCGCGAGCGCCGGCTCGTCGTAGTGCGCCGTGCGGCCGGCGACCACGCCGATGCCGACCGTGCCGATCCAGCTCGTGACGCCGGTCGCCTCGCTCAGGCGGTCGACGATGGCGCCCAGGTTCTCGACGAAACGGTCGTTGGCGTAGACGAACCCGAGCGTCTCGATCGGGCGTGGAGGCCCGAGCTGGAGCACGCAGTCCTCGACCGCGCGCTGCCAACCCGGCGCCGTGGCGTGCGCGACGCGAAAGCGCTCGGTGGCGACCTGCCTGTCGGTGCTCATGATGCCTCCTTACGCCGCGCCGCGGATCAACCGCTTCACATACGGCATGATGCGGTCGACCACCACCTCGACGCCGCGGGCGTTCGGGTGGATGCCGTCCGCCTGGTTGAGCGTCGGATCGGCAGCCACGCCGTCGAGAAAGAACGGATAGAACGGCACGCCATGCTCCTTGGCGAGCCGCGGAAACACCGCGGCGAACGCCGCGTCGTATTCGCGTCCGAGATTGGGCGGTGCAACCATGCCGGTGAGCAGCGCCGGGATACCGCGCTCGTGCAGCCGCGACAGCACCGCATCGAGATTGCGGTAGGTCACCTGCGGATCGAGGCCGCGCAGCCCGTCGTTGCCGCCGAGCTCGACCAGGACGAAGTCCGGCTTGTCGGCGAGCAGCCAGTCGAGGCGCGCCAGCCCGCCCGCGCTGGTGTCGCCCGACACGCCGCCATTGACCACCGTCACCTCGAACCCTTCGGCCTCGAGCCGGCTCTGCAGCTGCGTCGTGAACGACTCGTCGCTGGGCAGACCGTAGCCCGCCGTGAGACTATCGCCCAGCGCCAACAGCTTGACGGGGTGCGCGGCGCGTCCGCTCGCGGGGAAGAGCAACGTCGCGAGCGCCACGAGCACGAGGTTGATAATGCGTCGGCACACGCCATATGGCCGGTTTGACGTCCTTGGATAGCGGGCGGGAGCGCCGCGGTCCGGCCGCTCGACTGCGTCGTTCATCTGTCGCCCGAAGCCGCTCGTGTCGATGATCCAGCTCGAAGACGTGCATCTAAAACTGGCGAGCGCTGCCGGCGACGTCAACATCCTCCGCGGCATCACCGTGTCGATCGCGGCCGGTGAGTCCGTCGGCGTGGTCGGTCCGTCGGGCGCCGGCAAGTCGAGCATGATGATGATCATCGGTGGGCTGGAGCGCGCGACGGCCGGACGCGTCATGGCGGCCGGCGCCGACTTGACGTCGCTCAGCGAGGATCAGCTGGCGCTGTGGCGTCGTGACGCAGTCGGCATCGTGTTCCAGTCGTTCCGGCTGGTGCCGACCATGACGGCGCTCGAGAACGTCGCGATGCCGCTCGAGCTGGCCGGCCGTCCCGATGCCTTCGCGCGCGCGGAGCGTCAGCTGCGCGCGGTCGATCTCGGCCATCGGCTGCAGCACTATCCCGAGCAGCTGTCGGGCGGCGAGCAGCAGCGCACCGCGCTGGCGCGCGCCTTCGTCGCGGAGCCCAAACTGCTGCTCGCCGACGAGCCGACCGGCAATCTCGACGGTGCGACCGGCCAGGCGATCATCGAATTGATGTTCGATCTGCGCGCGCGCGCCGGCACCACCCTGGTGCTCATCACGCACGACCGCGCGCTCGCCGGCCGGTGCGATCGCGTCGTCCATCTGGCCGACGGTCGGATCGTCGGCGACGAGCGCCGACGCCTGCGTCCGGCGGCCGCTTCGTGACGATCGGCGAAGCCCTGCGCGTCGACATGCGGGAATGGCGGCTCGCCGCGCGCCTGGCGCGCCGCGAGCTGCGCGGCGGCATCCGGGGTTTCCGCATCTTCCTCGCCTGCCTGACCTTGGGCGTGGCGGCGATCGCCGCCGTCGGCTCGATCTCCGCCGCGGTCGTCACGGGCCTGCAGCGCGACGCGCGCGTCATCCTGGGCGGCGACGTCACGCTGCGCCTGTTGCACCGGCCGGCCTCGCCGGACCAGCTGGCCTGGCTCGAACGCCACGCCGTGGCGGTGTCGCAGTCGGTCGAGATGCGCGCGATGGCGCGCCCGCTCGACGGCGCGCGCCCGCAGCTCATCGAGCTCAAGGCGGTCGACGACGTCTACCCGCTCTACGGTGCGCTCGAGACCGATCCGGCGCTGCCGCGCGCCGCGCTGTTCGGTCGCCGCGATGGCGTGCCGGGCGCGGCGATCGAGCGCAGCCTGGCGGTCCGCCTCGATCTCAAGCCGGGCGACCGGATCCGGATCGGCGACGGCACGTTCGAGGTGCGCGCCGTGATCGCGCGCGAGCCCGACCGCGGCGTCAGCGCGATCGATTTCGGACCGCGCGTGATGATCGCCGCCGACGCGTTGGCCGACACCGCGCTGATCCAGCCCGGCAGCCTGGTCGCATATCACTACCGTCTGCGCTCGGCGCAAGGCGTGTCGAGCGATCGCGTGGTCGCCGCGCTGCGCCGGGAGTTGCCCGATGTCGGTTGGCAGGTGCGCGATTTCCACCACGCCACGCCGGGGATCGATCGTTTCGTCCGGCGCATCACGCTGTTCCTCACCTTGGTGGGCCTGACGGCGCTCTTGGTCGGCGGCGTCGGCGTGGGCAACGCGGTGCGCAGCTATCTCGACTCGAAGACCGCCACCATCGCGACCCTGAAATGCGTGGGTGCGCGCGGCACGCTGGTGTTCCGGAGCTATCTGCTGCTCGTGACGGTGCTCGCCGGGATCGGCGTCGCGCTCGGACTGGCGGCCGGCGCCGGCGCGCCGTGGCTCGCCGGCCGTGCCATGGGCGCGCTCTTGACGGTTCCGCTCGCGGTCGGCGTCTACCCCTGGCCGTTGTTGTCGGCCGGGCTGTTCGGCCTCCTGACCGCGATCGCGTTCTCGCTGTGGCCCTTGGCGCGCGCCCGTGAGGTCCAGGCGGCGAGCCTGTTCCGCGACGTCGTTGCGCCGACGCGCCGGCGGCCGCGCGCCGTCTATCTCGTCGCGCTGGCGCTTGCGATCGCGCTGCTGGCGGCGTTGGCGGTGGCGACCGCGCCGGATCGCGGCCTGGCGGCATGGTTCGTCGTCGGCGCGGCGGCCAGCTTCCTCGTCTTCCGGCTGCTGGCGCTGGGTCTGATCGGCCTCGCGCGGGCGGTCGGTCGCCCGCGCCATCCGCGTCTGCGTCTGGCGCTCGCCAACCTGCAGCGACCCGGCGCGCCGACCGCCAGCGTCGTCTTGTCGCTCGGTCTCGGCCTGACCGTGCTCGTGATCGTGGCGCTGATCGAGGGCAATCTCAGCCGCGAGATCGCCGAGCGCCTGCCCGAGCGCGCACCGTCCTTCTTCTTCATCGACATCCAGCCCGATCAGCTCGCCGGGTTCGACGCGCTGGTCGCGCATTTCCCGGGCGTGGCGAGCGTCCAGCAGGTACCGATGCTGCGCGGCCGGATCACGCGGCTCAACGGCGTTCCGGTCGAGCGCAGCAAAGTCGCGTCCGACGCGCGCTGGGCGCTCGATTCCGACCGCGGCCTGACCTACGCGGCCGATCCGCCGGCCGGCACGGACATCGTCGCCGGCAGCTGGTGGCCGCCCGACTACAAGGGACCGCCGCTGGTGTCGTTCGACGCCGGACTCGCCGGCGGCATGGGGCTGAAGGTCGGCGATGTCCTGACGGTCAACGTGCTGGGCCGCGAGGTCGACGCGCGCATCGCCAATCTGCGCGCCATCGACTGGTCGAGCCTCGGCATCAACTTCACCATGGTGTTCGCTCCCGGGCTGCTCGAGGCCGCGCCGCACACGCAACTCGCCGCAGTGTACGCCGACGCGGCGGCCGAAGAGCCGCTCGTGCGCGCGGTCAGCGACCGCTTCACCAACGTGTCGGCGATCCGGGTCAAGGACGCGCTGGCGGCGATCAACGAGATCCTCGGCGCGATCGGCGTGGCGGCGCGCATCACCGCCTCGATCACCTTGCTCGCCGGCACGTTGGTGCTCGCCGGCGCCATGGTCGCGGGCCACCACCGCCGGGTCTACGACGCGGTCGTCCTCAAGGTGCTGGGCGCCACCCGTCGCGATCTGATCGGCGCCTTTCTTCTGGAGTACGGCCTGCTCGGCCTGGCGACGGCGCTGATCGCCGGCGCGGCGGGCACGCTCGGCGCGTGGCTGGTCGTCACCCGCGTGATGCACGCCGAGTGGACCTTCCTGCCCGCGACCGTCGCCGTGGTGGCCACGCTGTGCGCGGCGCTGACGATCTGCGTCGGTCTGGCGGGGACCTGGCGCGCGCTCGGCCAGAAGGCCGCGCCGCTCTTGCGCAACGCCTGAGCCTCGGCGTCTCCTGGGCCCGTGATCGCGCTGTTCACCGACTTCGGCTTGAGCGGGCCCTACACCGGGCAGGTCAAGGCCGTGTTCGCCGAGGTCGTGCCGACCGTGCCGGTGATCGATCTGTTCGCCGACGCGCCGGCGGCCAACCCGCGCGCCGCCGCCTACCTGCTCGCCGCCTATGACGACGTGTTCCCGGCCGGCACGATCTTCTTCGCCGTGGTCGATCCCGGCGTCGGCACGGCGCGCCTGCCGGTCGTCATGCTGGCCGACGACCGCTGGTATGTCGGGCCGGACAACGGCCTGCTCGCGATCGTGGCGCGGCGCGCCGGCACGGTGCGGGTGTGGGAGATCACGTGGCGACCGCCGCATCTGTCGGCCAGCTTCCACGGTCGCGACCTGTTCGCGCCGGCCGCGGCGCGCTTGGCGCTCGGCGAGGCGCCGCCCGGCACCGAGCGCGCGGACGGGCTGACGGTCAAGTCCGCCGACTGGCCCGACGACCTCGCCGAGATCGTCTATGTCGATCACTACGGCAACGCGTTCACGGGCCTTCGGGCGGCCAAGCTGTCGCCGCGGGCGCGGCTGACCGTCGGCGGCCAGTCGCTTGCGCGCGCCCGAACGTTCGGCGATCTGCCGGCGGGCGCGCCGTTCTGGTACCAGAACTCGAATGGCCTGGCCGAGCTCGCGGTGTCCGGCGGCCGCGCCGACCGGACGCTCGGCGTCGCCGTCGGCACGCCTGTCGAGGTCGCGGCGCCCTGACGGGCCGTCGGTTAGCGGCAGAAGGCGCGGACGACCACGCCGTTGTCGTGCACGACCAAGGTCAGCCGCTCGGGCACCACCTCGAAATTGACCGGGGTCCAACGGTCGAGCACGCGCACGGCCATCAGGTGCATGCCGCGCACCTGCTTGAGCGCGTCCTGGACGGTGCGGCCGACCAGCCCGGCGACCTTGTCGTCCACGCACGGCTTGTAGCGAAACGACCAGGGCTGCAGCGCCCCATCGACCGGCTCGGCGCGGACCGACAAGTCAGGCGCGAACCCGAGCAGCAGCACGGCCACCGGCAGCGCCGTCAAGAAAAACGCCCGGGAGCCGAGCCCCCGGGCGCGTCGCAGCACCAGGTTCATCGATCCCTGTTTAGTTGTTCCGCTGGCCCATCAGCTGGAGCAGCATGGTGAACAGGTTGATGAAGTCGAGATAGAGCGTCAGCGCGCCCATGATCGCGATGCGGCTGAGCGTGTCCTGGTCGTACGCCTCGGCGTAGACCTCCTTGAGCCGCTGGGTGTCGTAGGCGGTCAAGCCCGTGAACACGATCACGCCGATCACCGAGATGGCGAACTGCAGCGCCGTCGAGCCGATGAAGATGTTGACCAGGCTCGCGATCACGATGCCGATCAGGCCCATGAACAGGAACGAGCCCATGCGCGAGAGATCGGCGCGGGTCGTGTAGCCATAGAGGCTGGTCGCGCCAAACGTCGCGGCGGTGATGAAGAACACGCGCGCGATGCTGGTGCCGGTGAACACCAGGAAGATCGACGCCATCGACAGGCCCATGGTGGCGGCGAAGGCCCAGAACACCATCTGGGCGGTCGACGGCGACATGGAGTTGATGCGCGCGGAGAACAGGAACACGAAGCCGAGCGGCGCGAGCATCACGACCCAGCGCAGCGGCGAGGCGAAGATCGCATGCATCGCGACCGGCGACGACGCCACCATGACGGCGACCACGCCCGTGATCGCGAGCCCGATGCCCATGTAATTGTAGATGCTGAGCATGTATTGGCGCAGCCCGGCATCGATCGCAGCCTGGTCGTAGCTCCGGACCTGCATGCGGTTCTGCCAACCCAAAGCCATCTGAAGTCTCCGTCCGAGAGGAGTTGATTTTGCTGCGCGATAGATGGGGCGCCCGAGAAACGCTGTCAATCCAGCCGAACCCAGGCCGGGCGGGGCGCAGATACCTGCCCGACACGCCAGTCTTACTCGGAAATGTGGCGAAATCCGAGCGGATTTGTGACCGACCCCAGGGTCATCCCGGGGCGCCCGCCGGCGCCCGGCGCGCGCCGGCGCGCCCGGGCAACCCCGGGTTGCCCCCGGGTTGACAGTCGAAGGCGGCCGCCGGTACGGTCGCCGCCATGTCGAATCGGGCCGCCGCATCGCTGTCGACCGTGCACGCCGGGGCCTGGTGGCGGGGCTTGTCCGTGGGCGCACCCGCCGGCTAGCCGTTTCGACAGCGACCGTCCGGGATGACCGCCCACCAAGCGCCGGCTTGGTGGGTTTTTGTTTGGCGAGCGGGGACCGAACCATGATCGAGGAATTGCTGGAGAAGGTGGCGCGCCGCGAGGACCTCGATCGCCACGAGATGGCCGGCGCGATCGCCAGCTTCGTCGCCCAGACCTGCCCCGAGCCCCAGGTCGCCGGACTCCTGATGGCGATCCGGGTCAAGGGCGAGTCGGCCGAGGAGCTGGTCGGCGCGGCGACCGCGTTGCGCGAGCGCGCGGTGGTGCCGCCGACCGCGGCGCGTCCGGTGCTCGACACCGCCGGCACCGGCGGCGACGGCTCGGGCAGCCTCAACCTGTCGACCGCCGCCGCCTTCGTCGCCGCCGGCGCCGGCGTCACGGTGGCGAAGCACGGCAACCGCTCGATCTCCTCCAAATGCGGCAGCGCCGACGTGCTGACCGCGCTCGGCGTGCCGATCGAGCTGACCCCCGAAGAGACCGGCGCCGCGATCGACCGGATCGGCATCGGCTTCCTGTTCGCGCCGCTCTACCATCCGGCGATGCGCGCGGTCGCGGGCATCCGGCGCAGCCTCGGCGTGCGCACGATCTTCAACCTGCTCGGGCCGCTGACCAATCCGGCGGGCGTGCGCAAGCAACTGGTCGGCGTCTTCCACCCATCCAAGGCAATGCTGATGGCGGAGGCGTTGCGAGCGCTCGAGACCGAGCGCGCCCTCGTGGTGTCGGGCGAGCACGGGCTCGACGAGATCGCGCCCACCGGCGTCACCACCGTGGTCGATCTCAATCGCGGCGAGCTGCACCAGTACCAGGTGACGGCGAAGGATTTCGGGCTCGACCCGGCGCCGCTCGAGACCATCCTGGGCGGTGATCCGGAGACCAACGCCGCGGTGCTGCGCGCGGTGCTCAGCGGCGAGCGCCACCCGGCGCGCACCGCGGTGCTGATGAACGCCGCCGCCGCGCTGGTCGCCGCCGAGGCCGCGACGAGCCTCGCGGAAGGCGCGGCGCTGGCGGCGCGCATCCTCGACAGCGGCGCTGCGCTCGCCAAGCTCGACGCGCTGCGGGCGCTCGCCAAGCCGGCGCCCGAGGCCGAGAGCGGAGCCGGCGCATGAGCGACCGGCTGGGGCCCATCATCGAGCGTCGGCGCGCCGACGTCGTCGCGGCGCGGCGCGCGCGGCCGCTGGCGGCGCTGCGTGATGCGCTCGCCGGCGCGCCACCGGTGCGCGGTTTCCGCCGCGCGCTCGCGGCGCCCGGTCTGCAGATCGTCGCCGAGATCAAGCGCCGCTCGCCCTCGGCCGGCGCGATCCGCGAGGATGCGCAGCCGGCCGAGGTCGCGCGCCGCTATCAAGCGGCGGGCGCGGCGGCGCTCTCGATCCTGACCGAGCCGCATCATTTCGGCGGCACGCTCGACGACCTGATCGAGGGGCGGGCCGCGGTCTCCCTGCCGGTGCTGCGCAAGGACTTCACGGTCGATCCGTACCAGCTGGCCGAAGCCCGCGTCGCCGGCGCCGACGCGGTGCTCCTGATCGTCGCCGCGGTGCCCGACCATCTCGCCGAGCTCGGCGCCGAGGCGCGCGCGCTCGGGCTCGACGTGCTGGTCGAGGTGCACGACGAGCGCGAGCTCGCGCTGGCGCTCGACGCGGGTGCCGACCTGATCGGCATCAACAATCGCAACCTGCACGACTTCAGCATCGACCTGGCGACCACCGAGCGGCTGCGGCCGCGGATCCCGCCCGGCATTCTGGTGATCGGCGAGAGCGGTATCGAGACGCCGGCCGACATGCGCCGAATGGTCGCCGCGCGCGTCGACGCCGTGCTGATCGGCTCGTCGCTGATGCGCAGCCCGGACCCTGGCGCGCGCCTGGCGACGCTCAAGGCCGCTGGCGAATCGAGCTAGGCCGGCGCACCGTCGCGATCGATTCGCGCGATCGTTGACTCACTTTTGAGCAATGAGTGGTCGCGAAACCACAGCGGCCGCGAAATCTTCGTGTCGTTACTGCGGTTGCAAGGTTTGCGAGTTGTATTCCCCGGAACTTATCGGCATCGTCCGCGCCTTGGGCGGCGCGCGCTGTCCCGACGAAACCTCGCTCGATGCACACCGACACCCCGAAAGGACACACATGAGAAAGTTGCTAGCTGCGGTCGCCGTCTCGGCGCTGGCCCTGACCTCGGCCGTTCCCATGGCTCAGGCGGCCCCGAGCACCGCGGGCATCCACCAGGCCAAACACCAGAACGTCCACAAGGTCGCGACCAAGAAGAAGACGACCAAGGCGAAGAGCACCAAGAGCTCGAGCGCTAAGAAGAAGACGCCGAGCAAGTCGAGCTGATCGAAGCCGCTCCGTCCGGGCGGCCAAACGATCGCGGGCGGCACCGGAAGGTGCCGCCCGCTGTATTTCCGTCGACCTTATGATCCGGCGCGCGGCGCCGCGGCCGCCTACTCCTGGGGCGCGCGACCCTGACCGGCCAGACGCTGAACCAGCTTCAGGACCTGGGAGTGCATGTTCTCGAACTGCACCGACGCGTTGCGGGTCTCGCCGAACACGCGCAGGAACTGCCCGGCCTCCGCGAACTTGGCGTCGTCGCCCTCGGCCGAGAAGACGAGCTCGATCCGCGTCTTGCTGTCCCACTCCGGCGGCCAGCCCATCAGCGCCATGCCGCCGATCGACCAATTCAGGGTCTTGAAACGCCGGCCGTCGACGTCGACCGCGAGCGGCGGGTTGGTGAAGCGCTTGAAGCGACGCTGCTCGCGCTTGACCGCGGCGCGCTCGGGCGCGGAGAACGCGGCGCGCGGCGCCTGCATGTGATTCTTCGGAGCCGCCGCCGCCGACGCCGACGAGGTCATCATCGCGATCTCGATCTTCTTCTCCGAGACCTCCTTGAAGTCGGGCTCGCCGCCGAGCGCCGCGACACGGGCGATATGCTCGCGCGCCTCCTTCACCTTGGCGGCGCGGCCGGCGACGTCGTCGACGCGTGCGCAATCGTTGGCGCGCTCGAGCAGCTGGTCGGTCAGCTTCTTGAGGCCGGTGATCTCGATCGTGCGGATCGACTCCTTGAGCTCCTGCAGGAAGTCGGCTGGCAGACGCTGGTCCTTAACCATCGCGCGCACGCGATCGAAGCGCCGACGCGCCGACTCGATGTCACCCAGCTTGGCGAAATGATCGGCTTTCTTCAGCTCGTCCCGACAGCGACTCTTCTGCGCATCGAGGATGCGTTGCATTGCCTCCGGATCGCGTCCGGTCATCACGCCTTGGGCCATCGCGCATCCCGTTCTGGGG
>DATJNS010000210.1:0-17571 GCA_035507915.1 Candidatus Sulfotelmatobacter sp.
CAGGCGACGCCGCCCGAGCCGCCCGCGCCGAGCACGCAACCGCGTGCCGTGTGGCTGAGCCGCGCCGAGCCGCGCGGCCACGCGATCGCCGACAAGATCCTGGGCGCGCTCGGCGCGACCATCGAGGGCGGCGCCCACCCCTCGCCCGAAGCGCTCGTCGTCGTGACCCCGGTCGGTCACGACGCGACCACCGCCGCGCTCGCCGAAAATCTCGACCCGACGCGCACCGTCGCGCTCGAGACCGTGTTCGATCCGAGCCGTCGCCGCGTCGTCATGACGACGCCGGTGACGGCGCCGGCGATGCACGACGCCGCGCACGCGCTGTTCGCGCGCGACGGCGTGCCGGTCAGCGTGATCCACGACAGCCCAGGGTTCGTCGCCCAGCGCGTCGTCGCCATGATCGTCAACCTCGCCTGCGACATCGCGCAGCAGCGCGTCGCCAGCCCGCGCGACATCGACCTCGCGATCCCGCTCGGGCTCGGCTATCCGATGGGCCCGCTGGCCTGGGGCGATGCGCTCGGCGCCGCGACCGTGCTCGCGATCGTCGAGCGCATACAGGCGTTCTACGCCGATCCGCGCTACCGGCCGAGCCCGTGGCTCAAGCGCCGCGCTGCGCTCGGCGTCTCGCTGCTCACCGAGGAGGCCTGAGATGACGGCGGTGCTCGACGGTTTGCGCGTGGTCGAGGGCTCGGCATTCGTCGCCGCACCACTCGGCGGCATGACGTTGGCGCAGCTCGGCGCCGACGTGATCCGCTTCGACCAGATCGGCGGCGGGCTCGACTACCACCGCTGGCCGGTGACCAAGGACGGCAAGAGCCTTTACTGGCCCGGGCTCAACAAGGGCAAGCGCTCGATCGCGGTCGATCTGCGCAACCCGCGCGCGCAGGAGCTCCTGAGCGCGCTCATCACCGCGCCCGGGCCGGACGGCGGCATCTTCCTCACCAACCTGCCGGCGCGCGGGTGGTGCGGCTACGACCAGCTCAAGGCCAAGCGCGCCGATCTCATCATGCTCTTGATCCAGGGCAACTACGACGGCTCGACCGCGGTCGACTACACCGTCAACAGCGCCGCCGGCATGCCGTTCGTCACCGGCCCGATCGGCACCGAGGGGCCGGTCAACCACCTGTTGCCCGCGTGGGACATGATCACCGGCGTCAGCGCGGCGTTCGGCGTGCTGGCGGCCGAGCGCCACCGCGCGCGCAAGGGCGAGGGCCAGCTCATCAAGCTCGCGCTCTGCGACATCGCGATGGCGATGGTCTCGCATATCGGCCACATCGCCGAGGTCCAGGTCAACGACGTCGACCGGCCGCGCTACGGCAACGACCTCTACGGCGCCTACGGCCGCGATTTCGCGACGCGCGACGGCAAGCGCGTCATGCTCGCGGTGATCACGCCGCGGCAGTGGCAAGGCCTGCTCGACGCCACCGGCATCGCCGACCAGGTCGCCGCGCTCGAGCGCGAGCTCACGCTGGACTTCCGCCGCGAGGGCGACCGCTTCATGGCGCGCGAGCGCCTGCACGCGCTGGTCGGCCCCTGGATCGCGGCGCGCGATCTCGCCGAGGTCGGTCGCGCGTTCGACCGGCACGGCCAGCTGTGGGGGCCCTACCAGACCTTCCGCGAGATGGTCGAGACCGACCCGCGCTGCTCGCCGGCCAATCCGATGTTCCACATGGTCGAGCAGCCCGACCTCGGGCGCTGGCTGGTGCCCGGCTCGCCGCTCGATTTCACCCAGCTCGGGCGCACGCCCCCCCAGCGCGCGCCGAAGCTCGGCGAGCACACCGACGAGATCCTGTCGGGCCTGCTCGGCCTGCCCGGCCACGAGATCGCGAAGCTGCACGACGCCAAGGTCGTCGCCGGGCCGGAGGGGAAGTAGGCCGCGCGCTCAATCGACGCGGACGTTGGCGGTCTTGGCGACCTTGGCCCACTTCTCGGTGTCGGCGACGATGAAGGCGCCGAGCTCGGCGGGCGACAGCCGCAGCGGCTCGCCGCCCAGCGCAGCGAAGCGCGCCTGCAGCGCAGGCTCGTCCAACACGGTGGACAGCGCCTTGTAGAGCACCTCGACGACCTCGGGCGGTGTGCCCTTGGGCGCGACGATGGCGTGCCAGACGTCGACCTGGTAGCCCGCCAGGGTCTCGCCGATGGTCGGCACGTCGGGCAGCGCGATCGAGCGTTTCGCCGACGTGACGCCGAGCGCCCGGATGCGGCCCGCCTTGATCTGCTCGATCGAGCCCGTGAGATTGTCGAACATCATCTGCACGTGGCCCGGGATCAGATCGGCGAGCGCCGGCGCGCCGCCGCGATACGGCACGTGGACGATGTCGACGCCCGCCATGATCTTGAACAGCTCGGCCGACATGTGCGGCGACGCCCCGGTACCGGGGGAGGCGACATTGAGCTTGCCGGGGTGCGCCTTCGCGTAGGCGATCAGCTCCGCGACGGAATGCACCGGCACCTCGTTGTTGACCTCCATCACGTTGGTCAGCAGCATCGTGCCGCCGATCGGCACGGTGTCGCGGATGAAGTCGAACGGCAGGTGGGCGTAGACGCTGGCGCTGATCGCGTTGTTGGGCCCGGCGAAACCGATCGTGTAGCCGTCGGGCGGCGAATTCACGACCGCCGCCATGCCGACATTGCCGCCCGCGCCGGACTTGTTCTCGATGACGATCGGCTGGCCGAGCTTCTCGCTGAGATATTGCCCGATCAGCCGCGCGACGATGTCGTTGCCGCCGCCGGCCGGGAACGACACGATCCAGCGGATCGGCCGGTTCGGATAGTCGCTCGCCGCCACGCCGCGCGACAGCATCGGCAAGACGGCGACCGCTCCTGCAGCACGCAGGAGTCGACGACGCGAAACGCTCATGGATCCCTCCCGATGGTGTCATGCGGTGGGCGCTACCGCGCCCCCCGTATCGCCCGCCGTCCGACTCCCGGATCCCGGCGTACGCGGGGATGACGGTCCGAGAGGACCGTCACTTCACCGACGAGAAGGCGGTCGGCTGCAGGATCAGGTTGGCGACCGAGGCGACGATGGCGCCGTCCTTCTCGGTCTCGGCGCGCTTGGTGTGCCACTCGGGATCGGCCTGAAACGCGCCCCACTTCTTCTCGCGCTCGGCGAGCGATTCCCACTGCAGCATGTAGTAGAGATCCTGGTTGGAGTCGCCGATCGCGACGGTCCAGAACCCGGCCTGCTTGATGCCGTGCTTCTCCCACAGCTTCAGCGTGATGGTGTCGAAGCGCTTGAGCAACGCCGGCAGGCGGCCCGAGACGCAGTGATAGACGCGCAGCTCGTAGATCATGTGTGTCTCCTTCCAGGAACAACGGCCGTCACTTCACCGACGAGAACGCGGTCGGCTGCAGGATCAGGTTCGAGATCGACGCCACGATGGCGCCGTCCTTCTCGGTCTCGGCGCGCGCCTTCAGCCAATCGGGATCGCTGCCGAACTTGGCGAACTTCTGCTCGCGCTCGGCCAGCGACTCCCACTGCAGCATGTAGTAGAGGTCCTGGTTGGAGTCGCCGATCGCGACCGTCCAGAAGCCGGCCTGCTTGATGCCGTGCTTCTCCCACAGCTTGAGCGTGATGGTGTCGAACCGCTTGAGGAGCGCCGGCAGCCGGCCGGACACGCAGTGATAGATGCGCAGCTCGTAGATCATGGCTTCCTCCATCGGCGGTGCGATCCGGCATTTGAACCGAGCCGCGCGACCGCGTAAAGCTTCGCCTAAGCCGCTCGAAATGGGCGCTGCCGAGGGAGATCCGCATGAGTGCCACGACCGCGTTCGCGCCGGGCGGCTACGCCTACATACCCGGCGTGTTCCAGTATTCGGCCGGCGTCGCGGCGCTGCCGGGCTTCCGCATCGAGCGCGTGCGCTTCGCCGAGCCCGTGAAGCTGGCCGAGGGCTTCCAGCGCGTCGCCGCGCACATCACGGCGGCGGGCCGGCCGCTGACCGCGTTCTGCGCCTGCGAGCTGCGCTCGTCGGCGCCGTTCACCGAGGCGGGGTTCATCGCGTTCAACCGCGTCTATGTCGGCACGCTGGGCGACTGGGGCCTGTTCAAGGACGAGACCAATCCGGTGGCGCGCTCCAACGTCTGCCCCGAGCTCGACCCGCCCGCCGAGCCGTGCTTCCACGCCTTCTCGTTCACGGTCGCGGACGGCGGCGCGCGGCCGTCGTTCGTGATCGCGGGCAGCGGCGAGGCGCCCGAGGGCAAGGGCAGCTACGGCGACTTCATCGTGGCGCGCGGCGACACCAGCGCGGACGGCATGCGGCGCAAGGCGCGCGCGGTGCTGGGCGAGATGGAACGCCGGCTCGCCGCCGTCGGCGCGGGCTGGCGCGACACCACCGCGGCGCAGCTCTACACGGTCTACGACCCGCACCCGTTCCTCGGCGACGAGCTGGTCAAGCGCGGCGCGATGCGCCACGGCCTGACCTGGCACCTCTGCCGCCCGCCGGTCGTCGAGCTCGACTACGAGATGGACTGCCGCGGCGTCGCCGTCGAACGGGTGATCGCGGGGTAGCGGGCGATCGGTTCACCGAAACCGTCATCCCCGCGCAAGCGAGGATCCAGGAGTCGAGCGGCGGTGCCCGTAACCCTGGTTGCCCGATTTCGCGGGCATGACGGGCTTTATTTCGAAGAAGCACCTACGCGCTGTTCCGCCGTCGCACCTGCTCGATGTAGGCGAGCGTCGTCTCGAGCGTGACGATGTCGCCGTAGCGCCGACCGATGTCGCGCAGATTGTCGTGGTGCGGGCCTTCCTCGACGTCGCCGACGCAGTCCTCGGGGACGGCGACGCGAAAGCCGTAGGAGAACGCGTCGATCGCCGAGGCGCGGATGCAGCCGCTGGTGTTGCAGCCGACGATGATGACGGTGTCGACGCGCTCCTTGATGAAGTACCCCACGAGCGGCGTCTGGAAGAAGATCGACGGTGCGGTCTTGGCGAACACCACGTCGTAATCCGGATCGTGGATGCGCGGGTCGAGCCGGGTCGACGGATGGCCGTGGTGGAAGGTCTCGGGGATCGGCTTGACCTTCCAGTGCGGCGCGTCGCGCGCGCTCGTGTAGGCGATGTAGCAGCTGGCGACCGGCAGGCTGGCGGCGCGTGCGGCCTCGAGCAGCGTGGCGCTGTTCTCGAGCGCGCGCAGCACCAGCGGCCGGCCGCCGAGCGGAAAGGCGGGATCGGTGAAGCCGGTCTGGAAGTCGACCACCGCGATGCCCGGCCGCTCGCCGAAGCCGACCGACGCGCCGCCGAAGCCGATGTCCTTGTATGCGTCGCTCATGCCGCTCTCCCGTTCATCGCGTCACCGCCCTCGGGAACTTCTTGGTCGCATCCGACATGGCGCACCAGGGCTGCGCGCTCTCGGTGAACACCTCGAGGGTGGGCTGGTGGCGGGATGGATCGTCCAGCCCGCCGGCGAGCAGGCCGAGAATGTCGGGCATGCGCTCGAGCCGGACCAGCAGCGGGCTGCCGCAGCGCGGGCAGAAGCCGCGCTCGACGGTGTTGCCGCTGTCGGCGACGACCGCGTGAAACCGCGGCTCGCCCTCGACCGACACGCTCGCCTTGGGCACCACGACGATCGCCGCGAAGGCGCCGCCGGTGGCGCGCTGGCAGTCGCGGCAGTGGCAGTTCAGCATGACGGTCGGCGCGGCGTCGGCGCGATAACGAATGGCGCCGCACGCGCAGCCGCCGGAGATCGTCTGGTCCATGGCGCCCTCCTGCCCGAGGGCTCGATTTCAACCCGCCGGCTTGAGCGGCGGCAAGCGGATCGTCGCCTGGACCGGCAGGTGGTCGGACGCGCGCCGGGCGAGCGGCGACCGGTGGACGTGGAGGTGCGTGACGTCGGCTTCCCGGCTCGCCCAGATGCGGTCGAGCGACAGGAACGGGAAGCGCGCCGGAAAGCTCGGCACGGGCGTGGCGCGGCCCAGGCACTCGTCGATCGGCGAGAGCGTCGAGCGGTGCAGGTGCCATTCGTTGAAGTCGCCCAGCAGGATCAGGGGCTGGTCGGCGGGCATCGATTCGATCGAGCGGCACAGCAGCGCGATCTGCTGCTCGCGCTCGCGTACGCGCAGGCCGAGATGCGCGACGATGACGCGAATCGACCGGCCGCCGATCTCGACGTCGGCGTCGATCGCGCCGCGCGGCTCGCGCGCCGACAGGCCGAGGTCGAGCTTGCGCACCGCGCCGATCTTGTGGCGGGTGAACAGCGCCGTCGTCATGTTGCCCTTGGGGCCGCGCAGGATCGGCCCGCGCACCGCCTGGCCGCCGAGCTTCTGGGCGAGGTACTCGAACTGGTCGAGCGCGTTGGCGGCGTGGCGCTCGGGCGGCGCGCCGAGCCGGCGCGCGATCATGTTCTGGATGCGCCAGCCGCGCGCATCGACCTCCTGCAGGCCGATCACGTCGACGGCAAGCTCGTCGATCACGGCGGCGATGCGCGCCGGATCGCGGATGCGGTCGAGGCCGATGCAGCGATGGATGTTGTAGGTCGCGACCGTGATCGCGCCGACCGGGGTGGTGGCCGCGCTCACGTCGGCCCCCCGCATAAGGACCGCGGCGGGTTGGTCCGTCTCGACGGCAAAGGCGCCTTCCCGATCAAAACTCATCCCAGTACCCAATGGCCCGCGGCGGTCCGGCCGATCGACGCCGACAGCAACCCACGACCGATAGCGTCAAACCCTTACGGCCGCCTTAAGCCTTACACAATCAACGATTTTTACCGCTCGTATCATCCCGGGAGCGCACTACGCAAATTTGATGCCGGCGGCAGCCGGAAGAGGTCCGCGGTTTGACGGACATCGTGCTCCACGTTACTAATCGACGCGAGGCTCTTCGGCGTCACAGGCACATGCGCGGCCCATCATCATTCGGCGTCTGCCGCTGGGTTCGGACCGGGACCGTTCCGCGCGTCGCCGCTTGGCTCACCCTCGCGGCCATCGTCCTGAACCTGTTCGCGCCGATCGCGTGGGCCGCGACGTTGCCCACACCGGGTGGCACGGCGGTCCCGTTGTGCCACGAGCTGGCACCCGACGTGCCGCCCGCCCCCCTGCCGGTGCATTCAAGCGACAGCCGAGCTTTGGTGCCCCACTGCCCGCTGTGCGTGCTGTTCGGCGGCACCGCCTGGGCGCCGCCGGTCGCTGCCGACGCGGCGGTCGGCGTCATTCACCCATTCTTCGGCCGCGCCGGTTTTGCCGGCGAGAGCCCGCTCGTCCTGCCGCCGCGCCCGACGCTGCGGCCGAGTCCCCGCGCGCCTCCCCTCGGAGTCTGAGACGTCTCATCTCGCGCGGCGCGGTCCGAGCCCGATGGCGACGGCCGCACTCGGTCAGATTCGGATTCGGAGGGGTCGACGATGTTTTCGCAATGGATCACGCGCAAGCCGACGTGGCTTGCGGCGGCAAGACAGCATGGTTCGAGCAGCACGCGTCGCGCCATGGCGCTCGCCGCGGCTCTACTCATCGCCCTGGTTCCCAGCCTCGGCTGGGCGTGCGCGTGCGGCTGCGGCGTGTTCGACGTCGGCACCGGCACCAACATGCCGACCGCCGAAGGCGGCACGGCATTCCTCGAATGGGACTTCATGGATCAGACCCACGATTGGCACAACACCTCGTCGGCGCTGCCCGGCAACGACCCCGACAAAGAGCTCAAGACCCATTTCCTCACCGCCGGCGTCCAATACATGTTCAACCGGACCTGGGGTGTGATGGGAGAGCTCCCCTATTGGGATCGCTACCTCACGACCACCCAGGCCGACGGCAGCATCCGCACGTTCAACGCCAGCGGCATCGGCGACATTCGCATCCGGGGCATGTACACCGGCTTCTCGGAGGATCTGTCGACGGGGCTCACCTTCGGCCTCAAGCTGCCGACCGGCAGCGACACCGCCAACGGCCTCGACCGCGACAGCCAGATCGGCACCGGGAGCACGGACGTGCTGCTCGGCGGCTATCACGTCGGCCAGTTGACAGCGGACAATAAATGGAACTGGTTCGCCAATGGGCAGATCGACCAGCCCGTGCTCAAGACCACCGACTATCGCCCGGGCACCGAAATCGATGGGCTGCTGGGCGTCTACTTCAACGATTGGACCGTGATGAACGACGCGATCAAGCTAGTGCCGATCGCGCAAACCAAGGTGTCGTGGCGCTGGCGCGACGTCGGGCAGGAAGCCGACTTCGCCGACAGCGGTTATCAGCGCGTCTATCTGTCGCCCGGCATGGAGATGGATGTCGGCCGCTATCGGCTCTATGCCGACGTCGCGCTGCCGGTTTACACGCACACCAACGGTTACCAAATCGTCGCCTATGAGCTCTTCAAGGTGATCGCCAGCATCAACTTCTAGGACGGGAGCTTTCGGGATGCGGAGAAGCTGTGTGCCGCTCGGGCTCGTCGCGGGATTCCTCGCCCTGGCCGGCGCGAACGCCCATGCGGCGGTCGACGTCGGCCAGCCGGCGCCGCCGCTGGCGGTCGAGGAGCTCAACGGCAAGCCGTTCGACCTCGGCGCGCTGCGCGGCAAGGTCGTGATCGTCAATTACTGGGCGACCTGGTGCCCGCCCTGCCGTGCCGAGATGCCGGCGCTCGACGCGTTTTATCGCCGCTACCACGACCGCGGCCTCGAGATGATCGGGTTGAGCGCCGACGTGCCACGCGAGCGCGACGCCGCGCGCAAGATGATGGAAGCCTACGCCTACCCCGCGGCGATGATGCGCGATGCCCGGCCCAATGGTTTCGGCCGCCCGACGGCACTGCCGATCACCTACGTGATCGACGCCCAGGGCGTGGTGCGCGCCAAGCTCCAGCCGGACGAGACCGGCGTCACCGAGCAGAGCCTCGCCGCCGCAGTGCTGCCGCTGTTGCCGCAGGACAAACCGAAGGCGACGCCGTGACGGCGCGGCTGCTGAGGCCGCACGGGGCCATGATCGCGGCGCTGGCATTGGCCGCCTGCGCGCCGGCCGGGCCGCCGTCGGCACCCGGCGTCGTCGCCACCGCGGGCCATGACAAGAGCGTCACCGCGTTCGGCGAGGACGATGTCGCATGCCGGCAGGCGGCCGCTGCGGCGGCGAGCGAGAGCGCGCCCGCCGGCGCCACGCCGCAACAGCGTTATGACGCGCGCTATGCTTCCTGCATGGGCGCGAAGGGCAACCGAGTACAGCAGGCGCTGCGCGCCTATCCGCTGGTGGCCACCGTGGTGCCGCCGATGGTCGGCATGGGCGGCGGCGGACGCCGTTGAGCCAGACGCGCGCCCGGCCGGTCGGACCAGCGGCGACGCTGGCCATCGCGGCGTGCTTGGTCGCCGGCGCGACGGCCGCGCAGTCGCGTCCCGATCCGCCGCTCGACTGCGGCGCGTTCCGCGGCGCTGCCGAGCGCGGCCTGTGCGCTCGCGCGAACGACGGCGACCCCGCGGCCGAAGCGCGCCTCGGCGTGCTCTATTTCACGGGGCGCGGCGTCATCATGAACTCCGGCGAGGCGATCCGGCTGTTCCGCCTCGCGGCCGCCGCCGCAGAGCCTGCCGGCGAGACCTATCTCGGCTATGTCTACGAGACCGGGCAAGGCTTGCCCAAGGACCCGGCCGAGGCACTCCGGCTTTATCGGTTGGCGGCCGCCCAGGGCAGCGCGCAAGGCATGAATGCGCTGGCCTGGCATCTCGCGACGACCGAGCGCGCGCTCGACGAGGCACAGCGCTGGGCCGAGCGGGCGGTCGCGCAGGCACCGGAAGACGGCACGTATCGCGACACGCTGGCGCGGGTGCTGCTGCTGCGCGGCCAGCCGCAACGCGCGCTGACGGAGCAGCAACGCGCGGTCGCGCTCAGCCCCGACTGCGCGAGCTGCGAGGATCGCCTGGGCGACATTCTGGCGGCGCTTGATCGCCGCGACGACGCGCGGACACACTGGCAGCGCGCGCTCGACCTGTCGGCAGGGGTCTCGCTCGATCCGGAGTGGGACGCGGCAGCGGTGCGCCGCAAGCTCGCCGGCTCGCCCAAGACCTCGCGCTAGCGCGATGGCCCGGAAGGCACACCCGCGACCGATCGGCCGGCGAGGCCTACGCGACGGCCGACGCGTGCTGATCGCATGCCTTCTCGGTTTCGCGGTGCTCGCCGCTGGCGTGATCGGCTACGTCGAGATCACGCGCCCTCCCCCCCGCGTTGCCACCCCTGCCGCGGCGATCGGCGGCCCGTTCGAACTGATCGATCAGGACGGCCAGACGGTCACCGATGCGGCCTATCGGGGCAAATGGCTGCTGATCTATTTCGGCTACACGCACTGCCCGGACGCCTGTCCGACCGCGCTCAGCGACATCGCGGAGGCTCTGTCGGACCTCGGCCCGCTGCGCAGCAAGATCCAGCCTCTGTTCATCACCGTGGATCCCCAGCGCGACACGCCCGCGGTGCTGAAGGACTACACCGCGGCGTTCGACGCCGGCATCATCGGCCTCACGGGATCGGCCGCGCAAATCGCCGAAGCGGCCAAGGTCTTCAGGGTCTACTACCGGCGCGACAACGAAACGGGGCCGGACTACGGGATGGCCCACAGCTCAGTGATCTATCTGATGGATCCCGACGGGCGCTTCGTCACCAATTTCACCGGAGAGGCGACGCCCGAGGCGATGCGGGCGAAGCTGCTGCAAGTCCTGTCGTGACGACGCTCCCCGGGAAGGCTCATCGGGAGACCGACGCGGCGCTCTCCCCTTTCACGGCGCGCTGGCGCGCCGCTGCCAGCGCGCGCGACGGTTCTTTGCACAGCGGCGGGAAACGCCAGTCGCTGCCCAGAGCCGACGCCTGGGCCGCGGTGGGGTTGGTGATCATCGCCTGATAGGCACGGATATCGGGCGGCCAGCTACTCTTGATGAACGCAAGCACCGCCCAGATCTGCTCGTCCGACAGCGTGTCGGCGAATGCCGGCATATCGGAGACGTAGCCTTCCGGCGCGACGTCTTTGACGCTGAACTTCGTCAATCGAAACAGCTCGTCGTCGGTGTGCTGCCAGGTGTGGCCCGTGGCGTCGTGCGGCGGCGCCAAGACCTTGCCGTCCGGCCCCACGGTCTGCCAGTTGGGCTGTCCCTCCAGGTGGGCGCCGTGGCACGCGGCGCAGTTGGTATCGTAGAGGGCGCGGCCAGCCGCGACCGTCGCCAGGTCCTCGCGATCGGTGCGCGACGACGAATCGGCCTGACGGCCGACCGGGGCAAGGACGACCACCGCCGCCACGGCGAGCACACCCGCCAGCATGGCTGCGGCGATCGAGGCTGTCCTCGGCATCATGGCGCGTCTGCGACCGAAACGAGACCCTGGTTGCGGCTGGACGCGATTAGGCGCCTGCGCCGGTCGGCAGGCAAGCGGCATCGCGGGCGCCGACGGGGAACCGACGACGCCCCGAACCCCGTTCTCCGTCCGACAGGCATGGAGGACGCGATGAGCGACGATACGCGCCGCAAGGACCCCAAGGTCGAGGGCGAAGGCAGCTACACGGCGACGCGCGAGTACGACCGCGCGGCCGAGAAGACCGCGAAATCCGGCAAGGTCGGCGCGAAGGCCCGCGAGGCCAAGCGTGCCGTCGAAGGGCGCGAGGGCGATGCGCTGCGCAGCGCCGAAGCCGAGGGCAAACGCCACGCGCACGGCGAGGATCCGGCGCTGCACCGCAAGCCGGCGGACGGCCCCGACAACGCCGGGACGCCGCACAAGAAGTAGCCGTCACGCCCCACCGGCATGGTACAGATCTTGCGCGCCCGCACGCCGGGCGCGGGGATAAAGCCATAGGCGCAACGCGCTGGGGAGTGGGGCATGACGTGGTCGATCATTGCGCGCGATCCGCCGACCGGCGCGTTCGGGATCGCGGTCGCGACTCGGTTCTTCGCCGTCGGGGCGCTGTGTCCGCATGCCATGAGCGGAACCGGCGCGCTGTGCACGCAGGCGCTGGTCAATCCGATGTACGGGCCGCACGGCCTCAAGCTCCTGGGCGAAGGCGTGCCGGCCGCCGAGGTCGTGCAGCGCCTGATCGCGGCGGACGCCGGCGCGGCGCACCGTCAACTGCACGTGATCGATCGCAGCGGGCGCACCGCGTCGCACACCGGCTCGGCGTGCATCGAGTGGTGCGGCGAGACCCACGCCGAGGACTACTCGATCGCCGGCAACATGCTGGTCGGGCCGGTCGTGCTCGAGGCGACCGCGCAGGCCTATGATCGCAGCATCGGCCGGCCGTTCGCCGAACGCCTGATCCGGGCGCTCGAGGCCGGCGAGGCGGTCGGCGGCGACAAGCGCGGCAAGCAGTCGGCCGCGCTCCTGATCCACTCGACCGAGGACTATCCCGACCTCGATCTGCGGGTCGACGACCACGTCGATCCGCTGGCCGAGCTGCTCCGGCTCTATCACGTCAGCGAAACCTACTTCACGCCGTTCCGGCGCTTCCTGCCGACGCGCGCGCATCCCGCCGGCATCTTCGACCGCGCAGTGATCGAGGCAGGCATCAAGGCCGCGCTGGCGCAGCATTGAGCGTAGTCGAGGTACGACGGTGCAGCACCTCGATCCGTCATCCTCGGCCTTGTGCCGAGGATCCACGCCTTTCTTCCATCCGACGCGAAGGAGACGTGGATGCTCGGGACAAGCCCGAGCATGACGGAATGAGAATGGTCGCCGGCACAACCCCACCGCTGCTGGAGGTGCGCGCGCTCGCGACGCACCTGCGCACGCCGGAAGGCCTGGTGCGCGCGGTCGACGGCGTCAGCTTCGCGGTCGCGGCCGGCCGCACGCTCGGCATCGTCGGCGAGTCGGGCTGCGGCAAGAGCGTGACCGCGCTGTCGATCCTGGGGCTGGTGCCGCGCCCGCCGGCCGAGCGCATCGCCGGCGAGGTGTGGTTCGACGGCCGCGACCTGCTGCGGCTGGACGCGGCGGCGCTGCGCGATCTGCGCGGCGACCGCATCGCCATGGTGTTCCAGGAGCCCATGACCTCGCTGAACCCGGCCTACACCGTGGGCGAGCAGATCATCGAGGTGATCCTGCGCCACGACGACGTCGGCCGCGCGGCGGCGCGCGCGCGTGCCGTCGAGCTGATTCGGCGCGTCGGCATCCCGGCGCCCGAGCAGCGCGTCGACGACTATCCGCACCGCCTGTCGGGCGGCATGCGCCAGCGCGCCATGATCGCGATGGCGCTCGCCTGCCGGCCGCAGCTCCTGATCGCCGACGAGCCGACCACCGCGCTCGACGTCACCATCCAGGCGCAGATCCTCGACCTGCTGCGCGACCTGCGGCGCGATCTCGGCATGGCGCTGATCCTGATCACCCACGATCTCGGCGTGGTCGCCGAGCTGTGCGACGAGGTCGTCGTGATGTACGGCGGCAAGATCGTCGAGCGCGCGCCGATCGACGCCTTGTTCGCGACGCCGCAGCATCCCTACACGATCGGCCTGCTGGGCTCGCTGCCCGGCGTGCCCGGCAGCGATCGCGGCGGCGACGCGGCGCGCGACGGCGCGGCGCCGCAGCGGCTCGCCGCGATCGAGGGCGCGCCGCCCAATCCGATCGCGCTGCCCGCCGGCTGCCGCTTCCATCCGCGCTGCCCGTTCGTCGAGCCGCGCTGCCGCGACGCCGAGCCGCCGCTGGTCGAGGTGCAAGCGGGCCAGCACGCCGCGTGCTGGCGCGCGCCGCTCGAGCCGAGCGTGCTGACGGCCGGGATGCCCTGATGGCCGAGCCGCTGCTGCGCGTCGAGGACCTCACGGTCCACTTCCCGATCCGCCGGGGCATGCTGATCGAGCGCCAGGTCGGCACCGTCAAGGCGGTTGACGGCGTCAGCTTCACGATCGCGGCCGGCGAGAGCCTGGCGCTGGTCGGCGAGTCGGGCTGCGGCAAGAGCACGACCGGGCGTCTGATCCTGCGCCTCATCGAGCCGACCGCCGGGCGCGTGTGGTTCGACGGCCAGGACGTGTTCGCGCTCGACGCCGAGGCGCTGCGCAAACTGCGCGGCGCGATGCAGCTCGTGTTCCAGGACCCCTACGCGTCGCTCAATCCGCGCATGACCGTGGGCGAGATCGTCGGCGAGCCGCTGCTGCTGCATCGCCTGGGCGACGCGGCGGCGCGGGCGCGGCGCGTCGCCGAGCTGCTCGGCCTGGTCGGCCTGGCGCCGCGCCACGTCACACGCTACCCGCACGAGTTCTCCGGCGGCCAACGCCAACGCATCGGCATCGCGCGCGCGCTCGCCGCGGGTCCGCGCCTGATCGTCGCCGACGAGCCGGTGTCCGCGCTCGACGTGTCGGTGCGTGCGCAGGTCATCAACCTGATGGGCGACCTGCAGCGCCGCCTGGGCTTGAGCTACCTGTTCATCTCGCACGACCTCGCGGTAGTCCACCACGTCGCCGACCGCGTCGCCGTGATGTATCTCGGCAAGATCGTCGAGCTCGCCGACCGCGCGCGGCTGTTCGCGGCGCCGCGCCATCCCTACACGCATGCGCTGCTCGGCGCGGTGCCGGCGCCCGATCCGGCGGCCAACCGGGCGCGCGCGGCGCGGCGCACGCGGCTCGAGGGCGACGTGCCCAATCCGATCGACCCGCCGCAAGGCTGCCGCTTCCACCCGCGCTGCCCGCACGCCCGCGCGCGCTGCACGACCGAGGCGCCGCGGCTCGAGGCCGACGACGACGGCCACGCCACCGCCTGCCATTTCTGGCACGAGATCGCGCCGCCCGCAGATGCCGCCGCCCCGGCTGCCGCCGCCCCGGCTGCCGCGGCGAACGGCAGCGCCGACCGGCTGCGCCGGCTCCAGGAATATTTCCGCGTGGGCGCGCGTTAGGCGGTTTTCGCGTGAGCACTCTCACCCCCCATCCCGACCTTCCCCCTCAAGGGGGGAAGGAGTCAGGGTGTCCCGGCGGCACCAATCCCACCACCCGCACCCTCCCCCCTTGAGGGGGAGGGTGGGGAGGGGGGTACAAGAAGCGAGCGCGCTCAGGAGGCCTGGTCATGGACTATCGACATCTCGCCGCGACGACGCTCTTGTCCGCCGCGCTGCTTTGCGGCTCCGCGGCGGCGCAGACCCTGCGCATCGGCCTCGCCGAGGATCCCGACGGGCTGGATCCCGACCAGGCGCGCACCTTCGTCGGCCGCATCGTGTTCGCCGGCCTGTGCGACAAGCTGATCGACTACGACACCAAGCTCGCCTATCAGCCGCAGCTCGCCACGGCGTGGAAATGGGCCGACGACCAAAAGTCGATCACCTTCACCTTGCGCCAGGGCGTCACGTTCCACGACGGCGAGCCGTTCGACGCCGCAGCGGTCAAGTACAACATGGAACGCAAGCTCACCCTGCCGGAGTCGCGGCGCAAGTCCGAGATCAACGAGATCGTCGGCGTCGACGTGATCGACGCCCATACCGTGCGCTTCAATCTCAGCAAGCCGTCGGCGCCGCTGCTCGCCCAGCTCGCCGATCGCGCCGGCATGATGGTGGCGCCCAACGCCGCCAAGGCGGCGGGCGCGGCGTTCGCCAACCATCCGGTGTGCGCCGGCCCCTACAAGTTCGTCGAGCGGGTCGCCCAGGACCGCATCGTGCTCGAGCGCTTCGCCGACTACTGGAACAAGGACGCATTCCACTTCGACCGCGTGATCTACCAACCGATTCCCGACAGCACGGTCAGGCTCGCCAACCTGCAGGGCGGCAACCTCGACATGATCGAGCGGCTGGCGCCGACCGACGTCGAGCAGGTGCGCCAGGATCGCCGTCTGTCGGTGAGCGAGATCACCGGCCTCGCCTATCAGGGCATCACGATCAACATGGCCAACGGGCCGCGCAGCAAGGGGCCGCTCGCCGATCCGCGCGTGCGCGAGGCGCTCGAGCTCAGCATCGATCGCGACGCGATCAACCAGGTCGTGTTCAACGGCGCCTTCCTGTCGGGCAACCAGCCGGTGCCGCCGGAGAGCCCGTACTATGCCGGCGCGGTGCCGATTCCCAAGCGCGACGTCGCCAAGGCGAAGGCGTTGCTCGCCGCCGCCGGCCAGCCCGCCCCGACGATCGACCTGATGGTGCCGAGCACCTCGGAGGATCAGGCGGTCGCGCAGGTGCTGCAATCGATGGCGCAGGAGACCGGCATCGCCCTCAAGCTGTCGGTCGTCGAGTTCGCGACTGCGCTGCAGGAGGAGACCAAGGGCAATTTCGAGGCCTTCCTGATCGGCTGGAGCGGCCGCATCGATCCCGACGGCAACATCTACAATTTCCAGCACAGCACCGGGTCGCTCAACTTCTCCAAGTACCACAACCCGGAGGTCGACCGGCTGCTCGACGCGGCGCGCGAGACGCTCGACGAGGCGGGACGCGCCAAGCTCTACGGCCAGGCGGCGGAGCTGTATCTGAAGGACCGCCACATCATCTATCTGTTCCACCGCAAGTGGCTGTTCGCCATGTCGACCAAGCTCAAGGGCTTCGTGGCCAACCCCGACGGGCTGATCCGCCTCGCCGGATTGACGCTGCAGTGAGGCGCTCGCGCGCCTGGGTTGGCGGGCGCACGCGGCAGCCGAAGGCGCGAGCGCCTTCGGACGCGCGCGAGCGACCACACTCTTGAACGCCTTCCTGCTGCGCCGCCTGGCGATCAGCGTCCCGACCCTGCTGATCGTCACCGTGATCGTGTTCGGGCTGCAGCAGCTGCTGCCCGGCGACCCGGCGCTCGCACTGTCGGGCGAGGTGCGCGACCCCGCGGTGCTGGCGACGATCCGCGCCAAGTACCACCTCGACCAGCCCGCGCCCATCCAATACGCCTACTGGCTGGGCGGCGCGCTGCACGGCGATCTCGGCATCTCGCTCAAGAGCAACGAGCCGGTGACCGAGCTCGTGTTGACGAAGCTGCCGGTCACCATCGAGCTCGCCGCGCTCGCGATGCTGGTCGCGCTCGTGATCGGCATCCCGGCCGGCGTGATCTCGGCCGTCAAGCGCGACAGCGTGTGGGACCATCTCGCCAATGTGATCGGACTGTCGGGCCTGTCGATCCCGCACTTCTGGCTCGGCATCATGCTGATCCTGCTCGTCTCGGTGAAATGGGGCCTCCTGCCGCCGGGCGGTTTCGTCAGCCCGGCCGACGGCGTGGGCGCCAATCTCGAGGCCATGATCATGCCGGCGCTCGTGCTCGGCGGCGGCGTCACCGCCGTGATGATGCGCCACACCCGCAGCGCGATGCTGGGCGTGCTGGGCAGCGACTACGTGCGCACCGCGCGCGCCAAGGGCCTGCTCGAGCGCACGGTGGTGATCAAGCACGCGCTGCGCAACGCGCTGATTCCCGTCGTCACCCTGGGCGCGCTCTATCTCGGCGACCTGATGTCGGGCGCCGTGCTGACCGAGTCGGTGTTCAACATCCCGGGCTTCGGCAAGCTGATCGTCGACGCGGTGTTCAATCGCGACTACGCCGTCGTGCAGGGCGTCGTGCTGTTCACCGCCTCGGCCTACATCCTGCTCAACCTCGGCGCCGACCTCGCGTATTTCCTAATCAATCCGAGGCTGCGCGGATGACCGCGGCGGCGTTTCCCGACACCGACGCGCCCGCGCGTCCCTCGGCGCTGCGCCGGCTCGCGGTCCGGCCGGCCGCCATGGTCGGCCTCGCCGTCGTGCTGTTCTTCGTCGCGGCCGCGCTCGC
>DATJNS010000211.1:0-3268 GCA_035507915.1 Candidatus Sulfotelmatobacter sp.
CGACCGGGGACAGCTCCTTGCGCGCGATCAGGCGCGATGCCTCGGCAATCGTCGGAATCGTCATGGTGACCTCGCTCAGCCTTACGAAAGCCGGATCGCGTCAGCTGCCGCCGCTCGCGCCCACCAGCCTATCGAGCCCGACGGCGCGCTGGAACACCCAGATGACCGCGAACGAGCCGACCAGGATCAGGGTCGACATCGCGAGGATCGACGGGTCGAAGTCGAGCTCGAGGCCGAAGAACATCTCGACCGGGAACGTGACGTAGCGCGTGCCGGCGAGGAACATCGAGACCGGCACGTCGCCGAACGACACGATGAAGGCGTAGAGCGCGCCGGCGAACGCGCCGGGCAGGATCAGGGGCAGGGTCACGCGTCGGAAGGCACGCCAACGGCTGGCGCCGAGGCTGAGCGCGGCCTCCTCGAGACTGGCGTTGAAGCCTTGCAAGACCGCGACCGTGGTGCCGAACACGTAGGGCAAGGTGATGAAGACGTGCGCCACGCCGAGCCCCGCGAACGTGCCCATCAGATAGACGCCGGTCCACCCGCCGACGAGATAGTAGAGCTGGAGAAACGCGAAGCCCGTCACGATCAGGGGCAGCTGCAGCGGCGCGCGGAACAGCGCGGCGATCGCGGCCTTGGCGCGCCAGCTGCTGCGCACCAGGGCCAGCGCCGCGAGCACGCCCAGGCTCGCGCTCGCCAGCGCCGTCACGATACCGAGCGCGAGGCTGACCGCGAGCGCCGTGAAATAGCGCTCCGGGATCTGCCAGTACCAGGCGAGCGACAGGTCGTGCGGCGGGAAATTCAGGAAGGCGTGCGGGCCGCCGTCGAACGATGCGCCGACCACGACGACCAGGGGCGCGAACAGGAAGCCGTAGACCGCGACGACGCATGTCACCAACGCCGCCGCGCGCAGGCGCCGCCCCGCGACGGCCCGCGTCATACCAGACCGCCCTGGGCACGACGCAGGCGCGACGCCAGCAGCACCGAGAGGAGATTGACGAGCAGCACGACGACCAGCAGCACGGCCGACAGGGCGCCCGCCATCGCGTACCTGGTCTCGACCAGGATCGCCTGCTGGATCACCACCGGCAATGTCAGCACGCGGCCGCCGCCGAGCAGCGCGGCCGATGTGAAGGCGCCCATCGCCAGATTGAAGACGACGAGCGCGCCGCCGACCACGCCCGGCAGGCTGAGCGGCAGCACGACACGCCACATCACGCGCCAGCGCGAGGCGCCGTGGATCTCGGCGGCGTCCTCGAGCGAGCGCGGGATCGCCTGCATGACGCCGAACAGCATCAGGATCATGAAGGGCAGCGTGTAGAGCAGCTGGCCGATCACCACGCCGCCGACCGAGCCGTAGAGATTGATCGGCTGGGCGATCAGGTCGAGGCCGCGCAGCAGCCGGTTGAGCGGCCCGTCGGCGGCGAAGATGATGGTGAGCCCCAGCACCTTGATGACGATGGTGATGAAGCCCGAGATCGCCGCCAATGTGACGAGAGCCGTCGACCATCGCGGCCGCATGCGGGCCAGCGCGTAGGCGACCGGATAGCCCATCGCGAGCGCGAGCGCCGCCACGACCGCCGAAATTTCGACCGTGAGCCCGAGCGAGCGCAGGTAGAAGGGATCGGTGACGATCGCGACGTAGTTGGTCAGCTGGAACGTATCGTCGATGCGGCCGAGCCGCAGGTCGCGAAAGAAGCTGACGCGCACGAACACGATCTGGGTCGCGACGAGGAGCCCGACCGAGAAGGCGAGCGGCACCGCGAGCAGCAGGCCCCAGCGCGCCTGGATACCGGGCGCCGCCGGACGCGCCGCGGCGCTAGGCGGCATCGAGCACGCGGTCGAGGATCCAGTTCACCGTCTGGTGCACGAGCGCTTCCTTGGTCGAGTAGCGGCCGGCGCGGCTCAGTGGCGACGACAGGCCGCGGTGCTGCAGCTCGCAGATCTCATTGTCCTCAGCCTGGGTCATGTCGAAGCGCCGGAAATATTTCTGCGATACCTCGGCAAAATCGGGCCGCGCCACCGTCTCGCGCGGGAACAAGGCGCCCTGCTCGAGCCGGATGTGCCCGACGTCGACCGGGTTGACGTTCAGGTACCACGCGCAATCGACCGTGCAGCTGATGTAGGTGCCCGGGAAGACCAGCGGCGCGGTGGTGCCCGCGGTGGCCTCGTCCAGCGACCGGATCATCGGGAAGCCGGTATCGCCCTTGAGCAGCGCGGCGCTGCCCGGATAGCCCATGAAGGTGCTGACGATGTTGCCGCTGGTCTGCTGCACCTCGCGCCAGTATTTGCGCGGCGAGGCGTAGCGGCTGATCGAGTTGCCGTGCACGGTGGCGACGTGCAGCGCGTCCTTCAGGTTCTCGACGTAGAACTTCCAGTTGCACGCCACGTCGTACTCGAGGCGGCGCGCCAGCACCAGGTTGGCGCAGTCGTAGCGCGCCAGGAGCTGCGGCAGGTTGCCGAGATGCCGCGCCAGCGGCGGCGCGGCGGCGCGGAAGTTGACGAACATGAAGCCGGCCCAGGTCTCCAGGCGGATTGGCACGAGACCGTTGTCGCCCAGCGAAAACCCGACCGCGTCGTCCATGTCGGTCGGCGCGGCGGTGAGCTCGCCCGACAGGGCGTAGGTCCAGGCGTGGTAGGGGCAGACGAACTGCCGGCAGTTGCCCTCGCCGCGCGCGACGATGCAGCCGCGGTGCCGGCAGATGTTCGAGAACGCGCGTACGACGCCGTCGGCGCCGCGCACGACCAGGACCGGCACGCCCGCGATCTCCACGGCGAAGTAGTCGCCCGGCTCGGCGATGCGCTCGGCGCGCCCGACGAAGTTCCATTCGGTGCGGAAGATCCGCTCGACCTCGCGCTCGAAGAAAGCGGGCGACGTGTAGCACCAGGGCGGCAGGTTGCTGGCCTCCGCCACCGGCCGGCGCACGGCGGCGTAGTGGATCGGCGCGAAGAGGTCGTCGGGCTGTCGCATCGGATTTCCTCGATCGGTCAGGTGTCGTCCTCGAGCAGGGCGCAGCGGTCGTAGCTCCAGGCGATCTGCACGTCGGCGCCGGCGCGCGCGAGCGGGTCGTCGGGCGAGGTCTCGACCAGCAGCGTGGCGCCGTCGGCGAGCACGACGTCGCAATGCATCAGGTTGCCGGCGAAGCGAGCCTCGACGACGCGCGCGGGCAGCGCATTGCGGTCGAGCACGGGCGCACCGGGCGGCACGAGCTTGAGCTGCTCGGGCCGCACCGCGAGCGTGGTCGCGTGCTCGGGCCGCGCGGGCGCG
>DATJNS010000212.1:0-4601 GCA_035507915.1 Candidatus Sulfotelmatobacter sp.
GTTCGAGGCGCTGTCCGAGCATTTCGCCGCGCTGCCGGAGCCGCCCGCCTGGTGGCGGGCCTGGCCGCCGGAGTATCGCGATCCGGAATCGGACGCGGTGGGCGCGTTCGCGGCCGCCCACGCGCATCGCATCGCCTTCCATGCCTGGCTGCAGTGGCAGGCGGACCGACAGCTCGCCGCGGCACAGACGGCGGCGCGCCGCGCCGGCATGGCGATCGGGCTCTACCGCGATCTTGCGGTCGGCGCGGACGCTGCCGGCGCGGAGATCTGGCTCGACCCAGCGCGTTTCGCGGCGCGCGTCGCGATCGGCGCGCCACCCGACATCTTCAATCCCGCAGGCCAGCGCTGGGGCTTGCCGCCGCTCGCGCCGGACCGGCTGGCCGACGCCGCGTGCCGGCCGTTCGTCGAACTGCTGCGCGCCAACATGGTGCACGCCGGGGCGTTGCGCATCGATCATGCGTTCGCCCTGATGCGCCTGTTCTGGGTGCCCGACGGCTGCACCGCGGACGCGGGCGCCTACGTCGCCTATCCGCTCGCGGTCCTGCTCGCCGTGCTCAAGCTCGAAAGCCAGCGCCACCGCTGCCTGGTGATCGGCGAGGATCTCGGCACCGCACCGGACGGTTTCCGCGACGCCTGCGCCGCCGCGGGCATGCTGTCTTATCGGCTGATCTACTTCGAGCGCGAGGCGGACGGCGGTTTCACGCCGCCCGACCGCTATCCCGCGTTGGCGCTGGCGGCAGCGAGCACGCACGATCTGCCGACCGTCCGGGGCTGGTGGCAGGCGAGCGACCTCGCGTTGCGCGCCGCTCTCGGACTGCCCGGCGCATCCGAGCGCCTCGCCGCGGACCGCGCGGCGCGGATGGAGGATCGCCGGCGCCTGGCGACCGCCTTGGCCGCGCAGGGCCTGCTCGACGGCAGCGCCGACGACGCGGCGCCGGTGCTCGCGATCCAGCGGTTTCTCGCGCGCAGCCCGGCGAGCGTGCTGATGATCCAGCTCGAGGACGCGTTGGGGCTGGTCGAGCAGGCGAACCTGCCGGGCACGACCGACCAGCATCCCAATTGGCGGCGCAAGCTGCCGGTCGACCTGGTCGCGCTGTTCGCGCCCGACGGCCCGCTCGCGACGACGGCCGAGGCGATCGCGCGCGAGCGTCCGCGCCCGTCCGACCTCGCCGGGCCGCTGGCGCGACCGACCGCGACCTATCGCGTTCAGCTCAACAAGCACTTCACGTTCCACGACGCCGCCGCGCTGGTGCCCTACCTGGCCGAGCTCGGCGTCAGCCACCTGTACGCGTCGCCCTACCTGACGGCGCGGCCCGGCAGCCTGCACGGCTACGACATCGTCGATCACACCGCCCTCAATCCCGAGCTCGGCGGCGCGGCGGGCTTCCAGGCGCTGACCGACGCGCTGGCGCGCCACGGCATGGGTCACATCACCGACTTCGTGCCCAACCACATGGGCGTCGGCGCCGCCGACAACGCCTGGTGGCTCGACGTGCTGGAGTGGGGCAAGAGCTCGCGCTACGCGGACTATTTCGACATCGACTGGCGTCCGCGCTTCGATGCCGGCCGCGACCGGCTGCTGCTGCCGATCCTCGGCCGCCACTACGGCGAGGCGCTGCACGCGGGCGAGCTGCGCCTCGCGTTCGATCCCGTCCAGGGCAGCTTCAGCGTCTGGTATTTCGACCATCGCCTGCCGGTCTGCCCGCTCGATTATCCCGTCATCCTCGATGCCGTGCTGGCGCTCGCGGTCGCGGCCGATCCCGAAAACCAGGCGCCCGGGAACCAAGAGATCGTCGAGCTCGGTAGCCTGATCGGCGATCTGCGCGCGCTCGATCCGCGCGACGCCGCGCGCGACGACCGGCCGGCCGACGGCCTCAAGCTGCGCCTGGCGGGCCTGGTCGAGCGCTCGGCGCGCGTGCGCCAGGCGCTCGACGGTGCGCTGGCGCTGATCAACGGCGAGCCCGGCAAGCCCGACAGCTTCGACGCGCTGCACCGGATCATGGAGACCCAGAGCTGGCGGATCGCCTATTGGCGCGTCGCCGGCGAGATCAACTACAGACGCTTCTTCGACATCAACGAGCTCGCCGGCCTGCGCATGGAGAACCGCGCGCTGTTCGACCACGTGCACCGCCTGGTGTTCGAGCTGATCGATGCCGGCCGGCTGCACGGGCTGCGCATCGATCACATCGACGGGCTCGCCGATCCCGCGCAGTACTGCCGCCGCGTCGTCGATCGCGCGGGTCCGGACCTCTACCTCGTCGTCGAGAAGATCCTCGCCGCGCACGAGCAGCTGCCCGCCGCATGGCCGGTCTCCGGCACCACCGGCTACGAGGTGCTCAACCAGATCAACGGCCTGTTCGTCGAGGCCGACGCCGAGCGCGCGCTCGATCGCGTCTATCGGCGCTACACCGGCCGCACCGAGAGCTTCGACGAGGTCTTGTACCAGTCGAAGACATTGGTGCTCGAGGCGAACCTGGCGAGCGAGCTCCAGGTGCTGGCGCGCGAGCTCAAGCACATCGCCGACGGCGACCTGACGACGCGCGACTTCACGTTCGATGCGCTGCGCCGCGCCTTGATCGAGACGATCGCGTGGTTTCCGGTCTATCGCACCTACGTCACGCCGCGCGAGATCAGCGCGGAGGATCGCCAGCACATCGACTGGGCGATCGGTCGGGCGAGCAAGCATAGCCGGCTGCCCGATCCGGCGATCTTCGACTTCCTGCGCGCGGTGCTGACCTTGGCCCACGCGCCCGCCGAGCGCCGGACCGCCGTGCCCGACTTCGTGCGCAAGTTCCAGCAGCTGACCGCGCCGGTCATGGCCAAGGGCTTCGAGGACACCGCGCTCTATCGCTACAACCGGCTGCTATCGCTCAACGACGTCGGCGGCGATCCGCGGCGGTTCGGCGTGTCGCCGGCCGCCTTCCACCATCTCAACGAGCGGCGGCTCGCGAGCGCGCCCGCGAGCCTGATCGCGACGGCGACCCACGACACCAAGCGCGGCGAGGACGTGCGCGCACGGCTCAACCTGCTCTCCGAGATGCCGGCGGCGTGGGGCAGCCGCATCGTGCACTGGCGGCGCCTGAATCGCCGGCAACGCCGCGAGGTCGAGGGTCGGCCGGCGCCGAGCCGCAACGACGAGTACCTGATCTATCAGACCCTGGTGGGCTCGTGGCCGCTCGCGCTCAAGGACGCGGTCGCGGCGGGGCCGGACCTCGCGCGATACGTCGAGCGCGTCGTCGCGTACGTGACCAAGGCGATGCGCGAAGCCAAGGACCGCTCGAGCTGGACCCAGCCCAACCAGGACTACGAGACCGCGACGACCGAGTTCGTCCGCCGCATCCTCGACGTCCGCCGGCCCAATCTCTTCCTCGCCGACCTCCTGCCGTTCCAGCAGCGCATCGCCGCGCTCGGCATGGTCAACGGCCTCGCCCAGCTCGTGCTGCGCCTCACCATCCCGGGGGTGCCCGACACCTATCAGGGCACCGAGTTCTGGGATCTGAGCCTGGTCGATCCGGACAACCGCGCGCCGGTCGACTACGCGCCGCGCCGCGCCGGTCTCGCCGCCAACGCGCCGGTCGACCGCTTGCTCGCGGACTGGCCCGACGGCCGCATCAAGCAGCGGGTGCTGCGCGCGCTGCTCGGTCATCGCCGCCGCGATCCGGAGCTCTTCGAGGCCGGCGCCTACCAACCGTTGGCGGCGTCGGGCGCGCGCGCCGAGCATCTGCTCGCGTTCCAGCGGCGCGCCGGCGACCGCACGCTGCTGGTGGCTGTGCCGCTGCGCTGCGCGCGCCTGGTCGACCCCGAGGACGCGGCGGCGCTGCCGACCGGGCCGGCGGTCTGGCAGGATGCCGCGTTGTGCCGTGTCGGCGCGCGCCACTGGCGCGATCTCGTCACCGGCGCGCGCGTCGAGGCCGCCGAGCGCGACGACGATTATGCGCTGGCCGCCGCCGACGTCCTGTCCGCGCTGCCGATCGCCTGCCTCGAAGCGCTCGCGGCGTGAGGCGCGCGCGAGCGCGATCTAGCCGGTCCGGCTCAGGCGGCGAGCGAGCGTTCCCGGGCTGACGTCCAAGCCTGCGACGCCAGCGAGGTGACCGTGCTCGACGACTTGGTGGCGGCGCTCAGGTAGCGCGACAGCGACGCCTGCGCGCCGTCCAGATGCAGCGCCATCGCCGCCAGAGGATCACGGCACTCCGCCAGCGATTGCGCGAGGTGACGGGTGTTGACCAGCTCGGCGCGCACCAGCCCCAGCCACTCCTCGTTCATCGATTGCCACGCGCTGAGGATCGCGTCGGTCATCTGGAAGACGCTCTCCAGCGCCTCGCGGTTGAACGGTCGCGCGGCGTCCGCCATGGCCGACTTGGACGCCTTGCCGCCGGTTCCGATCTCGCTCATCCACGCCTCCGACCAAAATACCAATGACAGGAGGTACAAAATAAATGCGTTTTTAGAGAATTTCACGACGTAATTCGGCGTAACGGCAAGGAAAAATTACGTATAGATGTGCGAAACGCACCAGCACCTTCAAGTATTAGCGCGCAACAATACTTGAGAGAACCGGACCGATTCCCCGCCCGTGACCGTCCAGCCATTTTCGACCGCCA
>DATJNS010000213.1:0-6306 GCA_035507915.1 Candidatus Sulfotelmatobacter sp.
CGGTGTCCTGGCTCTCGGCGATCGGCACGATGCCGGCGCGGCTGATCAGCCCGACCGTCGGCTTGACGGTGACGACGCCGTTCTGGCTCGCCGGCGACAACAGCGACCCCGAGGTCTCGGTGCCGATCGCGGCGGCCGCCAGCCCGGCCGCGACCGCGACCGCCGAGCCCGCGCTCGAGCCGCCGGGCGACACGATGGGACTGAAGTTGTCGTCGCGCGCCGGCGCGTACGGGTTGAGCACCTGGCCCCCGAGCGAGCTGTAGCCCGCCGGCATGCCGACCGCGAGAATGTTGGCGAACTCGGTCAGGTTGACCTTGCCGAGGATCACGGCGCCGGCGCGCCGCAGCCGCGCCACCACGGTGGCGTCGCGCTTGGCGTGCGCGTCGGCGAGCGCCAGCGAGCCCGCCGTGGTGTGCTGCGCGTCGCCGGTCGCGATGTTGTCCTTGATCAGGATCGGAATGCCGGCGAGCGGCCGGCGCGGGTCGGGCTTGGCGCCGTCGAGTCCGGCCGCGATGGCGAGCGCGTCCGGATTGACCTCGCGCACCGCGTTGAGCGCCGGCCCGGCGCGATCATAGGCCTCGATGCGCGCCAGATAGGCGCGCGCGAGCGCGCTGGCGCTGGTGCGCCCGGCCGCCAGCGCCGCGCCGAGCTCGGCGATCGTCGCGTTCTCGACACACACGGTTGCCTCCGCCGGTGCCGCCATGACGGCCGCGAGCGCGACCAGCGCGACCGCCACCGTGGTCTTCACGCCGGCACCGATCATCGGACCCTCCGCCGGCCCGCGATCATCGGGCAAATCCCCCTGCGACGAAAGCGCGCCCCGGACGGTGCCGCCGGGCATCCGCTTAGGCATATATCCCGCGGATAAAGCGTGTTATTGTGCCCCCGGTGCAATGTAGAAACTGGGGGGATCCCATAATGATGCGTATCGCCTTTTTAGCAGCGCTTTTGATCGGTGTCGGGTTCTCGGGGTATGCCCGGGCGGACGGCATGACGGTGACGGCGTTCATGGCCAGCCACACCCAGATCGCGCAAGCGGCCGGCTGCGCCAACAAATGTATGTTGGCCGCGAGCCAGGGTGGCGCCACCTGCGACCTCGCGCAGGCGACCGGCTCGAGCTGCGTCCCGGTCGGCAGCGGTTGTTCGTGCCTGGGACAGTCGGTCGGCGGCGGGATGGGCGTGGTCGTCGGCACGGCCGTCCGCCAGTAGCCTCCTCTCGAACCACGGCCACCGCGCGTCGTTGCGCGGTGGCCGTTTCTTTTTGAGCCGGCCCTTCGCGGCCGTCTGGCGTCAGCCGACGAACTCCAGGATGTCGAGCCCGCCCAGCCGGTCGATCAGATAGATCAGGCCGGTCGACTTGTCGTAATAGACGTCGTTGCTCTGCACGATCGAGTGGCCCTTGCCCGGCTGGGGCATGTAGGCCCCGACCTCCTTGGGCGCCCACGGGTCGGAGATGTCGACCGCGCGCAGCCCGCCGCCGAACCACGTGACGAAGATGATGTCGCCGTCGACCTGCTCCTGCGGCTGGTGGGCGCCGAACCAGCACGCGCGGTTGAACGGCTGATCGTGCGGCACGCGATATGTGGCGATCGGGATCGGCTTGGTCTCCTCGGTGATGTCGACGATCCACAGGAACGCGTTGGGCGTCGGCGACAGCCGGTCGGACACCTCCTCGTCGGTCACCACCAAAATGCGCCGGCCCTTGATCGAATGCGGGATCGGCAGCGCGGTGTGGGTCGGGCACGGATAGGGCGGGCTCCAGTCCAGGATGCTGATCGTCTTGGGCTTGGTCATGTCCTCGATGTCGACGATGCCGAAGCCGCCGTGCCAATAGCTGACATAGAGCCGGTTGCCGAGCCGGATCGGATGGTGGCAGCGCGTGCGCGTGCCCTCCCAGGTCGGTTTCTCGCCGCCGGCGATCCACTGGCCGGGCATCCACCAGCGCGACACCTCGGTCGGCTTGCGGGGGTCGCGCATGTCGAGGATCATCGCGACGTTGCCCTGCCAGCCCTCCACGGTCGGCGAGATGTAGGCGTAGTCGCCGTCGTAGGTGAAGCGGTGCACGCCCTTGCCGACGCACGGATAGAAGCCGATCTCGCGCGGATGCGCCTTGTCGGCGATGTCGTAGATCTTGAGCCCGCTCTTGAGATCGGGATGCGGCTTGCCGTAGCCCTCGTTGTTGACCAGCATCACGTCGCCATGCACGCGCACCTTGTGGGAGTGCATGTAGTCCGGCAGCATGATGGTCGAGACGACCTCGGGATGCTTGGGGTCGCTGACGTCGAGGATCGACGTGCCGTGCGGCGGATCGAGATGGCCGACATAGGCGAAGGTGCCCTGCACCGTGACCTGGCCGCCGCCCGGAATCTCGGCGCGCCCGACTTGGCGAAATCCCTTGGTCATCGTCCCCTTCCTCGTCGTGTCGACATAACCTAGCAGGCGACGGCGGCGGCGTCGCGGCCGCCGGTGAGCGCGAGGAAGGCGGCCTCGAGCGTGCCGCCGCCGGTCTCGGCGATCAGCGCGGCGGGCGGCGCGTCGCGCCGCACCTTGCCGCGGTCGAGCACGACGACGCGGTCCGCCTGCTCGGCCTCGTCGCACAGATGGGTCGCCCACAGCACGGCGAGCCCGCGCTGGCCGGTGAGGCCGCGCACCAGCGCGATCAGGTCGCGCCGGCTCGCCGGGTCGAGCCCGACGGTCGGCTCGTCCATCAGGAGCACGCGCGGCTCGTGCAGCAGGGCGCGCGCGAGCTCGACGCGCCGGCGCTGGCCGCCGCTCAGCGCGCGCACCGGATCGTCGGCGCGCTCGGCCAGCCCCAGGCGCGCGAGGTCGGCGGCGATGCGCGCCGCGGCCGACGCGCCCGGCAGGCCGTGCAGCCCGGCGTGGAAGCGCAAATTGGCGCGCACCGACAGCTCGAGATCGAGGGTCGGCGCCTGGAACACGATGCCGAGGCCGGCGAGCGCGGGCACCGCGTCGACGCGCATGTCGTGACCCATCACGACGACCGCGCCGGTGTCGGGCACGAACAGGCCGCTCAGCAGCTGGAACAGAGTCGTCTTGCCGGCGCCATTGGGCCCGAGCAGCGCGACGAGCTCGCCCGCGCGCACGGTCAGGCTCACGCCGGCGAGCGCGGTCACGCGGCCGTAGCGCTTGGTCACGTCGCGCACGGCCAGCGCGGGCGTGTCGTCGATCGCGGCTTCCCCCATGGCGGCAGTCTGGACAGCGGAGCGCGCGCGGCGCAACTCTGGCGCCATGCCGGCCCCCGCGATGACGCCCGCCCACATGACCCGCGCGCTCGCCGCCGTGACGACACGCGAGGTCGTGAAGTTCGTCCATCAGCGCGGCCGGCTCCTCTCGGCGCTGGTGCGCCCGCTGCTGTGGCTCGTGGTGGTCGGCGCCGGCTTCCGGACCGCGCTCGGCGGCGCGATCGCGCCGCCCTACGACGCACCGGTGCTCTACCGCGAATATGCCGTGCCGGGGCTGCTCGGCATCGTGCTCTTGTTCCACGAGATGCAGTCGGCGCTCGGCATGGTCTACGACCGCGAGATGGGCGTGATGCGCCTGTTGCTGACCGCGCCGCTGCCGCGCTGGTACCTGCTGCTCTGCAAGCTCGCGGCCGGCACCGCGTTGTCGCTGGTCCAGGCCTACGCGTTCCTGGTGCTGAGCCTCATGTTCGACACAAACGTGCCGCTCGCCGGCTGGCTCACCGTGCTGCCGGCGCTGGTCGCGTCCGGCCTGATGCTGGGCGCGCTCGGGCTGCTGTTGTCGGTCCACATCCGCCAGCTCGAGAACTTCGCCGGCACGATGAATTTCGTGATCTTCCCGATGTTCTTCGTGTCGTCGGCGCTCTATCCGCTGGCGCGGCTGCACGACGGCTCGACGGCGATCTGGTGGCTGGCGCGCCTCAACCCGTTCACCCACGCGGTCGAGCTGATCCGCTTCGCGCTCTACGGCCGGCTCGCGCCGGTCGCCGCGCTGGTCGTGGTCGGCAGCTTCATCGTCTTCTTCCTGTTCGCCGTGCTCGGCTACGATCCGCAGCGCGGCCTGATCCGCCGCGCGCCGCGCGGCGCCTGAGGGCTCAGCCGGCGCGACCCGTCGGTCGCCACCACCGCCAGGTCAGCGCCATCGCGACCAGGCCTTCGAGGCCGCTGACGATCACGGCGTCGGGCGCGCCGATCCAGTCGGCCATGAGGCCGAGATGCAGGAAGCCGATCGGGCCGAGGCCGATGCACAGCGACAGGATGCCGTAGAGCCGCGAGCGCATCTCGGGCGGCGCGGCGAGATACACCAACGTCGCCTGCATGATGCTGAAGCACACGCTCGACAGGCCGGTCGCCAGCAGCACGAGCCCGGCCGACACCGGGTCCGGCACCAGGGCGACGACGATCAGCATGACGAGATAGACGACCACGCCGCCGATGTAGATCTGCGTGTAATAGGCCGGCCGCGACAGGAGCGCGATCAGCACGGCGCCGACGCAGGCGCCGACGCCGTCCATGCTGGCGAGGACGCCGATGCCCTGCGCCTGCAGGTGCAGGCTGTCCTGCCCGATCACCGGGATCATGCTGGTGAACGGCCAGCCGAACACGTTGTAGATCACCGTGACGACCAGCGTGCCGCTGAGGCGCCGGTCGCGCCGCGCCAGGCTCAGCCCCTCGAGCAGGCGCGCCAGCACCGAACCGGTCTGGCGCGTCGGCGCGCTGTTGCGATAGGCGAGCTTGAGCGCCGCGCCGAGCGCCGCCAGGTAGAAGGCGACGCTGACCGCGAACGCGCCGTCGATGCCGATCGAGGCGAGCAGCAGGCCGCCGACGGTCGGCCCGAGCATGCGGCTCGCCGTGTTGGCGCCGACGTCGACCGACATCGCCGCGCTCATGCGCGCCGGCCCGATCACCTCGCCGATCATCACGCGGCGCACCGGATTGTCGGTCGCCCAGGCCATGCCGTTGATGAAGCTCGCGACCGCCAGATGCCAGATCGCCAGGCGCCCGGCGAACGCGAGCAGCGCCAGACTCAACGAGGTCGAGAGCATCAGGACGATGACGACGATCAGCGCCGTGCGCCGCTCGAGCCGGTCGGCCACCACGCCGGCGACCGCGCCGAACAGCGCCATCGGCAGCATGCGGAGCATGGTCATCAGCGCGACCAGGAACGGCGAGCCGGTGCGCTGATAGACGAACACGCCGACCGCCAGCATCTCGAGCCAGCGCACCGAGAACACGACGAGCCCGACCAGCCACAGCCGCCGGAAATCCGGCACGTCGAACAGCCAGCGCCGTCGGCGCGCCCCGGCGGCGCCGGCGAGCTCGTCCTCGATCACACGCGTTTCCTCCGCCGGGGCAGTGTCGCCGCCCGCCGCGCGGCCTGTAAACCCCGCCGATCGATTCGCGCGCGAGAGCTGCTCGCTCGTGACGCCTTCGGAGGACGCCGCTAGAGTGGCGCGGACATCGCAGAGATCGACGAATGACGCAGACGAGCGACGCCGCGACGATGACGGCGACCGGGCCGATGCTGGTGTTCGGCGGCCCGTACAGCAATCTCGAGGCGACCGTCGCGGTGCTGGCCGAGGCGCGCCGGCGCGCGATCCCGCCCGACCACGTGCTGTGCACCGGCGACCTCGCCGCCTACGGCGCCGATCCGCAGCCGGTGATCGACCTGGTGCGCGACGCCGGCATCCGCGTCGTGATGGGCAACTGCGAGGAGTCGCTCGCCGCCGACGCCGCCGATTGCGGCTGCGGCTTCGCCGAGGGTAGCGCCTGCGCGGTGCTGTCGACGCAATGGTACCCGTTCGCCAACAACCGGGTCGACGCGGCGAGCCGCGCCTGGATGGGCGCCCTGCCCCGCCGCATCGCGGTCGCGATCGGCGGTCGGCGCCTGCTCGCGATCCACGGCGGCGTGAGCGAGATCAGCCGCTTCGTGTTCGCCGACAGCGACGACGCGCTCGCCGAGGAGCTCGCCGCGGCGGGTTGCGACGGCGTGATCGCGGGCCATTGCGGCCTGCCGTTCACGCGCGAGCTCGCCGGGCGGCTGTGGCACAATGCCGGCGTGGTCGGCATGCCGGCGAACGACGGCACGCCGCGCGGCTGGTTCAGCGTGCTGACGTCGCGCGACGACGGCATCGCGATCACGCACCACGCGCTCGACTACGATCACGCCGCGGCGGCGCGCAAGATGCGCGCGCACGGTCTGCCCGAGGGCTACGCGGCCGCGCTCGAGACCGGCCTGTGGCCGAGCTGCGACGTGCTGACGCCGCCCGAGCTGGCGCGTCGCGGCCGAGCGCTGCAGCCCCATGCCGTGCAGTGGCGCGCGCCG